>JBBDVZ010000301.1:0-1727 GCA_040903115.1 Planctomycetaceae bacterium
GAAATCAAAAAGCGAAGTGCGCGAGGCCCATTGCGCCTGGATGGCCGAGTTCGGTGAAAGCACCAGCGCGGGGCAGCGGAGCTGTTCCGCCCACAGATACAGACCCAGCACCGTTTTGCCCGAGCCGGGCGGCGCGACAATGTGCAGCCGGCGTCGGCCTTTCGCCAGCAATTGCCTGGCCAGCTCGACCACCTCACGTTGCGAGGGCCGCAGCTCGCCGCGAAACCTGAGGGAGTTGAGAACGTTTGTCGTCACGCGTCACTTCTCAACCGTCGGCAACTCGACGCAGATGAGCTCGCTGTCGCTGCGCGCGAAGACGTGACGGCCGGCATAGGCGGGATGGGCCCACGTTTCGCCGATAATTTTCGTCCGCGATTGTTCGTGATAGCCTTCCCGGTTCAGGGTTGCGAGGATTAGCTCGCCGTCGGAGTTCAGGATGATCGCACGGTCGGGGGTTTCCTCCCGGTCACTGCGAAGCACATCGGGCACGTTGTTCAACCAGACAAGCGTCGCTTGCGGGTTGCGGCCGCGCGGCGTCAATTGATTGCCGTCATCCCACACCTTCTTCCCCGTCGCAATGTCAAAGCACACGAGGCCGAGACTCTTCGTGAGCAAATAACCGTACCCATTGCGGCACAGCGGCTGAGACATCAAGCCGCACAACTCCTGGCGGCTTTCCCAGGCGAGCTTGGCATCGTTGGCGGTTGAACCGAGTCGAATTCCACGGGCGCCGTCCCAATATCCGCTCACGACGACGGTGTCTCGATGAAAGTTGGGCGTTGCGATCGAAACTCCCAGATTGACCGCATACGGGACGGACCACAACACGGTGCCGGACCGCGGGTCGAGCGAACGGATGTGAGAGGGTGTCCAGCAGATGAGCTGATCGCGATTGCCGTGCCGCACAAGAATCGGCGTTGCGTAGGTCGATTCGTCGGAGAGGCACTTCCACGCAATGTTGCCGGTATCACGGTCAAGGGCGACGATGCTTCCGCCTTCAGCGGCGCCCGGGGTGACAATCACAAAATCGCCGTAGACGAAAGGCGACGCCGCAAAGCCCCAAGTCGGCATTCGCCCGTGAAAGTCGCTGACCAAGTGCTTCGACCAGACCGGCGCGCCGGTCGTCGCGTCGAGACAGGTCAGTTGGCCCACGGCGCCGACGGTGAACACCTTTCCGTCGACGACGGTGGGTGCCGCACGCGGGCCGTTGCCGTAATCGAGCATGCCATATTCGACCGGATCGGCGTGCGTCCAAAACAAATTGCCGGTCACGACGTCGAAGCATTGCAGCCGCTCGATCTCTTTGGGCTCCTTGATCCGGTCGGCGTTGTAAACTCGCCCTTCGGCGACAATGACTCCGGCGTACCCCCCGCCGCTCGGCTGCTTCCAAACGGTTCGCAGGCCGTTTTCCGGCCATTTTTCGACGACGTCGGGCGCGTTCCAGGTGCCGTCGCCGCGAGGCCCGCGCCATTGCGGCCAGTCCTCGGCGTCCGCGTTGTGCACGGAAATCGCCAGGACGGCGAATATTAGCGGTGCACGCTCCAATTTCATAATTTCACTCGGTTAACGGTCGCTAGTTGCGCGAAGGTCGTGCCAGCCCGCTCGTCGCGGGAAATTGTAAGCGAATCCACCACCGTGATCCATTCCATCGATTGACTGCACGTCCGGGCTTCTGAGGGTGCCTGGGGTCACGCGCCAGCGTGCCCCCAGCACGACGAACTGGGGGC
>JBBDVZ010000301.1:1737-20175 GCA_040903115.1 Planctomycetaceae bacterium
GCGAGCCTGCCGGCTCGACCCCAGCCACCCTGACTGCATGTCGACGCGTCGCACCGCCGGGAAGGTGCAAGGTGCACCGTCATTGCCGATTCGGTGGCATCCGCGATACAATTTGAGTAGTTCGGCCAAACGGCCGTTCGCAACCTATCCACGGCAGGCTGTTCTCGGCCGTTAATCAAAGCGCGCGAAGGAGAGAAATCATGGCGACCGCCACTGCAAGTTCTGCTGCTGCGGGATCGAAAAAACGGAGCCTTCCAAAAATTCGTCAAACCAAACTCCTCATCGACGGAAAGTGGGTCGATGCCGCCAGCGGTAAGACGTTCGAGACAATCAACCCGGCCACCGGCGAGGTCATCGCGAAAGTCGCCGAAGCGGACAAGGCCGACGTCGATAAAGCGGTCGAAGCGGCGCGGCGAGCCTTCGACAGCGGACCCTGGTCGCAAATGTCGGGGTCGCAGCGCGGGATGTTGCTCAACCGGCTTGCCGACCTGATCGAGCAGAACAAGGACGAGCTCGCGGCCCTCGAGACCTACGACAACGGCAAACCCATCTCCGATTCGATGAATGCCGATTTGCCGCTCACCATTGCCTGCTACCGCTATTACGCCGGTTGGGCCGACAAGATTCACGGCAAAACGATTCCCGTCAACGGGCCGTATTTCTGCTACACGCGACACGAGCCGGTGGGCGTCGTGGGACAGATCATCCCCTGGAATTTTCCGCTGTTGATGCAGGCCTGGAAGTTGGCCCCTGCTCTGGCATGCGGCTGCACCGTTGTGATGAAGCCCGCCGAGCAGACGCCTTTGAGCGCGCTGCGAGTCGGCGAATTGATTCTCGAAGCCGGCTTTCCGCCCGGCGTTGTCAACCTGTTGCCCGGTTACGGACCCACGGCGGGACAGGCCATCGCACGGCATCCCAACATCGACAAGGTCGCCTTCACGGGTTCGACCGAGGTCGGCAAGCTCATCATGGAGGCGGCCGCCCAAACGAACCTGAAACGCGTGACGCTCGAGCTCGGCGGCAAGAGCCCGAACATCGTGTTTGCCGACACCGACCTCGATGAAGCGGTTCAGGGCGCGTATTTCGGCTTGTTCTTCAACCAGGGGCAATGCTGCTGTGCCGGCAGCCGGGTGTTCGTCGAGGCGTCGATCCACAAGCAATTCGTCGACAAAGTTCTCTCGCTGGCGAAAGCCCGCAAAGTGGGAGATCCGTTCGACCCCGAGACGGAGCAAGGGCCGCAAGTTTCCGACGAGCAGTTCGAGAAAGTCATGGGTTACATCGAGTCCGGCCGCAAGGAGGGCGCTCGCATGCTTTGCGGCGGCGGACGCATCGGTGAACATGGCTACTTCATCGAGCCGACCGTTTTCGATGACGTCAAGGACAACATGAAGATCGCGCAGGAAGAGATCTTCGGCCCGGTGATGAGCATCATTCCGTTCAAAGACGTCGAGGACGTCACTCGCCGGGCAAACGCCACGACGTACGGCCTGGCGGCAGCCGTCTGGACGCGCGACGTTTCCAAGGCGCACGCCATTGCGGCCAAGCTGCGCGCCGGCACGGTGTGGGTGAACTGCTACGACGTGTTCGACGCGGCGGCCCCCTTTGGCGGCTACAAAATGTCCGGCATCGGCCGCGAACTCGGCGAGTACTGCCTGGCCAACTACACCGAGGTTAAGACCGTTACCGTCAAGATCTGAGACTCTATCAGAAGCCCGGCTTTTTGAAAAAGCCGGGCTTCTTCAACGTCGCTGCGAAAGGAACCGCGCGAATTCGTCCGGCAGCGGCGACTCGAAGCGCAACGGCTGGCGTGTCTGTGGGTGTTCGAAGCCGAGCACCGCGGCGTGCAGGGCGAGGCGTTTCGACTTCCAAGCAGAGTGATGCGCCAATTCCGGTTGATACCGCTTATCGCCCAGCACGGGGTGACCGGTCTCTGCAAAGTGCACGCGAATTTGGTTTCGTCGTCCCGTTTCGAGCCATACTCGCACGAAGGTGGCCCCGGCCAGCCGACGCTCGACGCGAAAATGCGTCACGGCGCGCTCTCCCTCTTGGCCCGGGCGGGCCGAGTACCGCTGCAGGCTTTTGGTAGTTCCCAGTCGGCTCTCGAATGTCCCCGCCGGCTGATCAAGCGTTCCGGCGACAATGGCCCAGTACTCGCGCACCGCTTTGCGGGCGCGAAACTGGTCGCGCAGTTCTCGCGCGACGCGCGGATTCTTGGCGAACACCAGCAGTCCGGATGTGCCTCGATCGAGCCGATGAATCGCCGTCGCGCGGCCGCGCGGGTTTTGCCGAGCCACGTGGCGGTTCACCGCGTCGAGCAGCGTGTTGGTTTCTCCGCGGGACGTGGGCACGGTCAGTATCGCCGCGTCCTTGTCGACCACAATCAAGTGCTCGTCCTCAAAAACGAGCCGAAAGGCGCGGCTCTCGCGAGTGCGCGGCCGCGCGCGGTACCGAACGTGCGGATCGTGCCGGACGGTCACGGCGTCTCCGGCCTTCACGAGGGTTCCCGCATCGGTGCATGCCGCACCGTTGAGCCGAACGCCCCCTCGATCGAGAAGCCCGCGGACGTCGGCGCGCGAACGGCCTGTCAACTCCTGCACGACGCGGTCCAGACGTCCGGCGCGTTCCACGGTTACCTGGCACTCGTTGACAACGATCGCCATTCAAGGCTTTCCTCAGAGTCTTTGGGCTTATTGCATCATATCGAAAGAGGATTCCGCGAGTCATTCGAGCGACTGCGCGCCGAGTTGTAGTATACCCTGCCCTCCCGCCTTGCTTGTTGGTTGAGGCTATCGCGTTTGTTTGGAATCAGCGCGCTCATCATGCACGTGGCGACGCCAATCGCCATAACCAGCCGACGAACAAATACACCAGCGTCACGCTGCCGACCAATAGAAGCACCAGGACGACGATGAGGACGGCGACGAACAGTCGATCGCCCGAGCGGGCGCGGCGTTGCTCTGCGGGCGTCGCCAGCACGTGACGCCGCAGGAGTGCGACGTTCATCTGATTGGCTTTCCAATACACGTCGAAGAGATCGCCCACCAGCGGCACGGCGCCGATCACGTAGTCGAGGGCGATATTGAGCGCCATCCGCAGCATGGTCACGCGCGAGACGCCGTACCTGCGGGCTGCTCCCAGTATGTACAGTGAAACAATCGACGTGAGGGTGTCTCCCAGGCCCGGCACAAGGCCGATGAGTGCATCGAGCCCGAAGCGAACTCCGAGGCCCGGTATCTGAAACGCACTGTCCATCCAGTGCGCGAGCCATTCGAGTTCCGGCTCGAGTTCGCGCGGGCGATCATCGGGATCGGGACGGGTCAAAAGTATCGGCTCTTGCATGATGGCGTGTCATCACGAATTGAGAAGTGAGTTCTTGCCGGAATGGGTGCCACTGGCGTCTCGCCAGTGCTTCTTTCGATTGAGACCTCGCTCGCATTCGGTACGCATCGTCCGATTGGATCTTGCACGGTATCGCCGTATTGCATGCGAAAGAAATTCAAGCGGCTGTAGCATCTTCGAGAAGAGCACTGGCGAGACGCCAGTGCCACCCAACGGGCCGAGCACTTACGAATTCTACCCTTTGCAGCGTCGCACGGGAGGCGGCTGTTATGAAGTTCTGAATTGCGGGAACTAAGTTACTGTCGTGGGCACGACCGGAACTTCGATCGCCTCCGGCGACTTGCCGTCGAGCAAACAGCTCACGTTCACGTCGCCCATCACGTTCACGGCCGTGCGGCAGCGGTCGAGGAACCAATCGACCGTCAGTAGCAATGGGATGTACGTCACGGGGAGATCGACCGCGTCGAACACAAGTGTCATCGTCACGATTCCCGCTTCCGGGATTCCGGCTGCACCCACCGATGCGGCGACGCTCGTCAAAACCACGAGAAACTGCTGCCACACGCTCAACTCAATCCCCAGCATCTGGCTGATGAACAGAGCGGCCATGGCCTCGTAAAGGGCCGTGCCGTCGTTGTTGAAGTTGGCCCCCACAAGGGCGCCCAGGCTGGCCGAACGTTCGCGCAGTCCGACCTTTTCGCGCAAACAGGCATACGTGACCGGCATGGTCGCGGTCGAGCTGGCCGTCGAGAAGGCCATCACCAGCGCATCGCGCATGCCGCGAATCACGTGCGAGGGTCGGGCCCACGACCCGAAGCGAATGCGGACGAGGTAATACGAGACCTGCAGCGCCAGCGCGATCAGTACGGCGATGACAAACGCGCCGAGTCCCGCGAACGCGCCAAAACCCTTCGTGCCGACAATGCTCGCCACGATGCCGAATACGGCCAAGGGAATGACCGCGATGATCCAGTGCAATAAGACGATGAGCACGTTGAATCCGACGGTGACCAGGTCGGCGACCGTGTTGATCTTCTCGTGCTTGACGCCTCGCAACGCGACACCGAAGGCGATTGCCAGCAGAATGGCGCTGATCACCTTCCCTCCGTCCCCTAGCGGTCCGAGCAGGCTTTTGGGAATGCTATCGAGGAACTGTTCGAGCGCGGGCGGTATTGCCGGGGCTGTGTCGGGGGCTTCAGACTCTGGCTCAGAACCCGCCCAGTGTCCCGGCCGAACGACATTGGCCACCAGCAAACCGATGCTGATGGCGACCAGTGTGTTCAGCAGCAGCAGGCGGAGCAGTTTGAATCCGCTGCCGCGCGGAACTTCCGCGTGCATCAGCGCCTGCACCACTGCCAGCAGAATCAACGGAGTCGCCAGCGCGCTGAGAAGTCTCAAGACGAGCTTGCTGGGAATCTCCAAGGGCCAGGCGCGCGGGCCAAGGACGACGCCGACGATCACCCCAACAACGACCGCGGCGAGAATTCGCAGATACAGCGGCATCCGCTGCCACGTCGCCCACGGCCCCTTTCCAAATGGTTCGAACAGGGACCGCCTGCGGTGCGCGGGCCGAACTTCGCCGCGGCCGGGCGGAGATTGACCTGCAGGTTCGTTTGGCGCCGGCGAGTGCTCCGTCATAAAACCGCCAAGGCTATCGATCCAAGGTAATGCGTCCGGCAAACACCATACGTGACGTTGCCTCGCGCAGCAAGAGTCATCGCACCGGCCAATCGAGCGCTTTGCGAGCCACGTCGAATGCCGCTTGCGGCTTGCCGATACGCCGCGCGTTTTCTTTCAGCCGAGCCAAGCGCGAGGGCTCGCGGAGCAGCGGCGTGAGCTTATGGGCGAGGGTGGCAATGTTGTTGATTTTGATTGCGGCGCCGTTCTCCAACAGAAAATCGCTATTGCGGCTCTCCTGGCCCGGAATGGGATTGATCACCGCCATTGCCGCACCGCGGGCGAGGACTTCCGACGTTGTCAGCCCGCCCGGCTTCGAGACGACAATATCGGCCACCGCCATCAGCTCGTCGATTTGATCGGTGAATCCGCAAACCATCACGCGATGCCGCTCGGGCACGCTCGCGCGTTCAAGCTGTGCCTTCGCTTCCTCGTTGCGGCCGGTGACGACCACGATTTCCAACGGCACCTCGATCGCCGCAAGGTTGTGGAAGATCAGCTCGATAGGCCCCACGCCGAAACCGCCGGCCAGTTGTAACACAATCGGCCGATCGCCCACGAGACCCTGCCGCTGGAGACACGCGCCTCGATCCTTGGGCTGGCTGAAGACGGGATGAATGGGGATGCCGGTGACCGTGACGTCGCCGTCCGGCACGCCCCAATGCGTCAGGTATGCGGCCCCTTCGTCGGTCGCGGTGAAGTAGTGATCGCATGGCTGGTTGACCCACAACCGATGCGTTTCGAAATCGGTGGTGACCGTGAAATGCGGCGTGGCGAGTTTTCCCTTTTTCCGCAGCGATGCGATCAACTCGGCTGGCAAAAAGTGCGTGTTGACGATGATGTCCCACTCTTGCGATTCGAGGAACCGCAAAAACCGCATCATGTTCAGCTTTTCGACGGCCAGTCTCAGCTTGTCGCCTTTGTGCCGCGGCGAGGTCGGCCGGTCCAACAAGTCGTAGAAATACCCCAGCACGTGCGGCGCTTTGTTGACGAGGTCAAGATACGCTCGGCCGTACACGCGACGGAAAGCGGCGTTCGTCAATTCGAGCACGTCGAGATTTTTCACGACCGCCGAGGGATCGAGCTGCTTGAGTGCCAACTCGACGGCTTGTGCCGCCCGCAAGTGCCCCGCACCGACTGACGCCGAAAGGACCAACACGCGCTTGGACATGGTTAAGCTCTCTTACTGCGTCGCAAAACGTACATGACATCAGGCGTGGAGACGGTACCGTTATAACGCACAACATCCCGAAAGAGCCAAGCTGGACCGGTGTACGACGCGCCCGCGTGCTGCTGACGCAGGACGAGCGTGCAAGCTGCGCGCACGATTCGAGGAAAAGGCGGCCGGGTTCTTTATCGGGAAGAGCACTGGCGAGACGCCAGTGGCACCCATTTTCGACGCCAGTGGCACCCTCGCTGGCACGCATTTACAGCGGTAGCCATTGCCCGAAATTATGACGTGCGTTGGGCGCTCAAGACCGCGTGCACCTTGCGAACAAGCGCTGCGCTGGTGAACGGCTTTTGCAGGAAGTTTTCCCCTTCGACCAGCCGAGCATCCGCTTCTGTCGGCAAATCGGCGTAGCCTGACATGAAGAGCAGCTTGACGTGCGGGTACTCCGTCTGCATGTGCTTCGCCAGGGCGAACCCGTTCAGGACGGGCATTAGAATGTCCGACAGAACCAGGTCGACCGCTCCGTCGCGCTCCTTCAAAATGTCGACCGCTTCGCCGCCGTGGCGCGCTTCCAGGATCGTGTAACCTCGCAGTTCCAAAATTCGCCGCACCACTCCGCGAACGGTGTCCTCGTTCTCGACGACAAGCACCGTCTCGCTGCCGCGGGGCAACTCGGTGGGCTGCGCGTCGACCTGTTGAGTCGCGAGCGCTTCCTTGACCCGCGGCAGATACACGGCGAACGTCGTTCCTTTGCCCGGTTTGCTGTCGAGGATGATGAATCCGCCGCTCTGCTGAACGATGCCGTAGACGGTCGAGAGTCCCATGCCCGTCCCTTTGCCGGGGGCCTTCGTGGTAAAGAAGGGCTCGAAGATTCGAGCCTGCGTGGCCTCGTCCATCCCGCAACCGGTGTCGGAGACCGACAGGACGGCATAGGAGCCGGGCTCGGCGCGGACCTGCGACGGCATCGACAATGCGTCAAGATCGGCATTGCGCGTCTCAATCCGAATCTGCCCGCCGTCCGGCATCGCGTCTCGCGCGTTGACGGCGAGATTGAGCAGCACCTGCTCTAATTGGGCGGCGTCGGCTTTCACGCGGTAAAGCGGACGCGACAGCGCCGTTTCGTACGCGATGCTCGGCCCCACCAGCCGACGCAGCATCTTGTCCATGTCTTCGGCGAGCCGGTTGAGATCAACCTCGGTCGGTTTAAAGACCTGTTTGCGACTGAAGGCCAGAAGCTGGCGCGTGAGGGCCGCCGCCCGCTGGCCGGCGGCGTTGATCTCAAAGAGCGGTTCTCGCAAGGAGTGTTCCGCGTCGATTTCTTCGAGCCCCAGTTCACTGTAGGCGATAATCACCGACAGAATGTTGTTGAAGTCGTGGGCCACGCCGCCCGCCAGCAGCCCGATCGCATCCATCTTCTGCGACTGCAGCAAGTTCTCCTGCGTTGCGCGGAGCGAGGCGCGGGTGTCCTGACGTTCCAGAAACTGCGCGAACTGGTTTGCGATATTGGACATCAGCTCCCGCAAACTCGCGTCGGGTTTACGTATGCTGTCTCCGAAAAAGCAAATCACGCCACGCATCACGTCTGCGTGAACTATGGGTGCGCCAATGGCGGCCAACAATCCGTCGCGCTGCGCCAAAGCGGCCCGTGTCGAATGGGTGAGTTGCGACAGTTCGCAGTGCCAGACGGCCTCGCCGCTTGACGCGATGCTCCCGATGATGCCCTGCCCCGGCTGCGATTCATTCGCGGGAGTCACCGACTGGAATCGTTCGACGCTCGTTCCGGCAACGCTGACAAACGCAGCGCGAGCGAGATCCTTGTCAGCGGCGGGCCGTAGCCACAACTCGCCGCACGACCAACCCAGGTTCTCACACGTAGCGCGAAGAGCCTGCGTGGCAGCGTCGTCGAGTGTTTCCGTTGCCGCGAGCACATTCGACACAGCCAATTGGGTCCGCAGGCAGCGTTCGGCGTCTTTTTGCCTGGTGAGGTCGCCCAGGATCTCAACGACGCCATCGACGGTGCCGTCGACGGCGTATATCGGCGACATGGCCGCCTGCACGGGAACCGGGCTGCCGTCGGCATGTTGTCGAATCGTTTCAATTCTCTGCAAACGGTGCCCCGCCAAAACTTCGTGGAGATGGGCGTCAAAGGCCTCTCGGCATTCGGCGGGAACAATGGTGTAAGGACGCCCCAACACGTCGTTGCGCGTCCAACCGAAAGCGCGCTCGGCCTCAGGATTCCAGAGCGTGACGTTTTGCCGCTGATCCAGTCCCACGACGGCAACGGGCGCCGAGCGGACCAACGATTGCAGAAACTCGTTCGACCGTTTTATCTCCGCGTCGGCCTCGAGTCGCTCGATTTCCGTAGCAACCATCCGCTGAGTCGTATTCAAGGCATAGAGCGTTGCGGCATCGAAGGGGCGCCGACCGAACAGCGCCACGACGCCCAGCAGGCGGCTGCTTGTATCGATCGGCAGGCAAGCGAATGACACGATGCCCTCGCGTCGAGCCCAGTCACTTATTTCTCTGTCCGGAGTGTTTGACAGGTCATTCACAATCGCCGGCGTTCGATTTGCCGCGACCTCTCCAATCACGGTTTTACCCACTGGAACAGGCGCCTTCAGTCCGTCGAATGGCAGATCGCAGCCCACGCGGGCAGCCGGTCGCAGCAGGTTCTCATTGCGCTCGAGCAGCCAGCAGCAAGCCGCCACCGCGTCGAGGTGCTTTTGGATCGCGCGAACCAGTCGATCGAGGAGACTGTTGGCGTTTTTATCGCCGTGCAGGGCCAACGCAATTTCGGCGCATAGATGCAATGGTCCGTCGGTCGGCATCCCCGCTTGCGGCGGTGAGTCCGCTACTGAGTTGACAGCGGTTGTCGCAATCACGTTTGAAGGTTAGCTCATAGGAATGTCGCCCAGTCGGTGCAGTACGGTGAGGTGATAGCCGGCAGAAACAACCCGTTCCTGCACGCTGCGCTTGGTCGCACGATGCCGAACGACATCAGATTAACGATTGGAACGATTGTGCCGTCTTCGGCGGCAAGTTGCTGTTTGACAACGTCGTGATCCAGACCTAGCCTTCGGCAGGAGATCTCCCCGCATGGCGGCTCGCACAACGTAACCCACGACACACCGAAATCGTTCGCCAGCAGGCTTGGTCTGCTATCGGCGAGCGTTGGCGGCACCCCTCAACCATCGAAAATTTGCTGTCCCTATGCGCGCACTTATTGCCAGCGACGACCAGAGCATTGCGACGCGGCTAAGGAATATCCTCCTCGCCGATGGAACCGATTGCCCATTGCGCTGGGTCGTCTCCGTCGACTCCGCACCGGAGGTCGTGGCCGCTGAGGAGCCTAAGCCGCAGGTCATCCTGCTGGTGATGTCGAGCAGCCTCGACCAGTCGTTGGCGGTCTTGCAGCAATTGCGTCGGACCACCAGCGCTCCCATTGTTGCGATCGGCGCTGCACGCGATCCAAGGGAGATCTTGCGCGTCATCCATTCCGGCCCCGACGACTATCTCGACTCCGAAGGCGACCTCGAACACCAACTGGGTGAGTTTCTAAGCCGTTTGCGCGCCATCGCCGACCGACCGACCAGCCAGGGACGGATCGTGTCCTTGATCTCACCGAGCGGGGGAAGCGGGTGCAGCTTTCTCGCGGTCAATCTTGCCGTCATGTTGGCGCAAAAACATGGACGCTGTGCCCTGTGCGACATGGACCTTCGCCGGGGCGACCTCGTGTCGTTCTTAAACATCAAACCGCGATTTACGATCAACGACCTTTGCCGCAACCTGCAGCGGCTCGATCAAGGAATGTTCGAACAATCGATGCTTCCTCACGAGTCGGGAGTTCACCTGTTGGCGGCGCCGCAGGCGTTCTCCGAGGTTCAGAAGATTACGTCCGAGGCGGCCGAACGAATCATGCGGTACGCCCAGTCATTGTTTCCGTTCGTTGTTGTGGACCTGGAAGATTTCTTTCACCAGGAGCAGTTCCAGGTCCTGCAAATGAGCGAGTCGGTTTTGTTCGTGCTTCGACTCGACTTCACGTCGCTTCGCAACGCGCGCCGCGCCATCGACTACCTGAAGAATGCGGGCCTCGATCCAGGCAAGATTCAAATCGTCGTCAACAAGTACGGTCGTCCGAAAGAGTTGCCGGTTGGCCAGGCCGAAGAGGCCCTGGGGATGAAATTCTCGTACTTTGTGCCCGATGATCCGAAGACGGCCGTGCTGTCGCTCAACCGGGGAACGCCTGCCGTGCTGTCAGCGCCCAAGTCGAAGCTCTCGATCGCCATTGGCGAGATTGCGAAGGCCGTGACGAATGGAATTCCCGCGTACGCTGGAACGTAAAGGCATTTAGATCGAGTGATTCATGTTCCGCCTGAATGCTGAAGCCGATCCCACGACTCTTGTTGCCGAAGTGGCGAACACGGACCGCATCCGCGCTCTCAAAAAGGACCTGCACAAGCGGCTGGTCGCCAGCATCGACATGTCGGCCATCGGCACGATGAACGACTACGAGCTGCGCCAGGAGCTGCGACGCGGGGCCGAAGAGCTCTGCAGCTACCGGACCGATCTGCTCAATCATACCGAACGCAAGCAGCTCATCGACGAGCTGATCGACGAGACGCTCGGCCTGGGACCGCTGGAGCCGCTGCTTCGCGACCCGACCATCTCGGACATCCTGATCAACGGACCGAAGACGGTGTATGTGGAAAGACGCGGCCGCCTCGAACCCAGCAGCGTCACGTTTCATGACGAACAGCACCTGGTCGAAATCGTGCAGCGCATCGCCAGCCGCATCGGCCGAAGGCTCGATGAATCGAGCCCGATGGTCGATGCCCGCCTGCAGGACGGCAGCCGCGTGAACGCCGTGATCCGTCCGCTGGCGTTGGACGGCGCCCTGGTTTCGATTCGCCGGTTCTCGAACCGCCCGCTGATGGCCGGCGACCTGATCCGCCGGCAATCGGCGACCACGGAAATCGTCGACTTTCTCGCGGCCTGCGTTAAGGCGCGGCTGAACATCGTGGTGTCGGGTGGTACCGGTGGCGGCAAGACGACTCTCTTAAACATGCTGTCGGGGTACATTTCCAACGACGAGCGGGTCGCTACCATCGAAGACGCCGCAGAGTTGCGCTTGCAGCAGCCTCACGTCGCGCGGATGGAAACCCGCCCCGCGAATCTCGAAGGCAAGGGCGAAGTCACGACGCGCGATCTGCTGCGCAACTCGCTGCGAATGCGGCCCGACCGGATCATTGTGGGCGAGTGCCGCGGCGGGGAGGCGTTCGACATGCTCCAGGCCATGAGCACCGGGCACGACGGCAGCCTCACCACGATTCACGCCAACGACACTCGTGATGCCATCAATCGTCTCGAAATGCTTGTCGGAATGGCCGGCAACGATCTACCCAATTGGTTCATCCATCGGCAAATCGCCTCGGCCGTCCACATTGTCGTACAAGTGGCGCGGTTGACCGGCGGCAACCGAAAGATCATGCAGGTCTCGGAGATCACCGGCGCGCAGGGCGATGTCATCAACATGCACGACATCTTCAAATTCGAGCAGACCGGCATCGACGAGAACCGCGTCGCCGCAGGTGACTTCCACGCGACCGGCATCCTCCCCAGGTGCCTGACTCGATTGAAGGCGTGCGGCATCGATCTGCCGCTGTCGATGTTCGAGCGTCGAAAATTGATGATCGACAGGTTCGACGAGTTCAATCACTCCAACGTGCAAACGTTTTAACGGGTGCTGCCATGTCCGACTCGACGATAACCTATTTGAGTTTTATCGCGGCTACGACGGCCATCGCCGGCATCGGGGGGATCGTCTACGACCTCTACTTTCGCGACCGTTTTGCAATCAAATCGCGACTGGACGATGAGTTTCGCTCGCGGCTCCGGGAACGGGCCAGCAAGTCGCCTTTGTTCAAAGATTTGCACCTGCTGGCGGATGAGACGTCACACGCCGCTCCCAGTCTCCGCGTGCGATTTCAGTCGGCCGTCGAACAGTCCGGCTTGCCGATCACCTCCGAGACGTTGGTAGGTATCTCAGTCGCGGCGGCAGCGTTGGGAGGCGCGGCGACGTTGATTTTCTCGCGCGACTGGTTTCTCAGCGCGGGAGCCGCGCTGGCGGGGTTGATTCTGCCGACGAGCGCCGTGCTGTACAAACGCAGCCAGCGCGTGCACAAGCTGAGAATGGCGCTGCCCGAGGCATTCGAAATGATGAGCCGTGCCATCCGCGCGGGTCAGACAATTCAAGGCGCTTTCCAAATCGTAGCGCGCGACTTCGAAGGACTGTTGGCGCAGGAATTCGCGTATTGCCACGAGCAACAAAACCTTGGGCTGCCGCCGGAAGTGGCGCTGCGCGACCTGGCGCAACGCACGGGCGTCGCCGAGCTGCAAATGCTGGTGGTGGCTTTGCTCGTGCTGCAGCAATCGGGCGGAAACCCGGTGTTGATCCTGGAGAACCTTTCGGCCGTCGTTCGCAAGCGGATCAAGTTGGCCGGCAAGGTGAGAGCGCTCACGGCCGAGGGGCGAACGCAGGCGGCGGTGCTGCTCATGCTCCCGCCGCTACTGTTGGCCGCCGTATGTTGGCTCAATCCCGCGTACATCCAAATCCTGTTCGAGCGCCCACAGGTTTTATGGTGCATGCTCGCTTCTGAACTCATCGGAGCGTTGTGGATCGCTCGCATCGTGAGCTTCGATTATTGAAAGTCACACGAGTGCCTAAACGACCAATGATGCGGAGACGGCCGTGGATGCAAGTCACATTCTCATACTGCTGAGCACGCTGATCGCGGTCAGCACGGCCGTGATGTTGATCGTGCATGTATTGACCCGGCACACGCGCGAGGTCGCGGAACGTCTCGACGACCTCTCGGGGATGAAACATTCCGACCTCCTGCGACGGCGCGGCGGCGGACGCGGAGCGAAATCCGTTGAAAAAACGAAATTCTCGAAAATCGCTCGATCGCTGTTGCCCGCCGGCGAGGCCGAGCGAATGCGACTTCAAAACCGGCTGATGCAGGCGGGCGTGTACTCGCCGACCGCCGCTTCAACGTACTCCGCGGCCCGCCTGGGAATTCTCGTCGGAGCGCCGCTCATTGGCTTGATTGCCGGCGCGCTCGGAGTCGTCGAGTTCCGGGCGGCGCTGATGGGTGGACTATGTCTTGGCGGCCTCAGTTGGCTGCTGCCGAGCCGCTGGCTGGGATGGATGAAGGCGCGGCGGCAGTTGAAGCTCCGCAACTCGCTCCCCGACTTTCTCGATTTGATTTCAACGTGCCTGCAGAGCGGCCTCAGTTTCGAGGCGGCGCTGCAGCGGGTGTCCGACGAGTTGCGGACCGCGCACCCGTTGTTGGCAGGCGAGATGTCGGCCGTGCAGCGTGAGATCGAATTCGGGAAGTCACCCGAGCAGGCGCTGCGCGACTTTGCCGATCGCTCCGATCTCGACGCCCTGAGAACGCTGAGCACGTTTGTCGAACAAGCGCGCCGGTTCGGTTCGAGCATGTCAGAAACGCTGCAGATGCATGCCGACATGCTGCGCGTCCAGCGCGAACAACGCGCCGAAGAACGAGCGCAAAAGGCGGCCGTGAAAATTCTCTTCCCGACGCTGCTGTTCATTTTTCCGCCGATTCTGGTGGTGCTCGCCGGTCCAGCCGTCATCCAACTCCAGGAAAAGTTCGCCAGCTCCGAGGGAAACCCTGAAAAGTCGCCCCGCTGAACGGGCGATGGTGCCACCAGGAATTGAACACATGATAGGCCGCTCGCAGACATCTTCGAAGCGATTGGACGGCAACGTCGTTCGGCGGAGCGGGACGGCGGCGACGGAGTTCGTCTTGATTCTGCCGGTGCTGATTGGCATTGCGCTGGGTTGCGTCGATCTCGGGCGAGGGGTCTTCAGCTATATCGCCTTGACGAACGCCGTGCGCGAAGGGGCCATGTACGGAGCGACGACCGGCTTTACGGATTTCACAAAAGCATCCTGGGAAACGGAGATTCGCAGCCGCGTTACTGAAGAGATGCAAAACGGAAACGACTACGAGGCAGCAGATTTAACCACCAGCGTCACAACCGAAACTGATGCCGATGACACCGTGCGACTGACCGTTACCGGCACGTATCCTTTCGAAACCATCGTGGATTGGCCGGGACTGCCGCACCGGATTGAACTTCGCCACCAGGTCAGCATGCAACGATTCCGATGAAGCGTATGCCCAACAATCCGGGTCAGTCGCCACGTGCGCCGTCCTATGCGTCGCCGAGATGCCGTGGCGCGCGTCGACTTAGCCGACGACGGGGTGCCGCGATCATCGAGGGCGCAATCGTGATCGGCGTGTTCCTGGTGATTTTGCTGGGAACGCTCGACTTGGGGTTGGCTGTGTTGCGGTACAACGTGTTGTCGGAAGCCGCCCGGCGGTTGGCGCGCAGCGCGACGTTGCACGGCGAGCGAGCGGCGCCCGAGCGATCGGCTTGGGGCCCGGACACCTACAAAGGGACCGCCGGCGACGGATCGGATTATGCCGGCGCAATCAACAAGATCCTGGTCACGATGGAACTGAACGACGTCAAAATCAGCCTCGAATGGCTGGACGACGGCAACGCGAGCGGCGACCGCGTCCTCGCTCGGCTCGACGTGAAACATCACACCATCATTCCGTTTCTGTTCGGCAAGGGCGACTTGCAACTCACTGCGAAGTCAGTCATGCGCATTGAACACTGAGCAAACCACTATGAACAACTCTCGAAAACCGCAGCCAAACGATTCCAATCGCTCCATCGGGCCGCGTGACACTGTCATCGTGCGCGAGGGCAAAATTCTGGTCTTATTCGCCGTCCTGCTGCCGGCGCTGCTCACCATGGCGGGGCTGGTCATCGACGGCAGCCTGATGATGGCCGAGTACCGCGGAGCGCAGCATGTGGCCGATGCCGCTGCCACCGCGGCAGCGCGCGTCCTTCAGATGGAAGAAGGAATAGCCGCCGCCCAGCAGCGGGCACGAGAGGTGGTGCAAGCTGAGAACGGTCTGACCGACGCAGAGGTCTCTGTCAACATCCCGCCCGAAGACGGGCCGTACGCCGGCAATGCAAACTTCGTCGAAGTCGAAATCGTCCAGCCCACCGAGATTCGCTTCTATAACTTCGTCGGCGGTCAGCGGCATCAAAAGGTGCGTACGCGGGCCGTTGCAGGATTCGAAACGTCGACCGCCCCTGCGGCCATTGTCGTTCTCGATCCCGATCCGAAGCCGTTTGCTTTGCCTCCGCTTGTCGGGTTGCCATCTTTGCCGAGCCTGCTGGGAGGCCTGGAAGTGCTTGGCGCCGGGCAGTTGCGCGTCGACGGAGCCTTGATCGTGAACACGGAATGGGGTGGCGTCGACGAAGACAACAACCCGAGCGGCAACGGTCCTTCACCGCCTTACGGCGCTTCGTGCACCCCCCTGCTCTCGCTGACAAAGGTTTTGGCGCGCGACATTCGCGTCGTCGGGGGCGTTGACGATCCAAAGAACTACGGGCATTTCACGGCCGGCAAAAGCAGCCCGCTGACGGCCAACAGCCTGCCGGTGCCCGACCCACTCGCCAATCTGCCCGTGCCCACCACGTCGGTCGATCCCACCAACGTCGTTGCGACAAGTTATGGCGGGGTGCAGGTCATCGGACTGCCTTTGCTGCCGCCAAGAGTGCTCAATCCCGGAGTGTACGACTGGATCGAAATCGTCAGCGGCAGAGTCACGTTCACTCCCGGCGTCTACATCATTCGAAGCGTCAATCCGATCACGCAAATCGGCTTGAACGTGCTCGCCGGCCAGGTCACGGCTGACGGGGTCATGTTCTATATCACGAACAACGGCGGCTACTCGCTGGGCTCCGGCAGCCCCGACAGCGGCGACGGAGAGACCGCACCGGCGGCGCCTGGCGTCGGAACGCTGCTTCCGAGCGCGGTCATCAACGTCGGCCTGCTCGGCAGCCAGTACTCGGGGTTGGACGATCCGGGCAGTCCATTCGACGGCATGATGATTTATCAACGCCGGCAGGACCGCCGACCAATCGTCATCATCAACGACGACCTGTTGAACAACGGTTCGTTCGGCGGCCGCGTTTACGCGAAGTGGGGGCACGTGATTGTGGCCGGCAAAGGCTTGTTCGACGCATCATTCGTCGCCGGCACGATGCGCGTAATCGCGCTCCTCAATATGACGCTGGCCCCGAGCCAGCCATTGCCGCCTGCCGAGGACGTTTATCTCGTCGAGTAAGGACCTGCCAGACTTGGGCACGTTCTTCGAGACGTCGCCAATCCATCGGGCAATCGCTCGTTCGGCCAGACTTCGGGTTGTGGCGGCGAGCAACATCACAGATAATTATCTGTTGATGCGTGCTTCGGGCATTTCGCCTGCTCGACCGTTTGGCGAGTCAACCGGATGGTATTTCCACTCCAAGAGCGTCCCCACGAACTCGGTCGGCGTGAATTCATTTCCGCCGGATCCTTGAGTCTGATTGGTCTTGGATTACCGTTGGTCTCAAGCTTTCGCGCCGAAGCCGCTCCCTCAGGCGGGACTACTGCGCCGGCGAAGCGATGCATTTTTCTGTTCGCCTGGGGCGGGCCGAGCCAGATCGACACGCTCGATCCCAAGCCGAACGCCCCCAAAGAGGTCCGTGGCGAGTTCGAGCCGATTGCCACGCGCACGCCGGGCATTTTTATCAGCGAGCATTTTCGGCGACTCGCCCAACACAGCGACAAGCTGGCCATCGTGCGATCGCTGACGCACGATGATCCCGCGCATCTTTCCAGCGGCCATTTGGCGCTCACCGGTCATTTGGCTCCGGTCGTCAAAAGCGACGCCGAACCGCCCAGCGAGCGGGACACGCCGCATCTTGGCTCGGTCCTCGCCCAGCTCCGCGGATCGCCGGGGAATCTTCCATCGTTCGTCACAATGCCATGGTACGCCGCACATTCGGCGGCACCGGGCGGCAGAGCGCCCGGGCAGACGGGCGGATGGCTCGGTCCCGGCCGCGATCCCTTTTTGGTCACTGGCGATCCCAGCCGACCCGACTGGAAGGTCTCTTCGCTCGAGCTGTTCGGCGGAGTTTCCACCGACCGGATGAGACAGCGGAACGCGCTGCTCGACTCGTTCGAACATCAGCACTGGGGGGCAACCAGCACCGACGAGCCGCCCGATTTCCAGTGGCGAAGAGAGCAGGCGATCGATTTATTGACTTCGCCGCTGGTCCGTAGTGCGTTCGACATCACTCAAGAACCGCAGCCGATTCGCGATCGTTACGGCCGCCACATCTTCGGCCAGAATGTGCTCTTGGCTCGCAGGCTGATCGAACACGGCGTGCCCGTTGTCTCAGTGAATTGGCACGATGACGGAAAGAACTATTGGGACTGTCACGGCGACGTGTTCAATCGGCTCAGGAACGACTTGATCCCGCCGACCGATCAAGCGCTTTCGGCGCTGCTGGAAGATCTCGATCGCACGGGGCTGCTGAAGGACACGCTCGTCGTATGGGTCGGAGAGTTCGGCCGCTCGCCATTAGTTAACGCCAGTGCAGGCCGCGAGCATCACCCGTTCTGTTACAGCGGCCTGTTGGCGGGCGGGCCGATTGCCGGCGGACAAACCTACGGAACGAGCGACCCGCGCGCCCATTATCCGGCAACGCTGCCGGTACAACCGCAGGACTTCATGAGCACCATCCTGCTGGCCTTGGGCATCGACGAAGAGGCGACAATTGCCGACCGAACCGGACGCCCGCATCGCATCCACGCCGGCAAACCGCTGAGAGAGCTGTTCGGTTGATGTTGCCGCCCGGATCGCGCTTCGCTTGCCGCCTAAAATGGAGAGGTACGGATCGACTTTCCGCCGGCTTCAGCGACCGAATGTCACCGTTCTCACTCCCCAGCTCCACGTGTGTCAGTTGATCGGCGCCCCGCCGGCTTCAGCGACCCTGTGGGGGGGGACTTTTGTCTCAGTTGAGTTCAGGTGTCAGTTGATCGGCGCCCCGCCGGCTTCAGCGACGTCCGTCAATGGGAAGTTCTCCTGAAGAACCGCGTGTCAGTTGATCGGCGCCCCGCCGGCTTCAGCGACGATCGTTGAGCGCGTTCCAGCCGAGCAAGCCGGCAAGTGTCAGTTGATCGGCGCCCCGCCGGCTTCAGCGACTCGAACGTCCGCGTGCGTTGCATGGACGACTCGGTTGTGTCAGTTGATCGGCGCCCCGCCGGCTTCAGCGACACGGCTACAACCCCAGAACAGGAGAATTAGAATGAG
>JBBDVZ010000302.1:0-20124 GCA_040903115.1 Planctomycetaceae bacterium
CTTGCTGCACGACTTCGATTACGAGCGTTGGCCCACTCCCCCCGATCATCCGTTGAAGGGGGCCGAAATTCTGCGGGAGCGAGGCTACTCCGACGAGATCATTTACGCCATCAAATCGCACGCCGACTATTTGCCTGATTGCCCGCGCGTCTCGCTGCTGGACAAGACCCTGTACGCGTGCGACGAGTTGTGCGGCTTCATCATGGCATGCGCGCTTGTTCGTCCGACTCGCCTCGACGGGCTCGAAGCCAAAAGCGTTCGCAAGAAGATGAAACAGGCGTCATTCGCCGCCGCCGTCAACCGCGACGACATCGTGCGCGGCGCCGAGGACCTGGGCGTCGAGCTGGATGCCCACATAACATTCTGCATCGGAGCAATGCAGACAGTGGCAGCCGACTTGGGACTTCAAGAGGACACTCAAACATAAAAGTCGCCGCTCGTAGGGAGGGCGAGGCTCCCGCCGAGCCGTTCTTGCCTCATGCGCCCCGACGAGAGATGATTAGTCTTTGATCGCTCGCCCCCCCACCCCAGCCCTCCCCCCGCGAGGGGGGAGGGAGTTCACGGGCTGTGGCATTGGGACTTTAGATACCACAAAGACTTTCGCAGTTCTTACGCTGTTCGCCCTCGACGTGCCGTAATGACAGACGTCCCCTCGACCTCCGATCACTCGCCACAGCCACACGAGGCTCGCAAGCCGCGAACTTGGCGGCGCGCCGTTGTGCGGGGAGCGGTGGTTTATGTCGCCGTTCCTTATCTGGCGATTGCGGCGCTGATCGCCGTTTTCCAGCGGTCGTTGATTTATCAACCGACCCGTGCGGCAGTTATTTCCGCTGAGGCGGGCCGCACGCCGTCCGACAGCATCCATAACATTGCTGTGCGGACGCATGACGGCCTCGAACTCAACGGCTGGCATTGCCTGGCGGCAGGTTGCACGGCGAAGGACGCGGCGGAATGCGACCGCGAACTGCGGGGCGACCGGCTGCTGGTGTTGTACTTTCCCGGCAACGGCGGCAATCGCAGCCACCGATCCGCCGACTGCCGCGATTTCAGCCAACTTGGGGCGAACGTCTTTCTCGTCGACTACCGGGGTTACGGAGACAACGCGGGGTCGCCGAGTGAGGACAACTTTGTCGCCGATGCGCGATCGATTTGGAAGTATGCGACCGAGCGCGGCGTGGACCCGGATCGCATCGTGCTTTTCGGCGAGTCGCTGGGCGGCGGGGTTGCCACTCGGCTGGCCGCCGAGTTGTGTGAAAGTGGTACGCCGCCGGCGGGATTGATCCTCAGCTCGACCTTCTCGTCTCTCGTCGACACTGCCGGATGGCATTACCCGTATCTCCCGGTGCGACTGTTGCTGCGCGATCAATATCCGTCGGTGCAGCGAGCGCCGTCGATCACGTGCCCCGTGCTGCAAATCCACGGCGGGCGCGACACCATTGTTCCCATCGAGTTCGGGCGGCGACTGTCTCAGGCGCTGCCCCAGACGTCTGCCAATGGCGTCCAAAAGCGATTCGTCGAGCTGCCCAACGCCGGCCACAACGACATTCCGAGCGCCGACTTCGCTGCCGCGGTCAGCGACTTCTTCGAATCCATTCGCGCCGCGCAAGGAAGCGCGAAGCGGTGAATAGAATCCGGCCGTTGTAGAACTCACTCCTTGATAAGGCGAGCGATTGGAAGCGGAGCGAAACGTTCGAGCGTCTCGACCCTCGACTCGACTGAGCTCGCCGAAGTCCCCCAGCCCCTCCCTGGAAGGGAGGGGGGTTAAGGAATCGCGGTCAGGCGGCGGACCCGTCGCGCTGCTTGAGCTCCGCACGAGCCCCCGCCTCAACGACTGCATCGTCCGATGAAACGACCTGTTTCGCGCGAGAGCCGGTTTCCAGAAATTGATCGCGCAATTGATCGTCGAGGCGATGGGGCTGGTCGTCGATGCGGACCGGCAGCCGCACGGTGAACGTGCTGCCCTTGCCGAATTCGCTATCCAGCAACACTTCGCCGCCGAGGAGCTTCGAAAGCTCTTTGACGATGGAAAGTCCCAACCCGGTGCCCCCGTACTCGCGCGTCATCGCGTCGCGCTGGCCGGGGATGGTTTGCCCCTGGCGGAACTTTTCGAAGATCAATTCCTGCTCCTCCAGCGGAATGCCGATGCCGGTGTCCTCGACGATCAGCGAGAACGACTCGTCGTCGACAGGCACGTTGAGGGCGGCCCTCACGCGGACGCGACCGCCTTCGGGCGTAAACTTGATCGCGTTCGAAAGCAAGTTATTCAAGATCTGCTGCAGCTTTCCGCCGTCTTGGTAGAGGATGGGAATGTTCGCGTCGACCTGCGAGCTGAGATCGATGTTTTTGCGGGCGGCGAGCGGCATCATCAACGCGACTTGCTTGTCCACCAGGTCGACCAGCGAAAATTCGAAGATCTCCAACTCCATTTTTCCGCTCTCGATCTTCGCCAAATCGAGCAGGTCGTCGATCAATCGCATCAAGTCGCGGCCCGATGTTTGGATGTTCGAGAGAAACCGCTTCTGCCTTTCGTTGAGGTTCTCGGCGCCGGCCAATACGTCGCTGAAACCCAAGATGCTGTTGAGCGGCGTGCGCAGCTCGTGACTCATTGTCGCCAGAAACTCATCCTTCAGTTTGTTCATCTCGTACAGGCGCAGATTGACTTGGGCCAGATCGTCGACCTTGCCGTCGAGATCGGTATTCACTTCGCGCAGCTCGTCCTGAACGGTCACCAGGTGGCGCAGCATGCGATTGAACGCGTGGCTCAGCTCCTCGAACTCATCGCCTGTACGGATGTCGGCACGCAAGTCGAGCGTCCCGCGCGCGATTCCGTCGCTGACGTCTTTGAGGTGCAACACCGGCTTGACGATGACGTAACGCACGATCGCATAAGCGGCCAGCGTCGCCAAAAACACCGTCACAATGGCCGTCGTCAGCAGAATGGCGTTGTTGGTCGCCATCGCCTTGCGTGTGTTTTCCAACGGCAGTGTAATTTGCACCATGCCGATGAGATCACCGACCTTCGCCTCCGCCCCCGGTTCACCCCGATGATAATGACAGTCCACACAATTCTTAGTGGCTCGCAGCTCGGCGTAGTAATGGTACCGGTCGTTGTCGGTATCGACGTGGATGTACTTCTCTTCGCCTTTCTTGAGCGCCTCGAGCGCTTCGTACCCCACGGCATCGAGCGGACGCGCCTTGCCTTCAGCAGTCGCCGCATCGGCCTTAAACAACGTGGCAGTGTAACTGTCGGCGAGATCTTCCGGTTTCAGGTCCTGAGAGAGTCGGTCGATGACAGGCACAAACAGGCTGTTGGGGCCTTCCGAAAACTTCCAGTGACGCAGCAGCACCTCCGGTTCCACCAGATACCTGGCGCGCAACTCGTTCTGGTCTTCGATCAGACCCGAGTTGAGCCGCGCATAGAAGTAGAAGCTGCTGGTGATCAGAATCATCAACCCGCCGCCGAACAGGAAGCGGCACTTCCGCTCGAGGCTCGTTTCCCCCAACAATCGTTTGACAGTGCGGTACGACATGCCGTTCTTAACTGCTTTCGCGGGGAATCTACTCCCCTCCCTTCCAGGGAGGGGTTGGGGGACTTCGGCGAGCTCAGTCGAGTCGAGGGTGGAGACTCTCGAACGTTTCACACCTCTCCGCTCAACGGGAGAGGGATCCTTTCGAAAATCGACACGATGGACAAAGCAATCGGCAAGCGGCAAAAGTGGCTCATCAGCATATACTAGAACATCTCAAGCGGTTTCCGGTAAAGGCCAATGTCCGGGGGCGCCGCGACGGGCCACATCCACAGAAATTCAGGGCGATGCAGGTTTTGTTGACTTATAGCGACCAGCATAAAACGATGGGTGCCATGCCCACGGCTCGACTGAACTCGCCGAAGTCCGCTTTGGGTGGGCATGCCTTCGAGGACATGGCCACGCAGAGCCGTGGCCATGGCACCCGGCGACGGGCCGCATCCGTGAAATTCAGGGCGATGCACGCTTTCCTCGACCACGCTTGGGCCGACGCCCGTTCCCCAGACCTGCTGCCGACGAACCGGCCCTTTGGCAGTTCGGGCAGAAGAAGGTCGAGCGCTGGGCCTGCACCACGCGCACGATCAAGCTCGTGCGGCACGTCCCGCAAGGCTTGTCCGCGCGGGCGTACACACGATGAACGCTTTGGTAGCGGCCGTTCTGGTTCAGCGCGGTGCGATACGTCGCATCTGCCAGAGTCGAACCTTCGTACTCGATCGCCTGGCGCAGCACGGCTTGCACGGCTCGACTAAGCCGCCGAACTTCTGCCGGCCGCAGCCGGCTCGCCGGCACCGCGGGGTGCAGCCGCGCCAAATGGAGGATTTCGCTGGCGTACAGGTTTCCAATGCCCGCCACTAAGCGTTGGTCGAGCAGCACGACTTTGATTTCTCGTTGAGTATTGGCGCAGCTCTGGAGCCATTGGCGTTGGGTCATGAGCAGCGCATCGGGGCCGAGCTTGTCGTCGCCAAGACACCGCGCGATCTCGTCGGCGGTATACAGCGAAATCGTCCCCAAACCTCGCCGGTCCCAAAACCAAAGCGAATTGTGTTTCATCCGCCCGTCGAAGCGCCATTCGACGCGCAGATGCGCCCGGTCTACCGGGTCGGAGAGCAGCAACAAGCCCGTCATCCTGGGCTCGACGACGAGCGACTCGCCGCGCAACAAATCGAGCACGACCCGCTTGCCGAGTCGGCGCACCTGATCGACTCGCTGACCGGCCACTCGACGCGCAAGCTGTGGAAATGACGGCGTGATGGAGATCGGCTTGCAGCGGCAGCGACAGCGGCGCACTTCCGCGATTCGCCGCCCCTCGACAAACGGCCGAATGCCTCGAACCATCGTTTCGACTTCGGGAAGCTCCGGCACGTAATAATGTATCCGCTGTGGGCTCAAGGGAAATCGTGCCGACAATCGCCAGTCGGTGTGTGGCCTAATGATAGCGTAAACGACCGATGATACCCACCGCGCCGATTCGTGGTGATTTCGTTTGCCGCGCCGGACGAATTCAGCTTAAAATCGAGGCCGCCGAACGATTCAAGGGGAAGCATGTGATATTTGAAGGGGCCGAAAAGGTCTCGGCTCACGCGCGCCGCCTGGTGCAACCGAATGAAACGCATGAAGTCCGGCTGCGCTATAATTCGCTCTTTTTCCCCGAGTTTTTGTCAATCATCCTCATTGCGCTGGCGGTGTCGTGGATCGCCCTTTCCAACCCGGGCAAGGCTGCCAAGCCGCTCGAACAGAACCCACATTCGGTGCCGGCATTCATCGGATACATGCTCGTCGTCGTCCTGCTGCTGTATTTCATGCTTCAACACCGCAGATCGTATCAGACGGCCCGGTTGATAGATGATGGCGAAGGCAACGTTTCGCTGTGCACGCGGGATCTCTCACTTCCTCTTGAGACGGTCGACCGCATCGACGAATGCGTGGGACGTTTCTTCGGCCGCAAGGCTCGATACCTGCGCATCGCACGTGCCAGCGGAGACGTCGTCGAATTCAACGACGCCCTGTATCAGTATGAGGAACTGAAAGTCGCGCTGACAAGACTCTGTACCGTAGACATCCGACGCGATCCCGCACACTCTGAAGGGCAATACGACAAAATCCGTACAGCCTGGGCTCGACGCCACCGAGTGTTTTCGCCCAATTACGCGTGGTGGCCCTTGAATATTGCGTCTCGATTGTTCTGCCTGGTTCCCGTCGCCTTTTTTGATGTCATGGTAACGGCCTTAATGTGCATGCACCTCGACGTCGCAAATCAGCCTGATCTCGCCGTCTACGTTTCCGCGATTAGCCTGCTGCTCTCCGCGATCCTGTCTCGGTATGTCTATTACTACCTCTTCACCAGCGAACTCCTGCATCGGCAGCGAGGCCAGTGAACGAGTCAGTCATCCTTCGGTCGCGGCAATCAGGATGCCACGGCATTCAACATCTCCAAGACGCCCAGTAGCGAAATGCACACGAGGATCGAGCCCCACACAAGCCGGGTGGCAAATCCGAACCAAAAGTCAGAGGCCCGTCGCTCCGGCACCTTGCAGATGCTCTTTCGCCCCCTGCCGCGACTGGCAGCGAGCGGCGCTTCGACCCGCTTGCCAATCGTTGCCGCAACGACGGCGATGCCGTAAAGCGTGACGACCAGAAAGCTAAGCAATCCGATAATGACCATGGCAATATCCCTTCCGCCTGAGTGCCTGAGTGCCCCCCATTGCCAGCGCAGCGGCGGGGCATTTGTTACGGCCAAAGCAACATTAAGGAGGGCCACCGCCCCGACGCTCGATCATGCGGGAGCAGCGCAAACTCATCAGCGTCAACTAGTTGCGATGAAAAGTGCCGATCCAGGGTTGGTCCAAGTCAATCTTGTGCGGCACCTGAAATAAGAGTAAGACAGGCCGCTTGACCGATCACTGGGAAATGCGGACGCATGACCGAGGGCAGGTGGATGAATCGCGGTTACCGGCGATTATTGGCTGCCATTGCGTTGCTGGTCCTAACCGCCGGCGCGCTCGTCGCCGCAAGCCCCTGGATCAATCGTCCATGGGCTTACGACGTTAATTCAAGTCCAGAGGCGGCCATCGCATTCGCCGCTGCCGCGCTCGTTATTGCCGGCCTGCTTGTCCGCGTTGCCGTTGGACGCGTCGCGCAGAAGGCTATTCGCCGCGCTCGACTGCGGCGGTTTTTGAGGGTCGCAGCGCTATTCGCCGCAGGCCTGGCTACGGCGGTTACCGTTTGGGTCACTTCCCTCGAACCGCGTATGACCGCCAAACGCTGGGGCGTTGTAACCCGCGGAGTGGCATACCGGAGCGGCCAGATTTCGAAACAGATGCTGGAGCCCACGCTGCGCAAGCACCAGATCTCGGTGGTCATCGACCTCAACGGCATCGACCCCGCCGACCTGGATCAGGCCTACGAAATCGCCACTCTGCCGCGGTTGGGCATCGAGATTCACCGATTTCAATTGAACGGCGACGGCACCGGCCGCATCGAACGTTACGTCCAGGCGATTCAAACGATCGAAGAGTGCCGCCGCGACGGGCGGAAGGTGCTCGTTCACTGTGCGGCGGGCTCTCAGCGCACCGGCGGCGTCGTTGCCGCCTATCGCTTGCTGGTCCAGCGCGAGTCGCCCAAAACCGTTTTGAATGAACTTCGCCGCTACGGCAGCACCGTCGGCGAAGGCCCGGTCCTGCTGGATTTTCTCAACTCGAACATCGACGAGTTGGCTTGTCGCTTGCAGGAACTGGGAGTCATCGACGACGTCCCGGAGCCGTTGCCTGTCCTCACCGCCGCCGCCCTCTGACGGCCCCGCTCAACGAGGGCCGTTCGATTTGTCGCACGTTCGCAACAAAATGGCCGAGGCGGGACTCGAACCCGCACGCTCCTTAACGGAACCCGGGATTTTAAGTCCCGTGCGTCTGCCTATTCCGCCACTCGGCCAAACGCAGAACTCACGCGCGCTTGAAAGAAGTTCGCAGTGCTTATCAATCTTGCTACAGATGCATGAACGATTGCTGTCGTTGCAACCTCACACCGCACCTGCCGCGGTGTAGACCTTGCCATGCTGGATCAACCAAGCCACATCTCCCTTGTCGGCGCGCTCCTTGACCTCCTGCAAGAGTCGAACGGTTTCCGGTTCATAGCACGGCTCGCTGGGATCGTCGGCAGGAATGACCATCTCGACCTCGACCGCAACGACATACTTCTCGCTTTGGATCAGTCGCGTCCGTTTAACTCGTTTTCCAGGGATTTGCATGGCTAACCTTCGTCAAAAAAATGGACGGTGACGAGCTTCGCCGCTCCGCTCGAACGCAGGTACGACCAAACGGCCTTGAACTCGGTACCATCCGGCAGGCTTTCGCGGACTTCGACCGCTGGGTTTGGCGTCGCATCGGGCCGCTCGGCCAGCAGTTCGCCATCATCCAGTCCCACGACTGCCTGCCACTCCATGATACCGCGCTCCTCCAGTCTTTCCGACGCATGTTGTCCGACGACGTACTTTTCGTCAGCCACAAGTTGCCGGATGACATCGAAAAGCTGGCCCTTCCACCGTTCCTTCCGGGTTGATGTCTGTCACAGGATCCGTCACACGTACCTCGGAATTGGCTAAGATTCCAGAATCCGCGGAGCCGATCGCCTGAAAGAGCACCGATCAGAGTTCGGCCCGATGAACCAGCGTATCGTCGCACTTTGTGTCGGGTTGCACAACGGCGATGCGTCGGGCAGGATGAACGATCCGGCGAGGTGCCGGATGATTCTTTTGCGAAGAGTGTGCAATGTCGGCGGCCGAGTCTTCACACGCAACGAGCGATCCACTGGCCAGGCTGCGCATCCCGCGACGGGACGAGCCGCCGCGGCAAACCGTATGGCCAAGTCTATCCGTTTCACAGCATGGCGACAAAGTGTTGCGGGCACTGGCCCTCTGTCACCAGCGCACTCAATGCCGGCCAGACGGCACAACAGCAAACTTTGGAGAGTCACGAGCTGGTCGTGGTCAAGCAGTGGACCGCAGTCGGTGACGATGACTCGCGAGAGACGCACAGCACAGTCGACCGGCAGCGCGTGAAGGGATCGGAGGGGCTGTTCAACGTGGGAGGCTATGAAGCCCTATTTCCGGGCGACGGGAACCTGCCGGGACACGAGCGGATTAGCTGTCGTTGCGGGATGCTGACCGATGCCATTTGAATTGGCGGCTGACACCAGTGCAGTTGCGATTAGCAATGAAACTTACGCACTTTCACATTTACATAGAGTCGATTCGGTAACGACTGCACGACAGCGATCAGCCGTAGCACGCTCGACCAGCTGCTTTAGTTTGCCTTTGGTGAGCTTGCCGAGTTGTCGTCCAGAGCTTAAGAGTGAATTGACCAGCGCCTGAAGTTGTTGTGGATCGTCAATGTGCGCATCGTAATGACGTTCCTTCGCGTGAAGGCAGTCTGTTTCGCCATCGGACTGGTCGAGCGTGATAGTGCCAAATTCGTTCGGTCGAATTGCAAGAAGGAACAGATTTTCGGTGAGGCTTGCCCCTTTTGGGTTGGTTTTGACGCGACGGGCGTTCAAAGCTATGGCAATCCGTTGAAGATCATCGAAGGTTTCGATCCGCCAGATACTTACTGTCCCGTCTGACTCAACTGGAAAAACATTTTCCACAATATCGGCTTGCGTTTCTGTGTTCCAGTGACCTTGACGATCTACTTTCCTGACAAAGACCGGCGGTTCCGCATTGACCGCGTCTGCCACAGTAAAATCTGTGTCTGGCATTCCTTTTCACTACTCAATGAGTTCGGCCAAGAGTTCATTACAAATTCGTTGAACGAGCGGCGATGGATCGTCTGTGGCCATTTCCCGAAGTTGCGTGATCGATTTCTTGTCGCCAAGCTCTGCGAGAACCTCTGCGGCCGCCTCTCGCATCGCGCTGACTGGGAAACGCGAAGCAAGGCGGATTGTCTCACGTGCCCGTGAGAACTCGCCCGCGTATCGACCTAATGCTCGCACGAATGCATACCAATAATCTTGGTGCAACGAGCCCATTTCAGGGAAGGGTGGCCTCAGAGTAAAAGTCTCGAGAGCAGCATCGGCCGTGCGGTCAAACCCCAGCCGCTGCAAGATACCGATGCAGTCATCAACCCGACCAGGTTTCGCACTATCCAGAATGAGATAGAGCGTCCAACAGATCTGGGCGGCAGGGTTTTCCGCCGTCGTGATTCTGTCTATCAAACGATCGCAGATTCGATCTCGCTTTGCACCACCGGCGTTCATGAAATCGGAGACGAGATTCTCCAGTGCGCTCGCATCTGCCGTAGACGTCCCATTCGACTGCTCAGGCGTGGCCTCTCGTTGCTCATCATCATCATTTTCCAGCCACGAGCCAGCCGAACTCAAAACAGAAACGGGGAGATTATCGGTCCTCACTGCGCTCACTGACTGACCTCATTTCCTGTAATGGACAAAACAAGTTGTTTGCTTTTTTCGAAATCGGACTGAAACTCGCGAGCAGCCTGGCAAGCTTGTGCACAATTTCCGGCGTCACGGTGATGGTTCGTGTGAACCTCGATGTGATCAGCCGACTCTTCAAATTTGATCTGCACCCTGACGCCAGATTGTTGGAGCAAGGATGACCACGAAATGCTGATCGGCTCGCCGTAGGCGCGAAGTTCCTCGAAACCCTTGCCATTCAGTTGAGAATGACCACCAGACCAGTCTCTACGATCGCATTTGAAGTGGAAGTTGTTCCCGACAGCACTAACCGGTGTATGAGGCAGTTTCTCCATGACGGCAACTGCAATTGCGCTAGGATCACGCGTCGGATCAGTCGTGGATAAAGTGAGACGAGAATCAGTCACGTGCCACTTCACACCGTCGGCCACGAAGTGCACGATAGCTTTCCGAGCTTCGACTGCAAACGCAAATTCCAGCTCGAAATCGCCGTCAATGGCACAGACACCCTGCTCTGCCAGCCATTGTGGTGTGATAATGTATGGATTGAAGCGACCAGCGACAACAATATCTTTTGATTGAAGGCAAATGCCCACGCGTCGCTCCAAAGTCCGTACTTGTATGGAAGTATCGGCACGGCTGAGCCGAATTTCAAGCGATTCACCTTGTAACGGGTGTCAGTGACACCGGCAAGGGGCATTTCCAAGCACTTTTCGGCACTTTTCAGGCAGCGGAAAAAACGTTGATTTGAGCCTGAAAAACAAGACATTTTTCCACTTTTGGTTCTCCTTCGAACTCGCCTTATGAGTCTGCTGCTCTAACCGATTGAGCTACGGCCCCGGTGCATGGCGGCGACGTATTCGTCGCCGCGGCAAACCGTATGGCCAAGTCTATCCGTTTGCCGAATGCCGACAAGCGCCACTGCGGCAACCGCGTGACCGCGGCCCACCACGTGCTTCAAATTCGCCGGATGCTGGTTTCCTGACCACGGATTTCTCGGATGGCACTGATGGCAGAGTGATCGGGTCGTTCGGTATCCTGCGCTTATCAGTGACAATCCGAGAGATCAGTGGTTCACGTTTTCCTTGAACAGCCCGCACGGCGGCACCACGGATTGAGAGGCCGCCTGGTGCCACGGGTAGCTTGTCTTCCGGTGTCTTCAACGCCGCGAGACGTTCGCACTGGCATTGCGTTGCAGATGGCTAGAATTGCTCGCCCCCCACCCTAACCCTCCCCCGCGAGGGGGGAGGGGATTCGCAAAAAAATGTTTTTACCGTTGTTGGGGCGTTTCGAGCTTTGAGCTTCGTGCTTCCTTCGGCATTCGGTTTTCGTGCTATGCGATTGCAGCGTGCCATTCGACCCGGCAGTCTTCACGCGAGCTTCAACAGGCGTCTTGCGTTGCCGCTGGAGATTGAAGCGCGAACGTCGTCGGGCACCTTATGCCGCTGGAACAGCTCGAACTGCTGGAACGCTTTCTGCTCGAGGTCGTAGAAGTCGGTGCCGAACAGTAGGCGGTCGGCTCGGCGCAGCAGGAATGCGTGGCCGAACTCCGGGTCGCGCAGCAGCGCGTGCGCGCCGCTTGAGGAAAGATCGGCATACAGGTTGCGATGCTTGTCCATCAGCGCATCGATCGCTCCGCCGGGGGCGATGCGGCCCTGCGGATAGCCGACGTGCAAGTCGAGTTGCATCAAGCCGCCCGCGATGGAGGCCCACCAGCCCTTCCCGTGGCCGATGAGCGTGAGGTTGGGAAACGTGGTGAGCACCCGGTCCAATCCCGGCAGCCCGGGCTTATCGATGTTCGCCTGATTGTCGAGGTGGAAAAGAACCGGCAGGCCAACCTCGTCGCACGCTTCGTAAAGCTTCATGCTGAGTGGATCGTCGATTGGCAGTCGCGGCTTGTGCTCGCCGAAACCGCGCGCGCCGGCTTCGACGTATCGCCGCAAGACGTCGACCACCTGTTGCTTTTCCGGGAGATGCGTCGCGAGCGTCCGCGGGTCGATCGCACAAAAGGGAACGAGCCGATCCGCATGTTCGCGGCACTCCCGCAGCACGAAATCGGTCGTGATGGGGTACCAGAAAGCTTCGGGCGAAACGAGCGGCAAGACCGCAGCCTGGGCAATGTCGTGGGCGTCCATCCAGTGCAAAAGCAGATCGGCGGTTACGGGTCCTTTGTCTCGCCCGAACCATTCCTGCGTGAGATGGACGTGGATGTCGAAATAGCCGGCGCGAGTCGGACGTGTTTGGCGAGGAGCCGCTTCGGTTTCGGCCAACGCCGATCGACAAAGCGATGAGAGGCCGCCCGCCACCGCTCCGGCCAAGAGTGAACGCCGCGAGACTTTCACGTCTGAACCGACCTTCGAAAAGCACTGGCGAGACGCCAGTGCCACCCGATCGGCCAAGAGCGAACGCCGTGAGATTTTCACGCTTGAGCCGACGTTCGAAAAACACTGGCGAGACGCCAGTGCCACCCGATTGGAAAAACACTGGCGAGACGCCAGTGCCACCCGACCAGCCATGATTCTGCCCGTTATTTGTTCGCCGTTTTCGTGCCGAAACAGAAGATCTCACCGCCCGGGCCTTCGGCGCCGATCACCAGGTGTCCCTCGCCGACCGCCGGGGCTGCGCTCAGTTCGCCGCCCGTGTTGAACTTGAACTGTTGCTTGCCGTCGGCGATGCCGACCGCGTAGAGATTTCGATCGGCTGAGCCGAAAAACACGCGTTCGCCGACCACGACGGGCGAACTGTCGATTCGTCCGCGGGACGCAAACTTCCAGACGCCCTGACCGGTCTTGCGATCAATGCAGTGCAGTTGCTTATCGCGGCTGCCGATGAAGACGTACTTATCGGTCACAGCCGCCGAAGCATGATAAGGCATCTGTCGCTCGGGATCGCTGTACCGCCAGAGGACGGACCTTTTTTTCCAATCGACGGCGAGCACCTCGGCGGCGATGGTGCCGATATACAGTGTATCGTCGGGCACGGCGGGAGAGGCCGCGATCTGCGAGCCTGCCGGCACGTTGCCGGCTTCTTTGCCCGACTCGAGCTCGATGACTCGCAGGTGTTCGTCGCAGCCGGCCAAAAACGTATATCCGTCGGCCACCGCCGGCGATGCATACACCTGCGCCTCCGTCGTAAACTTCCACGCGAGCGAATGATCGCTGATTTTGAGGCAATACAAAAACCCGTCGTGAGAGCCGAACAGCAGTCGGTCGCCGACCACCGTCGCGCCGCCGGTGATCTCGCTCAGGGCGGAGAATGTCCATTTCTTTTTGCCGGTCGCCAGGTCGATGGCGTGCATGACGCCGGTCTCATCGCCGACGTACACCGCGTCGTCGGTGACCGTGGGGGCCGCATTGAACGCGGGGGCGATATCGTTGGGTTCGAGTTTCTCGACCGAGAGATAACTCCACACAGGCTTGCCGCCGGCCAATTCGAAGCAGCGAAGGTTTCCGCTCACCTCGGGAACATAGGCATGACCTCCCACGATGGCGGCTGCCCCTACCACGCCGTCGGTAGTCGCGACCTTCCAGACGAGCTCGGGCTGATCAGGCAGGGTGCTGCCGGCGACACCGAGTTGGCGATGGCCGTTGCGGAACGAAGGCCAACTGGTCGACGGAGCCGGACGGTCGGAGTCGCGCGCGTCGGCAACTCTTCCTCCCCGCGTCTCCTCGGCCCCCCCACCCCGGCCCTCCCCCGCGGGGGGGGAGGGGGTTTGTTGATCGGGCGTCGGGAGTGCTTTGTGGTCTTCCCGTGCGCCTACCACTTCCTGTCTCCGCGTCTCCGCGTCTCCGCGTCCCCGCGTCGCCTCGGCCCCCCCACCCTGGCCCTCCCCCGCAGGGGGGGAGGGGATTTTTTCATTGTGTGCCGGTGGAGTATTTTCGTCTCCCCGCGCGTCGGCTATTTCTTGTCCCCGCGTCTCCGCGTCCCCGCGTCCCCGCGTCGCTTCATTTGTTCGCTCTGCGCGGGCGCAGGTTGAGAGGCACACGACCGGCGCGGCGAGGAGCAGGAATCGCAGGCTCAGGCGGCGTAGGCGCATTGGTAGAGCTCCCGGAGATCGTCCCGATCGATGGGACGCGGGTTGAATTTTCGCGTCCACTGCGCGGCGGCTTCATCCGCGAGGCGATCGAACATCGACGGATCGACGTCGCATTGTTCGAGCCAAGTCGGCAATCCGGACAACGCCATCAACGATTCCAAATGAGAGGCCAGATAGGAAGCCGCTTCGGGATCGTCGGCGTCGCAAAGTTCGGCGTCGGCGGCAAGCCGGCCGTAGAGTTCGCCGACCACCTCCGCGTTGAAACGAACGACGTGCGGCAGCATGACGCCCACCGCGATGCCGTGCGTGATGTCGAAGTGAGCGGACAGCGGGTTGGCCAGCGAATGAGCCGCCCCGAGCATCGAGTTCTCAATCGCTGCGCCGGCCAAATGGGCGCCGAGCAACATTGCGCCGCGCGCGGCGGCATCGCGCGGCACGGACATCACTCGCGGAAACCCCGGGCGCAGCAACTTCCAGGCGCGGCTGCTGAAAAGCTGCGAGATCGGGTTGCGGGCCGTCGTCACGAACGTTTCGATTGCGTGGCTGATCGCATCGATGCCCGTCGCCGCCGCCACCGAGGCCGGCATGCTCGACGTCAAGTCGGAATCGAGGATGGCGACGCGGCAGGCGGCCTTTTTATCGCCGCAGGCCATCTTCATATGGGTGTGCGGATCGGCAATCAGGGCGAACGACTGTGCCTCGCTGCCGGTGCCGGCGGTCGTGGGAACGGCGATCATGGGAAGCATCGCGCGGGTGGCCTTGCCGAAGCCCGCGTAATCCTCGATGCGGCCGCCGTTGGTGAGCAGGAAATTGACTCCCTTCGCGCAGTCCATGCTGCTGCCGCCGCCGAGGCCGACAATCAGATCGATGTTCGCTCGTTTGGCGACGTCGAGCCCGCGGTTGACGTCGAGCGTTGTGGGGTTGGCATGAACGCCGTCGAAGACGGTCGCTTTCATTTTCGCGGCGGCGAGGACGTCGAGGGCGCGCTGTTCGTGCCCGGCATCGGCCAGCCCCTTGTCGGTGACCAGCAACACGCGCGACCCGCCCAGATCGCGGGCCAGCTCGCCCAGGCGGGCGATTGTTCCGGGGCCGAATACGACGCGGGTTCGCGGGTCGAAATCGAACGGCTCAAGGGCTGCGATCTGTCGCGAGAAGACGGAGCCCTCTTCGGTCGGATAATGTCCCTCTCTTCGATCCATATTCGCCAATTCCCGCCGAAAAGGCACCCGACGGCGGCGAACCATCGGATGAAATGGTGGCAGGCACGTTCTGCCGCGCCGGCCGATACGAATCCACGCCGCACTTTTCTAAAGAAGCCCGGCTTCCAAGGCAGAAGCCGGGCTTCGAGGTGTCATCTTCACTGCTTACTTCGCGCTGGGCGCGATGGCGTACAAGTTCGTTCGATTGGCGATGAACAGTACGTCGTTGGCCACGATCGGCGTGCTGTAGACTGCGCTTCCCATAAAGATATCGCCGAAGGCCGGCTTCATTTCGCCGTTGACATCTTTGAGGGCGACCTGCGGATCTTTCGAGTGCTTGAAGATGGCCATGTCGCCGTCTTCATCGCCGATGAAAACTTTGCCGTCGACAATCAGCGGAGTGCCCCAACAAGCGGCCAGCATGTCGTAGGTCCAATACTGTGCCCCGGTCTTGGCATCAAGGCAGTGGAACAGGCCGCTGAGATCGGCGATGTAAAGGATGTCGTCTTTAATCGCGACCGTTCCGAGCGTTCGATGCATCTGCTGGTCGAAGTTGGCACCCGTCTTCTCGAATTTCCAAACCAACGCGGAATTCGGGTTGGGGACCGCTTTCTCGCCCGCGTCGGGATCGACGCCGTCTAACCGGCGCGGCGGTACGATCTGTCCCTTCGAGTCGACCGCCAGCTCCGAGCTGACGTCGCCGCGCTTGTTGGGGTCGATACACCACAAGCGTCCGGGTCCCTCGCCGTGCTCCGGGTCTTGCCCCACGGCGATGTAAACCAGCCCGTCATAGATGACCGGCGTGGCGATGGGCTCATTTCGCGTGCCGCGGCCGCCCAAGACCCACTTGGTATTCTTCGGGTTGCAATCGAACTTCCACAGCATCGCGCTGTGGCCTTTGCCGTCGCCGCGGGCGTCGAAGCTGTACAGCCAGCCGTCGCCGCCGGCAAACAGCACTTGCGGCACCTCGCCGATCACTGCGTACGCGGGGGACGACCATTGGCCATGCATGATGTTTTCGCCGGGCGAATTGTCGGTCCAGAGGACCTTACCGGTGTTTCGATTGATGGCGAAGAAGCTGGGGGCATTTGGCGCGGGAAGCTTAATGTGGGATTCATCGACGCCGTTCGCCGTGTTGACGAACAACACGTCTCCGGTGCCGGTGATCGAGCAACTGCACATGTTGTGCTGAGACGTGCCCAGCTCGCCCATCATGTCGAAACGCCAAACGACGTCCGCCTCGTCTTTGTTATCGTTTGCCTCGGCCGTAAACGGGCCATCGTTCTCGCCGTCGCGAAACCCCTCGGTGTCGAAGCAGACGACTTCACCGCGACTGGTGACGAACCAACCCCGCTCGCCGTCGATGAACGGCGCGCAGCAGATACCCATCTGCGGCCAGTCGTGGACGCGGCCGGTGGGCAGTTTCTCGCTGGAGTGCTGCCAGAGGAATTCGCCCGTTTTTTCGTCGAAACAAAGCAGGCAGCCCAGGTCGATGGATGGGGGATATCGCTTAACGTAGCCCGCGTTGTTGTTCGTGCCGACGTACACCTTGCCGTTGGCAACCACCGGGTTACCGAAAGTTTGCGAGCCGAGTTTCGCGGACCATTTGATGTTGGTGCCGTCCTCGACATTCCAGGTGCTGGCGATGTTTTTACCGGACGGCGTGTTGTTTCTGCCGTTCCAACCGCTCCATTGCGGCCAGTCATACTTGCCGACTTGCATGGTGGAGATTTCGGCAAGCGCCTCCGCGGTGGGATCGTATTTGCCCGACTGCTGTTCGGCGTGAGAGATCGTCGAAAGGACTGCGGTTGTTGCGATGGCCGCGGCCCAGCCCGTCCGTTTGAATGTTCGATTCATGAGCATTGTTTCCGTTTTCAACAGTGACGTCCTAAAGAGTTTCATCCGATTTCGGCTTCGAGTTCGCTGTTAGCTCTTACTGGGAGAATTGTAAGTGATCTTGATGTTGTCGTAAAAGATCTCCGCCTTGCTGGCATCGCCGAACAATCCCGGACTGCCGTTCAGGTTCGGACTTTCATCGACGGCCTCGACCAGCCAGTCTGCGGGTTCGGCTTCGTCGCGCGGCCAGACTTTGCCCTTGAGAACCGCCTTTCCATCCTCAATCGAGGATTGCAGCTTGAGCGTATACCACACGTGCGGCTGCCACTTGATCGGCGTCGCCTTGGCCATTCGCGCCTGCGCGTGCCAGGTGCGAATCTGCAACTGCTCGTACGCGCCCATCAGGTCGATGACATAACGTTGCCCGATGAGCCCGATGTCGGGAACCTTGCCGGCGATAGTGTTGGCCATCACGTCGGCTTGAATGGTGTAATCGTGGTAGAAAGTGTGCCCCATCCAGGCGTGGCTGCGCGTTCCCAGCGGGATCGTCCGGATCTTCACCATGACGCCGTTACCCTCGAGCTTGCGATCGCCGCGGTGCACGACCAGGCGGTTGCCGGCGCCGTCGGCAGTCGACCATTCCCAACCCTGAAGCACGCGCTCGTCCTTGAGCCGTTGCAACGCGGGATCGAGCGCCGCCTTGGCGCCGTCGAGCGTGTTCACAATCTTCGGATCGTCGCCGAGCCGCAGGTAGCGCAACAACGGCGTCCACTGCGGGCGCGCGGGGACCGTATCATCGAACGTCGAGGTTGACCGTTCGTTGTTAATGAAGTCGGTCCTGAAATAGATGTACAATTCGGCCGCGCGCGGGTCGGCTTTTCGCAGGGTTTCGTACAAATCGAAGTCAATGACCAGGTGGCGATAGCGGGCGCCCACCCAAGTCAACGGGACCTCGCCGTCATGGAAATCGAACTCGAGGGGCAGGTCGGGGACGACCCGGATCCGCGCCTTGCCGGCCAATTTGCCAACCTTTGCGGTCACGCTGGCCGTTGCCGGTTGATGGTCATCCGCAGGCGCCTCGTACTTTCCCTTGGCATCGATCTGCCCGGCCCCTTCGAGCGAAAACTGCACGTCGCCGGCGTCGGCCATTTTCAAAAACTGGCCGCGCGAGTTGTATAACAACACCTGGTACTGCCGGCCCTTGCCGGGCAATAGCAACGACTCGACGGGAACAACCTGCACCTGCGCCGGTGCGGGGTCTTTTTCGATTGCTGCTTCGGTCGGCGCCGGCGGTCGCGGATCGGCCGAAGGCTGTCTGCTCTCATCGCCAATGCAGTACATCGCTTCGCTCGTCCGCAGGTAAATGCGCCCGTGCGAGATGATGGGCGATCCGTAGATCTTGTCGTCGCCCAGCCGGAGCTGATGCACGGTTTCGACCTTGTTGCCGTTGAGCTTGAGGATGTACCAGCGGCCGTTCAATTCACACGTGTAGATTTTCCCGTCGGCATACACCGGGCTGCCGAACATGATCGTGCCCAGTTTCTTGGACGCGATAATTTCGCCATTCTCGGGGTTGACCACATTCAGCCGCGCCGAGTTCTCGATGGTGATCAACTTGCCGTCCACCATCAGCGGCGAGCTCTTGCCGATTTCGTGTCCGGGGACGGCCCAACGCGCGTCGGCTTGAGTCAGCTTTCCGGTCTTGGTGGCGTCGATGGCGACCAATGCGCCCATCACGTTGCCGGTCGCGTTCTCTTCACCGTGTGCCGCATACACCGTGTTGCCGACAACGAGCGGAGAGGGATCGACGCCACGGCGAGCCATGTCGAGGCTCCAAATGGGTTTTCCGGTCTCCGGTTGAAACGCATGCACGCCCCCATCGCCGGAACCGAAGATCAACATCGGCTTGCCATCGACGACGGTGGTGGTGGGAGACGAGTACGTTGTGTCGTAGGGAAACAGCCGCGTGCCGTTGAACCAGACGGGCAGGCCGTTCCGCTTGTCGAAGGCGATCAAGCGGTGGCAGGGCTTGGCCATGTCGCCCCAGCCGGTGATGACCGCGCTAATGATGACCAGGTTTCCGTGAATGACCGGAAAGTTCGTTCGTCCGCCGTACGTGTTGAGGGCGCCGTACTCTTCGCCGAGAGAGCAGTCCCAAATCTTCTCGCCCGTCTCTCCATTCAGGCAGACGAAATAATTGCAGACTCCCAATGCGTAGACGTTGCCGGTTGTCGGGTCACCCACGCAGCTCGACCAGGCGACGCGCGTGTCGGGCACGTCGGAGAGATAGACGTTAAAGGGGTATTCCCACAGGACTTTGCCGGTCGCGGCGTCGGCACAAATGACTTTCTCGCCCTCTTTTTCGGTTTCGGGCAGGTTCCGCGCCGTCATGTACAGTTTGCCCTTCATGACGATGGGGGACGAGAATCCGGCGAGGGCCTCCTGTCGGAAGATCAGGTTTTTTCCGTCCGGCGACCAGCTATCGACCAGCCCCTTTTCGCGCGAAATGCCATTCATTTCCGGCCCGCGCCAGTAAGGCCAATCCATTTCGTCGGCCAGGGACGCATTGATCGCGGTGTCTTCGGCCATGGCAACGCCGGAACACCAACCTGTCACGACGATTGCAAACGCAAGTATTAGCAGTAGACAGCGGGATGGTTGATTGACCATTTGGTGCGCTCGCGGGACTTCGGGAGGACCGAGGAGGGTGTGCGACCTTCACGCTCGGGGCGAATGTGCATTAGCTCTGCATGGCGGTGAATCGCACACGGGGTAAGCGGTTGGCAGGAGCAACTTGCTTTTCAGCACGAATCAACATCCAACATAGCGAAGGCCGCCCGTCGCGGCAAGCACGCCAACGCTCGCACGACCGCGAACGTTCACGCAAGCCCGCCGCAGCAATAGCGTTGCATGACGCGGGCTCACTCGCACGGGACACGCGACGACGGTGCCGACAGATCCCAGGTGCGACCTCCATCAAGTAAGGAGCGACGAATAAAGCGGCAGCACGCGCCACAATGCACGGCTGCCGCTTCGAGATCATCTAAGCAGGTCGATCAACGGCCGAAGCCAAGGATGCCGGTGGCATACCATTGGCCGCTGC
>JBBDVZ010000303.1:0-19904 GCA_040903115.1 Planctomycetaceae bacterium
TTTACCCTTTTGCCTTGCGCGTCGCGCAGCGCCGCGCCGGCGTTGAAAATCGAAGGTGAATTCCGTGCGTGTGGTCGAATCCCCGACCGCCGTCCCCTCGACGAATGGTCGGCAAAAAATAGTCGATCTCGCTGGCAAGCCCGGGCCAAGGTCTACTATAATACGACCCTTTGTCGCTCGGGGCCCGTTCCCCGCGGGGTAGGGGGTTCTGCCAGGCACGCTCCTGAGCGTGGCCTCGCCGAACAGTTTGGCGCCGGGGCACATTCGTTAACGGTTCGATAATCGAGCAGCAGACGCTCGCAACTTTCCGATACAAAGAACAGCACACCGACATGCCGAAGCAAAAGACGCACAAGGGAATCAAGAAGCGGTTCAAGCTGACCGCCACCGGAAAGGCCAAGCACCGCAAGGCGTTTCGCGGGCACCGCCTGAGCCACAAGGGCAGAAAGCGGACCCGTCATTTGCGCCAAGATGCCGTCGTCACCGGTCCGATGGCAGCGATGGTGCTCGAGGGGCTGCGGCCCTGTTTGTGATGCCCTCGCTGATTCCCTAATCCACAAGCCTTCGAATTGAAACGCGCCCGCAGAGGGGCAGGTTGACATGAGAGTACGATCAGGAATGGCCCGGCGCCGCTCGAGGAAGCGGCTGTTCAAAGAAGCTCGCGGAAACCGCGCCGGCCGCGCCAACATGCTGCAAACGGTTAAAGAGACCATCGTGCGCGCGCGCGTGTTTGCGTTCCGCGACCGCCGCGCTCGCAAGCGCGAATTTCGCGCGTTGTGGATCACCCGGCTGACGGCCGCGTGCCGACAGCGCGGGCTTTCGTACTCGTGCTTCATTCATGGCATCACGGTGGCCGGAATCGAGCTGAACCGTAAGACGCTGAGCGAGCTGGCCATTCGCGAACCGGCCGTGTTCGACGAAATTTTCGAAATCGCGCGCGAGGCCCACGCGGGCGTTTCAGCCGCTTGAGTCGCCGCGGCTTCTCGATGTATTGACGCTTCCCGCTTGTTGCCATTGATTCCGACGCGCAACCGCAACTCCGTCGGCTGTTCAGCATGGAACCCAGCGCGGCATTCAACGCTTACGAGACGGCGGCGCTGGCGGCAATTGCCGCCGCCGATTCCGCCGAAGCCCTCGAAGCCGCGCGCATCGAGTTCCTCGGTCAGAAGAAGGGCCGGCTGAAGGACCTCCAGTCGCTGTTGGGCACGGTCGCCAAAGTAGACCGGCCTGTGTTGGGCAAACGCTTCAACGAAGTGAAGTCGGCGGTCGAAACGGCGCACGAAAAGCGCAAGGCCGACCTCAGCCGCCCGCGCGTCGCGCTCGGCGCCCTCGACATCACGCTCCCGGGCACGCCGTTTGAGACCGGCCGGCCGCATCCGCTGACTCAAACGATCGACGAGTTCAAGGACATCATGGGCCGGTTCGGATTTTCGGTCGCGGAAGGACCGGAAATCGAAGACGAACAACACAACTTCGAGGCGTTAAATATCCCCGAGGGCCATCCCGCCCGCGATCCGCTCGACAACTTCTATCTCGCCGCCGCCAAGACGGCCGCCGGCGGACCGGTGCTGTTGCGCAGCCAGACATCGACCGTACAAATCCGCGTCATGGAGCGGACGAAGCCGCCGGTTCGCATCGTCTCGCTGGGCCGCGTGTATCGTCCGGATACCATCGACGCCACGCACTCCTGCATGTTCCATCAAATGGAGGGGCTGATGGTGGGGCAGGGGGTGACGATGGCACAGCTCAAAACCGTGTTGTCGATGTTCGCGCGAACGTATCTCGGCCACGACGTGGGCATTCGCTTCCGCCCGTCGTTCTTCCCGTTCACCGAGCCCTCGGTCGAAGTCGACATGCATTGGGGCGACGATTGGCTCGAAATCGGCGGCGCGGGAATGGTTGACCCCAACGTGCTCACAGCCGTCGGTTACGATCCCGAAGAAGTCACCGGCTTCGCCTTCGGATTAGGGGTCGAGCGGTTCTGCATGAAGCGGCACGGCATCACCGACATCCGCCGCTTCTACGAGAACGACGTGCGCTTCCTGCGGCAGTTTTGATAACCCCGCCGCTACACCATCTGCGGCAGCAAATGAAGTTGGCCGCTGCAATGTTTGCAGGCGACCCGGGCGCCGAGGTACTTCATGGCGGCTCGTAGCTCCTCCTCGCAATGGGGGCATTTCGCGTAAAATGCCACGAGCGATACACCTGGCGCAGCGAGATCGAACTTGAAGCTGCCATGACAGTGGTTGCACGAGACACTGGAACCCAGATACTTGCGATTGATTCGCAGTTCGCGGTGGCATTTCGGACAGCCCACGTAAAAGCCACGGGCTTCAACATCAACCATCAGAGCAACCTCCGGTAACGGAATGAATTCTGGGATCTCGACGCTGCCGGGATCGAGGTCGCGATTCAAAAGCGATCGACAGACTTGGCAGTGAATGAGGTTTTCCGGCACGTATTCCCCGCAATCGGGGCAATTTCCGCCGGGCCAGGCAGGCATACAGGGCTCCACGCAAATTCAACAATCGCCGACTTTCGGAAGTCGAGCGAGCCTGCTTCCATTCTAATGGCCGCGGCAAACGCGTGTCTACGGGTGAGATTCCAGACACGCCAGCCGGTGAAATGTTCGCAGATACAACCGCCCGTTCGCGAATGCCGGCGTCGAATGGCTGGGATCGTCGAGCGGCATTTCGCCGTATTGCTGGAATTCGGGAGAGGCCGCCAGCACGACGACGTTTCCCTCCTCGCTCATGATGTACAGCGTGCCATCGACGCAAATCGGCGATCCGGTGAATTTTCCGCCGATGCGCTTCGTCCAGATGTTGTTCCCCGTCGCGGTCTCCATGCAATTCACCACGCCGTTGTCGTTCCACAGGTAAACGTGATCTCCATGGCAGACCGGAATCGGCACGTAGGGCAGATTCTTGTTGCGGGTGTAAGCGGTGACCGGCTGAGAGTCGCGCTGGGTGAATGGATCGAGCGCAACGAGCAATTGGCCCACTCCGCCTCCGCCGCATTGCTGAATGACCAGGTCGCCCGTAAAAATCGGCGAGGCGACGCACCGGGCGGGCAATTCGCCGCTCTTCCAGTTGAGGCGGCCCGTGCGCGGGTCGATGCTCGTGACGCCCGAGTTCGTTCCGGAACAGATCAATTGCGGCTCGCGACCCGCCTTTTGAACGATTAACGGGGTGGCATACGCGACCAACCGGTTGCTGCGCAGCAGGCTCCAGACGGTTTCACCGGTGAAACGATTCAGGGCGATGACCGAACTGGGTCCGTCCTGGTCGTTGGGCACGATCAGCAAGTCTTCGAAAACAATCGGTGATGCGCCCTGTCCGTGCTGGCTTTCATACGGCCCCAGGTCGCGCTGCCAGACCAGGTTTCCATCGAAGTCACACGCGGAGAGCAGATATTTTTCCTTGTCGGCAAACGCGACATACACGCGTTCGCCGTCGGTCGTCGGCGTCGCCGAGGCCCAACTGCTTTTTGCGTGCTTGTGACTGCGGCTGAAGCCGAACGGATGCGACCATATCTGCCCGCCGCCTTTCGCATCGAGGCAAATGAGATAGCGCACCGCGCCCTCATCAAGGGCCGTCGAGAGAAACAACCGATCGTCCCAAATCACCGGGGACGAATGCCCCTCTCCCGGCAATTCGATGTTCCACGCATAGTCGCCCGTGCTCCAGGTCTTGGGGAGTCCCTTGTCGGCACTGACGCCGCTGCCATTCTCGCCGCGGAAACGAGGCCAATTCTCGCCCCGCGCTCTCGCATCGCCGAGCAATGCTGCCCAAACAAGTGCTACGGCCAGCGGTTTGAGAATCCGGCTGACCCGGATCATGCATGATCTCATCGCATCCTCCAGATGGCGTTCTCGGGCGTCGACTTCCAAGCCGACGAACAGGCAGACGGTGCTGCATGGCCTTGGAATGACCCTGCAACTTGCCCAATCAGCGGCAAAAAACGCATGCACCGTTGCTTGCGCGTTTGTTTAGGATGCCGGATTGCACACCAGAGTGCAAGAGCGACGCTGGCAACGGCCAATCGTCGCGGGAGGGGCGCGCGGTGATCCTGAGCGAATTCGACGTGATGCCGTGATGCGAGACTCGGCGATCGAGGACTGTGGCGAGTTTCTCGACGCCGTTTGCATCGTGCTTAAGCGGCACGACATCGACGCGGTAGGCAAGATGATTGATGCGTTTCGCGGTTCCCTCCGGCGGTTCTCTGCCGTGGAGGAGCACGCGCGGGCGGCGCTTGGGCGGTGGGGCTCCCGGAGCGTGGTTGTGAATACAGAGAATTGCGTATGCGAATAGATTGACAGACCGGTATCGTCTTTTTTGACGGCGAGACTAATTCGACTGAGATTTCTTTTCTGGGAGCGGATACAGCGTGAGCCGATTGGAAAACTTGCCTGAACGGCGGACCCGAGGCGTTGCCGGCAGCGAGCGGGCAGGGCTTCATTGCGAAGCTCGCGCTACAATCTAACCGCGATGCAGCGGAGCGGTGCGGTTTGGTCGCGGCAGTCGATGTTCGTTGAACACGCGCTTCAGATCGTCGAGCCGCGCGCATGAGGTTGGCGCCGATTGCTGGCGCGCAAGGAATTGTCGCACGTCGAATTCAGAGGCCGTTTTCGACATCGACGAGGTTTTGTAGGCTTCGGTGCTCATGGGATTGCCTCTGGCGGACCATTGACGAGAAATCGTCGGGTCATCACACGCTCGTTATTGAGCAGCAGCTCGCAACAGTAAGCTCCAGCGTGCTCAACTTTAACTGGAATCGCCACCGACAATTGTAGCACATCCAGCGGCTCAGCAAAATTCGCGTCCAGGTCAACGAATCCGACCGGCAGGTTATCAGCCGAATCGTCGAAGTCGGCCGAGGCAGGCACCAATTGGACTTTCATCGACATTTTGCCGCGTCCGTCTGTAAGACCAATGAACACAGGCAGTTGAAATTCGGCGGGCAACTGGGGCACAAAGCTCATGTCAAACACGCCAAATACCGTCCATTTGCCCGTTCCCTGATCCTTGTAGATGACGTCCCCAAAAAGCATCGCAAAGCAGAATGGCGTTTCGGTAACAGGCACGGCCTACCTCCGGACAGCCACCCTACAGCGGCGACTCGCGGAGAGCAAGCAAATTCGTGTGGCAAGTGCGGGTGTCAGTGACACCAGATAGGCCTGATAATCGGTGATAAACGGGGGTTTATCGGGAAACCCTGAAAGCGACTTTCGCTCTACGAAACACGGCATTCACTGTGCATCTCGCAATCGGCTGCGCCCGTTAAGATGCCGCAATGCGCGCCAGAGTGCAAGAGCGGGGTCTATGCATCGACCGCTTGCCGAGCCCTTTTGTTGTGTATTATGGTGGTATCAGCACCGAGTGGGTGCCTTTGCGATGTATTGCAGGACACCAAACGCCTGTCGATCGTCTCGCAGCTCGAAATCCGCCGCCCAATGGCCAACGGCAATGCCGCAAAACCCGTCATCCGATTCTCACGTCGCCCGACCGCAAAGGTCGCCTTCGCAGTCGCCGGCGTACCTGGTGGTGCGCTACGGGGGCAGCGTGCGCGACGTATATCGCCTGACGCCGGGGCAGGTGACGACGCTGGGACGCTCGCCCACGAACCGGGTCGTGATTCACGATGACGTTTGCAGCCGCAACCACTGCGAGATTTTTCAATCCGGCTCTGAGTGGACGCTGCGCGACCTGGGCAGCCGCAACGGCACGACGGTCAACGGCCAGCGGATTAGCGGCGATTGGAATCTCAGCGAGGGAGAGCTGATCGAAATTGGCCGCTGCCAGATGGGATTCACGTACGACCTGTCGCATCCCATCCGCGGCTTGCGTCAGCTTCCCCGCGCGGCGGAATACGATTCTGAAACGGCAATCGACCTGGTCTTCGACGAGCCCCCGTCCGATTTAGAACCGGCGATCGTCCATCGCACGCGCAACTCCCGTTATCATTCCTCAGCGCCGCCCGACACTTTGGGATTTGACCGCACCGGTCGCGAACTCGCGCGGCTGTACCGGTTGGCGTTGGAGATGGGATCGGCGGCCACCTCGAAGCAACTGACCGACGTCGTGCTGCGCGGTTTGTTTTCCGGCACGAGCGCCGACATCGGCGCGATATTGCTGTTGCCGGCCGGTGAAACGGCGTCGTCGGACCCCGGCAAGCTTCACGTGATTGCATACAACTCGGTGGGCGATGTTCCGTATCAGCGGGTCTCGGAGTATCTCTCACGAACCGTGATGGCCGACCACGAAGCCATCTTGGCTCGCGACGTCGCCGATGACAGCCATCTGGCCGGCCGTGACAGCCTCGGCCAAATTCGCGCGGAAAGCGTCATCTGCGCTCCGATCCGCGCGGGGGACTCGGTGCATGGCCTGATCCATCTTTACTCGACCAACCCCGACAAGCCGCTCGACGCCGACGACCTCGAGTTCACGCTTGCGGTGGCCGACCAGCTTGCCGTCGCCCTCGACAACCTCATCGCGCGCGAGACATTGCAAGCGGGGCTGGCTCAAGTGCGCGACGAGAATCAATCGTTGCGCCGGCAGTTGGAGCTCGAAAGCGAACTCGTCGGCGACAGCTCGCCGATGAAACAGTTGCGGGCGATCATCGCCAGAATCGCGCCGACGCAAGCGACGGCGCTAATTCGCGGAGAGAGCGGCGTGGGAAAAGAACTGGTGGCCCGCGCGATCCACTTCAGCAGCCCCCGCCGCGATCAGCCGCTGGTCTGCCTCAACTGTGCGGCACTCAGCGAAAGCCTGCTCGAAAGCGAGCTGTTCGGGCATGAACGCGGTGCCTTCACGGGGGCCGTCGAACGCAAAAGCGGCAAGTTCGAGCAAGCGCACGGCGGCACGCTTTTTCTCGATGAAGTCGGCGATATGAGCCTGTCGCTTCAATCCAAATTCTTGCGCGCGCTCGAGGGACATGCGTTCGAGCGGGTCGGTGGAGGCACTTCCGTCAAGGCCGATGTGCGCGTGGTGGCCGCCACCAATCGCGACCTCGAAGCGGCAGTGAAGGGGGGGCTGTTTCGCAAGGACCTGTATTTTCGGCTTCAGGTCCTCGAACTGGTCATTCCGGCGTTGCGGGAGCGCAAATCCGACATCCCGATGCTGTCGCTGTACTTTTTGCGCCGGTTCGCGCGGCGGGCCGATTGTTCGGTCGTCGGGTTCACCCCCGAGGCCCTCGAAATACTCGTCGGCTACGATTGGCCGGGCAACGTCCGCGAACTGCAGAACGTCGTGGAACGGGCCGTCATTTTGTGCGGTTCGAGCGAGATCAGCCCGTCGGACATTCGGCTCTCATCGCTGGAGGCCCAGGCCAAGCTTCCCTGGAAAGACGCCAGCGAGCTGGCAGCTCGAGAGGCGTCGCTGGAAACCATCGAGCAAGAGTACATTTTGGCGACTCTGGAGCGGACGAATTGGAACAAGTCGCGGGCCGCTCAGATCTTGGGAATCGAACGCTCGACATTGGACCGCAAGTTGCGACGCTACCAGGTCGACCGCCCTCTGCCATAGCCCGCGAGCAGGCCGGCGACGGTCCAGTACGGGACCTGTTTCGCATGCCCGGCGCCATGAGGGAAAAGCCGTGCGAGGCAGCGTCGCGGCGGCTTTTTGCGCGGTGATAAGATTTTCAACGAAATTGTAAAAATGAAATAATTTTGTTGACAATCTGCGCGGCGCTCTTCAAAATCGGTGAAGCCAACAGGAGTTGGTCCAGCCCACAGTGCACCCGCCTAAAGAGTCCTCAGACGTACTGTTTCCCACGACCCGAATACCTTGTCCAGGGGTCGTTTGGTAGCGAGTGTCGAGCAGGTTGAAACGGAATTGCGTCGTTGGGTGCTGTGCTGCAACAAGGCGGGCAAACGCTTGCCACCGTAACGAGAAATGTGAGACTCGGTTCGGATTGTCTGTCCCGGAAAAGATTGGAGTAAGAAGAAATGGCGTTTTCGTTCGAGGTGCATCCCGACTTGGAATTGGACGTTGAAATCGACGAACTCGATGCCGCCCCGGGAATCGAAGAGGAACAAGACGACGAAAGGCGTGTGGACTACGAGGGTTTGTACGATGAAGAGGACTTTATCGCGATCGGGGTCAATCCGTCCCAGCCGACCGGCGAAAAGCCAGGCTCGGACGGCAAGGTCCTGATGCTGGCGGCTCGCTACGCCGCCGGACTGCCCCTTTGGCACGACAGCGACTGCTACGATCATGGCCCCGGCGAGGTAACCGCCGAGTAAATGCGGGCCGTCGCTGGCGGCGGCCTTTTGTCAGAGATCGCGGGCTCTGAAGGTTTGCCTATCTTGAGGCAGCCGTTTTCAGAGCCCTTTTTTGCGCGCATCGCGAATTTGGCCTGTCGTTATCCTGCACAACAATGCATCAGAATCGCCTGTTACCGCATCAGCCGCGGCCCTTGCGGGATCTTGCAGTCCAACTGAGCCGCTCATGCAGCAAAACGCAAAAACCGCGGAAAACTGCTTCCAAGCCCCCCAATCCGCCGCCAGATTTCCAAGCGCTCGCGGCACTGCGCGGGTCTCAATCGAAAGTCAATTCACCATTGGCACGGGATTCGCATAGCGGGGCCGTCGTTCCCCAGACAATCCCGGCGACTGAAACGCCACGAAATCCGCGCGACGAATTGAGGAGAGGTCCGCATGCCTGCTGACGCTGTGATGGAGCGAGTGAGTTCACGCACCTCCACCCCCTGCCCGGACGAGTTGTATGCGTTTGTCCAATCGCGAACGCAACGCCGGGTCAAGGACCTCAAGATCGACGCGCGCGACGGCTGCGTCACCGTCACCGGGCGTAGCGCGACGTACTACGTCAAGCAACTGGTCACGCAAGCGATCATGAGCACCGCTCCCAGCGTACGGCTGGATAACCGCATCATCGTGTAGGGAACTCTGCCGGCCTGGGGCAAATGGTGGCACGTGGACTTGTACCGTTTGCCGTGTCACGGTTGGGTTAAACCTCGCAACCGCTCGAGCAACTCGAGGTCCGAGCACACTTCGATGCCGAATTTGCGGCAGTATTCTTGAACGGCCGATGTTCTCAGGTGCCGATCGAGCGTCGCAATGCACTCGGCCTGCCCTGCTACCGCAAGCGCCACAATGGGATCGTCGTCGGGATCTGAAGCCACGACGTTCGTCGGAGCGCCTTCGCCCATGGATATGATGATAGCCATCGATTCAAGTTCGCTGATGCGAGCGCTGATCCAGTCGTCGTCTCGCTGATGCAGTGCCCGCAGCCGGTCGTATCGCATGACGCGGTGCAGCTCACCGAGGACGAAGGGCGACAGAATCAAATCATTGGGCGTGGTCGCGATAAGTTGCAGCAACTCCCTGGCAGGTCCTTGCGGCGCGCACAACGCTCGAACGAGTACATTGGTGTCCAACACGACGCGCATTAGGAAGATCGCTTACGAACTTGCGCCATCGCCTCGTCGATTGCGGCGTCAATCTCATCAGCCGTAACGCCCCGGCGCATCATGTCGGCGCGCAGCTCGTCGAGATTCTGCATCAGGGAGTCACGCGCCTGCGCCCTTGTCAAATCGTCGGGGCGCGTGCCGGGAGTGTATACCATCACGAACACCTCCTGGTCATTAGCCAGCGATTGTCCCACGAGATGTTCGATCGACTCTCGCTCCTTTTCCGGAAGATCGGCCACATTTCGGATGGTATTTAGCGTCATGCCGGTATTGTACCTCGCAACGCAGACCGGAACCAGACGGCTATTCGCATTCGGACACACGGTCGGAAATTCATGCAGCGACAAACCCAATCTCAAACTGCCGGGCAACCGTTGACCATTTCGAGTGTCGTCACCGCCCTTCGATGCGAAAAAGCTGCCCTTCCGTGCGGATCAATAGCGCGGTGCCGTCGACCGCGTAAGAGGCCAGCGACGGCGCCTTCATGTCGTTGCGGGCGAGCTCTTCGTACTCGGCACCGGGCGCGAACACTGTGCCGACGCCTTCTTCGCTTTGCAGGTAGATCTTGCCGTCGGCGAACAGCGGCGAGGCTGAGAAATTGCCTCCCACCCGGTGCGTCCACCGGACCTCGCCGGTTTCCGCGTCGAAGCAACTGAGGATCCCCTTATCGCTGATGGCGTACAGGTCGTCGCCCACAGCCAACAGCGACGGCGAATGGGGCGCGCCGCGCTGAGATTCCCATTCCACGTGGGTGTCGGTCACGTCGCCGCGCCCGTCCGGGCGGATCGCCAGCAGCCGCGACTGATCGAAGCTCGTGCAGACATAGACCAGGCCATGCGCGAACACGGGCCGCGGGATGGTCGAGTACCCCGGGTGCCGCAGCATCCAGATCTCGCTCCCGTCGGCCGGGTCATACGCCACCACCGAGTTGGCTCCCACGCTCACGATTTGCCTGCGGTTTTCCGCTGCGATCACGAGCGGCGTGCAAAAAGCAAATTTCTTGATCGAATCGCTTGACGGCCGTTCTTTCTTCCAGCGAATTTCGCCCGTCTTGCGGTCAAGTGCCGCCACAAATTGCACGTCATGCCCGTCGCAACTGACGACCAGTAAATCGTCGACCAATACCGGCGACCCGCCGCTGCCATGCCTGGGATCGTACACCAGGTCGCGGTTGCGCCAGACGACGCGGCCGTCGAGCGTCAGGCAGGCCGTCCCGTTCGTGCCAAAGTGCACGAACACGTGTTGGCCGTCGGTGATGGGCGTCGGGCTGGCATGCGAATTCTTGCCGTGAATGTGCGTCGTGGCGTCGGTCTGCTCGAAGACCTCGACGTCCCAAACCGTGTTCCCGGTGGCCGCATCGAGGCAAATCGCCCGCAGCGAGCGATCGTTTCCATTGTCTCCTTCGGGCACAACGGCGGTCGTCAAATAAATCCGCCCATGCACGACGATCGGCGACGACCATCCCTTCCCGGGCACGTCGACCTTCCAGCGCACGTTTTCGGTATCGCTCCAGTGGACCGGCAGGCCGGTGGCGGTGGAATGCCCCTGGCCGGTGGGACCGCGGAATTCGGTCCAATCCTCGGCGAAGGCCCATAGCGGACAAAGGCAAACAAAAACCGCAATGCATCGGAGCATTCGCAACGTCACGGTGTGAATTCCTCCGCGTGGTTCAGGGCTCCTCGATCGCCATGATTTCGATCTTGATTTTGCCGTTGGGGATGTCGACTTCCGCCCGTTCGCCGACTTTTTTGCCGATGAGCCCCTGTGCGATGGGGCTGCTGGTGAGAATCTTCATGATCTCGCCGTCGTAATCTTCCTCCCCCGGCCCGACCAGCTCGTACTTTTCCTGCGAGCCGTCGGAAAGATCTTTGACGGTGACCACCGAACCGAAATTCACGACGCCTTTGGGCATCGATGCCTTGTCGACGATGTAGCAGTCGGCCAGCTTGCTTTTGAGCTGGTTGATTTTCGCCTGCATCAGCCCCTGGGCTTCGCGCTGCCCGTGATACTCGGCGTTCTCGCTCAAGTCGCCTTCGGCACGGGCCTCGGCGATTTTTTAGGCGATCTGCGGCATCTCGTCCTGCTCGAGCCGGCGGATCTCCTCCCTCAGCTTGTCATAGCCTTCGCGGGAGATGGGCTGTTTTTCCATCGCTGACACGCTCCTGTTCAATGCCCCTGTCGTAGGCAGGTTCGACCGCGCGAAAAGAAACACGGGCGACTGACCAACCGTCACGTCTGAAACGGCCCGCCGAACGCGGCGGCTAAACGAGTCGGCCGTCTGCCCGTTTTTCTTCGACGCCCTAACAAGCTTGCGTTAAGAAACCCCGGGTTTTCTGAAAAAGCCGGGCTTCTGAACGCGTTTCTATTGGAACTCGAAGTTGGCTGTAAATCCAGGATAGCCGATCGAGGGGCGATGTTCTATCCGATTTCGACCCATCTCCCCGATTGTCCGCTTCGAAGGACCGCCTCGCAGACTTTCTGCGTCTCCTGGGCGTCGCGGAACGTTGGGGAGGCCGGCTCTCCCTTGGCCAAGCCCTCGAAAAAATCGGCAACCTGGTGCACGAAGCTATGCTCGTACCCGATCTGCAAGCCGGGCACCCACCACTTGCTCATGTAGGGCATGTCGCCGTCGGTCACGTGGATCGATCGCCAGCCGCGGATGATCGATTCGTCCCGGTGATCGAAATAGCTGAGGCGATGCAGGTCGTGCAGGTCCCAGGCGATCGAGGCGTGCTCGCCGTTGATTTCGAACGTGTACAGGGCCTTGTGGCCGCGCGCGTAGCGGGTCGATTCGAACGTCGCCAGCGAGCCGTTCGAGAATCGGGCGAGAAACGCGCAGGCATCGTCGATCTCGACCGGCTGCACCGACCCGGTGAGGTTGTGCTTCCGCTGCTTGATGAAGGTCTCGGTCATGGCGGTCACGCTCTTGATCCCGCCGTTGAGCCAGAGCGCCGTGTCGATGCAATGTGCCAACAGATCGCCGGTGACGCCGCTGCCGGCCGCGCTCACGTCGAGCCGCCATAACCCCTCGCCGCCCTGCGGCAAGTCGGCCGAGATCGTCCAGTCCTGCAAAAAGACGGCCCGATAGTGAAAGATGCGGCCCAGGCGGCCCTCGTCGATCAGCTGCTTGGCCAACGAGACGGCGGGCACGCGGCGATAGTTGTACCACACCATGTTCGCCACGCCGGCCTTTTCGACGGCGGCAATCATCTCCTCCCCCTCGGCGGGGTTCATGGCGAGGGGCTTTTCGCAAAGGATCATCTTGCCCGCCTTGGCAGCGGCGATGGCGATCTCTTTGTGAAGGTTGTTCGGCGTGCAAATGTCGACAATGTCGATGTCTTTTCGCGCGAGCAGCTTTCGCCAATCGGTCTCGACCGACTCGTAGCCCCACTTGTCGGCAAACGCCTGCGCCCGCTCCTTGTTGCGGGCACAAACGGCTTTGAGCACCGGTCGGTAGGCGAGGTCGAAAAAGTTATTCACGCGGCAATACGCATTCGAATGCGCGCGGCCCATGAAACCATAACCGATCAGACCGACGTTGAGAGGTTTGGGCATGATGTTCCCTTAAACTCAAAAATCCTAAGCACGAATGACGAAAGAAGCACGAAGTCCGAATGACGAAGCAAATTCGAAGGTCGCAATCCGCGCACTAAGTCGAGCGATTGGTGTCCGGTTTCGGTTTGCCACGATAAATTGATGCAAATATCAAGTGCAGTTCCTTCGCCTCTCTCCAATGGGTTCGGGCCTCATCCCTCATCTCAGGCACCGCTTTCGCCATCATCCGCAGCCAGTATTTGGTTTCCCGCGCTTCACGTTTGCAGATACGGATTCGATAACGGAATTCTTTTTTCGAACCTGCATCGTCGGCTTCGCAATAATTTGCCCCAATGCTCGTCCCGGAACGCACGAGTTGACGAACGAGTGGGTCGGCGACAGGGGTAGGCGGAATACGCTTTGCAAATTCAATGATGGCCTCAGCAAACCGCGTGGTGCGATCATCCAGGTCATACTTTTTCTGAGTATTACCACTCGAAACGCCAGGACTAGGAACATCGTTTTTCATTCGAGCTTGGTGCTTCGTGCTTCTTTCGACATTCGTGCTTCGTGCTTTACTCCCGCCACCCATGCGCATCCCGAACGCCGATCATTGCCGAAAGGATGTCGTTCCACGTTCCGGCCTTCATCATGGTGGCGTTGGGAAACATGCAGCCGTCCCAGCAGATATGGCGGATGCGCTTCGTGGGTTGGCCGTTTTCGTCGCGCAGCCAATAGCCCGCGTCGCGCGTGATGTTGAGCTTCCCGTTGGGATCGTTGGGCAGGCAATGTCGCCCGGTCTTATCGTGCGAGCCGGAACCTTTGACTGTCGCGTCGTTCTGGGCAATGTGAAAATCGATCGTCCATGGACGCAGCGCGGCCGTCAACTTCTTCAGTCCTTCCTGCAGGGTCTTCGTGTCAGACCATTGGAAATCCTGCGGCAGGATGCGGTCTTCCGGCGCGTTGTAGCCCAGCAGGTACAGGAACGTGTGGGCCATGTCGGCCTGGAAACCCAGCGTCTCCGGCCGATCGACCAGCTCGAGCAGCTCGACCATCTTCTTCCAGCTATGCATGCCGCCCCAGCAGATTTCGCCTTCGGCGGCGAGGCGCTCGCCGAAGTCGGCGGCGATGTCGCACGCCTGCCGGAACGTGTCGGCGATTTTTCGCTGATTGCCGCTGGGGTCGTTCAGCCAATCGCCCGGCCCGCATGCCGAGTCGATGCGGACGACGCCATACGGTCGCACACCCAGTTCGGTAAGTTTGCGGGCGATGCGGCAGCCCTTGCGAACCTGCTCGAGGAATTGCTTCCGCTCCGACTCGTTGCCCATGGCCGATCCGCCGCCCGTCGGCGGCCAAACCGGCGCCACCACCGAACCGATGACGAGATTCCGCGACCGGACCCGTTGGGCAAGTTGCTTAATGTCATCGTCCGTCGAGTCGATGTCGACGTGCGGAGCAAACAAGAACAGGTCAACACCGTCGAATTTCACGCCGTCGACTTCCGCGGCGGCAGTGAGATCAAGCATGGTGTCGAGATCGATCGCCGGCTCCTCGGCGCCCGGGCCCTTGCCGACAACCCCCGGCCATGCCGCGTTATGAAGCTTCGGAAACGTGTTTCGACCATTGGCTTTGCTCATCGTTGTGCGTCCTATAAGTGATTGCGATCGATTCACGTCAATTGCATATCCAAGCCGACGACTTGTCGTCGCCTCGAACGTCATATGTCAAAATTGGCTGCGAACTTGTCCGGGAAACCTTGCCAAATGTGTATCAACGCTCCGTTTTTTCCATGTTTGCGAATATAGTCGAACGCGCCTCGAATCTCACGGGCGGTGGTTTTCGACTTCATATGACAATTCCTGCTCCATACGCGTTTGTCTTCAAACCCCTGTTCGCCAAGCAGCCGCGTAGCAGCGGCCTTGAGCCGGCCAACTGTTGCGCGAATGTCGAAGGGTCCAAACTTCGCAAGCAAATGTACGTGAGCCTTCTTAATTGCAAGGATCGCAGCAATGATCGGAATCGACGCGATCTCGTCAATGACTGCATCGCGTACGAGTTCTTGTTGAGCCGAAGACAAATAAACCGCCTCGCCTGCGATGGCGGACGCACGTTTGTGCTCGTCCGAAAACTGTGCCGAATCGTAAGTCGGTTCGCCGGCCTTCGCGTATCGTTTTGGCGGCGGCACGTATTGTCTGCCTCGCCATGTTTGGAACCCACGTGGATCGCCCGGCAGCCATGTGCCGAAGGTCGTCCAGGTCACGAGCCACCATTTTGACATTGTGTGTCCTTCGCTATCGTCTATCCAAGCCGACGACTTGCCGTCGATCACGACGACAAGACGTCGGCTTGGATATTGCAAATGCAAATATCAGCGCCGCTTCTTGTGAACGCCGACGTTGGGCGCATCGGGTTGGGCATCGGGGCCAAAGTAGCGCAGCCCGACGAGCGGCTCCGTGCCGGTGTTTTCCACTCTTACGCCTTCCCGAGCGGCCTTCGCGGTCACAAAGACCTCGTCCTCGGTCAGCTCGCCGTAACGGATCATCGCAGGCGTTTGCAGTCGCAGGTTTCCGATGCGACCCTCGCCTTGCACGGTGATCCATCCGTAAGCGCCGCCGTCTGAAATGGTGCACTCTGCGCCGGGGTCGACGGTCAATTCCTTGGCGGTGAATAGCTGCGCGCCACCCACTTTTCCGTACACGATCCAACGATCGACGTAACCTTCGCTGGCCGTGTCAGCAACCGGTATCGGCTCGAGGTAATGGTTGGCCTTGAAGTTCGGGTTGACGTTCGCATCCCAGTCGAGAGCATCGACCAGGTAGGCATTGTCGTTGTGCTTCTCCTTGGGAAAGTCTTTGGTCAAAAGCGAGCGGGGCACCGCGCGGCCTTCGACCATCGACTGGTACATGCCAAACACGTCGCTGCCCCATTGAGGTTCGAACGTCACCAGGCTTCCCGGCGCGTGAAGGATGCAGGGCGGCACAAGCCAGCCCGTCCCCGGTTTGAGGCGATAGGCCTTCGAGAGGTCGAGGATGCCGTTGTCGCCTTCGTTCCAACGGTCGAGGCAGCCGACGACATCCTGCTTCGTCGTGCCCGGCTCCAAGCCGAAGAACGTATACGGAAAGTTATTGCAGATGGCGTTCATCTGCGGCGGGAAGTAGTACGACTCGGGTTTGCCTTCTTGGCCGACCAACTTCGCCTGCTTCGCGTTCTGGTGCATGTGATGCGGGATGGGTCCCATGTTGTCGAAGAATTTCGAGTACACGGGCCAGCGTTTGTACGTCTTCCAAATGTGGTCGCCGATGATGTCGCTCTTGAGCTCCTCGATCGCGTCGCGCAGCGTAAACCTCTCGCCGCGGAAAACACAATAGCTCAGGCCCTCGTCGGCAGGAGCCCCTTCGTTGGCCGCCGCGGTCGTCGAGCCGAACCATCGCTCGTCGATCCCGCCGCGATGCGTGCCCAGCGCGTAATAATCGGCCGGATGCAGCTTGAGCCGGCGGCCGGGTTGCAGAAATGAACGCGGCACCCAGTTGGGCGCCAGACGGAAAATCCCGCCCCCTTCCGACAGGGCGGCAATTGCCAGTTGCGCGATGTTGGGCATGGTTTTATGGTCTCCTCAATTCAATCGCGCCGAACCAGACGGCGGCATGCCGTGTCGGTTCGGGGAACGACATTGAACACGCTTCGAGTACGGGTTTGGGGTGGAAGTCGACGAATCTCTACGGAAAGTCTGGCACCTGCCAGATCATCCCTGGGCGACTGGAAATCGTTTCCATTCTGATCGGTCGCGTGCACTTTGAAAAGCATCGGCCATAGAATCCACGAGTTCCCGACTGCCTCGTGCCAGCCGCCCGTTTCCCAGCCGATTCCGAATCGACGACGGTACCGCCGACTGGTCACTCGCGCGGGCAACTCCTAAGATAAAGCACGCTCCGTTTCACGCGATTAGCGCCGCCATTGGAAAGTGACAGCATGGTTGACGTCGCCATTTTGGGAGCGACCGGTTACTCGGCGCTGGAGCTGATCCGCATACTGCTCGGCCATCCCGAAGCCAAGCTCACCGTGTTGACGAGCCGACAAGAGGGGAGCCCCTCGGTCAGCTCGATCCACCCGTCGCTGCACAGCCGGCTCGATCTGCGTTGCGAAGACCTGACGCCCGAGCAGGTTGCCAAGCGAGCCCGGTTTGCCTTCTGTGCGCTGCCTCACGGAGCCAGCATGGCGGCGGTGCCCGCCCTATTGGCCGGCGGATGCCGCGTCGTCGATTTGAGCGCCGATTATCGCCTCAGCGACCCGGCCGTCTACGAGGAATGGTACGGCCTCGTGCATACCGACCCGACGCGGCTCGGCCAGACAAAATACGGACTCCCGGAGCTGGGAACCGATGGCATCGCCTCCGCCAACCTCATCGCCAACCCGGGCTGCTACACCAGCACGTCGATTCTCGCGTTGGCCCCGCTGTTGGCTGGCGGATGGATCGAGCCGACCGGAATTTGCATCGACGCAAAAAGCGGCGTGTCCGGGGCAGGGCGGCAGCCCAAACTCACCGCGCATTTTCCCGAATGCAACGAGAGCGTGACGGCTTACTCGGTCGGTCGCCATCGGCACACGCCGGAAATCGACCTCATTCTGTCTCAGGTCAGCGGCATGCCGATCGAAGTCGTGTTCACGCCGCATTTGATGCCCATGGATCGAGGCATCTTGTGCACGATCTATTGCCGTCCGAAGAAATCGGCGAGCGAAGACGAACTCCTCGACGCCATGCGCGAATTCTACAAGGGCAAGCCCTTCGTCCGCATCGTCGAGCATTTGCCTGCGACCAAGGACGTGTCGAATACGAATTTCTGCGACATCACGGTGCGGCTGACGCGGGGCCAATTGATTGTGCTCGCCTGTCTCGACAACTTGATCAAAGGCGCCGCCGGCGTGGCCGTCCAGAACTTCAACCTGATGAACGGCTTTCCCGAAACGTTGGGCTTGCTGCCGTAATGAAAGAGTAGGGTGGGTGTAACCCCACCCGGAACGTCTCAACACATTCAATGGTGGGTTTCACCCACCCTACTTTCTGGAATAGAGAAGCGGCATTCGATGGATAGCGACTCGGCCTTTTGATCCCCCTCCCCCCTCGCGGGGGAGGGTCGGGGTGGGGGGGGCGAATTACCCCGCGCTTCTTCCAAGTAAAGACGTCCGAGCAAGTATCATTTCAGAAAGGCCCGATGACCGACCCCATTCCATTGCCCCAAGGATTCCGCGCCGCCGGTGTGTCGTGCGGCATCAAAAGTGACGCCACCAAGCCGGACCTGTCGCTGTTCGTCTCCGACCGTCCGTGTGCTGCCGCTGCGGTCTTTACCACGAATCGCGTTTGCGGGGCGCCGGTGAAAGTTTCGCGCGAGCGCGTTCCATCGGCGAAAACCCGCGCGGTCGTTATCAATTCCGGCAACGCCAACGCCTGCACCGGACAGCGCGGCATCGATGACGCCCGCTGGATGACCGAACAGGTCGCTGCCCATCTCGACTGCGAGGCCCGCGACGTACTCGTCTGCTCGACGGGCGTGATCGGCCACTTCCTGCCGCGCGATAAACTTGCCGCGGGAATTCCACAAGTCGTTGAGAGGCTCGCCGCCACGCCGGCCGCCTTTGCCGATGCCGCGCGCGGCATCATGACGACCGACACTTTCAGCAAACAAGCGACGCGCGAAGCCACCATCGACGGCACGAGCGTGCGAGTCAGCGGGGCCGCCAAAGGGGCCGCGATGATCGCACCGAACATGGCCACCATGCTCGCCGTGCTCATGACCGATGCGGAAGTTTCGCCAACGGAAGCCGACGCGATGCTGCGTCACGCGGTCGATCGAAGTTTCCACTGCATCAGCGTCGAAGGGCACACCAGCACCAGCGACACGGTCATCCTGATGGCAAACGGGGCCGCCGCCGGCTCGCTCTCCGCAACCGGACGGGCCCGCGTGCAGGAAATGCTCGACGACGTCGCGATGGATCTTTCAATGGCCATCATCCGCGATGCCGAAGGGGCCGATCATCTCGTCACCATCGACGTTCGCGGCTGCCGCAATTCCGAGGAAGCGCGCCAAATCGCCAAAACGGTCGCCGACAGTCCGCTGGTGAAGACCGCAATCACCGGCGCCGACCCGAACTGGGGCCGCATCGTCTCAGCCGTCGGCTATTCGGGAATCGAGGTTCGCGAGGAAGAGATTTCGCTGGCGATCAACAATCTGCCGCTCTACAAATCCGGCGCTCCGCTCGACTTCGACAAGGCCGCCGTTTCGCGAAGCATTCGCGACAACCGCGACGTGAGCATCGTCATCGACCTGACGCACGGCAACGCTTCAGTACGCTTCTGGACCTGCGACCTCACATCAGAATACGTGCGGCTTAACTCCGAGTACACAACGTAAAGCCCATCGGCCGCACGCTTATCCGAACGCTCAGTTCTGGCATCGTCCAGGATCCGGAATTTCAGGTAGTAGTGTCCTACTTTGAAAAATCTCTGCCCGCTATGATTCACCGGGAGGCTGAGCATGCCGGAGGAGCGCAAACGCGGTAAGTGGTGGGCGGTTGCTGCAGCGCTGCTCGTGCTTCTGTTCGCATATGGCGGTTGTTACATCTTCGTCTGCAACGAAGTACACGATTCTCACATGAGCATGATGGACATGAGCAAGATGTTCAAAAGCTGGGACGTCAGAATGCGCACTTACAGGTCGCGACCTGTGGCAATCGTCTTCGCGCCCGCCGCATGGGTGGAAGCACAGTGCATCAGAATACCGGTGGGGCTCTGGTATCCTACAGGTTCGGACTCAGGGCAGGCCGCCTATTGGGCGCACCCCTTGTGGAGAAAACCCGTGGAGCAGCAGCAATGGTAGCCTTCAAACTAGTAACCGTTCACACCCCGGCGTAACGTTGGTGAGAATTTCGTCTTTCCTTGTTTT
>JBBDVZ010000304.1:0-19490 GCA_040903115.1 Planctomycetaceae bacterium
TGCCCCGGCAAACCTCCACGGTCAACTGGGGCGACGATCTGCCGTTGGCGCAAGGCGTTGCGTTCGACGCGATTTGATTCGCATCGCGAAGCCCGGCTTCTGCCTTGGAAGCCGGGCTTCTGCGAACGAGCAGAAGCCCGGCTTTGAGGAAAAAGCCGGGGTTCTTGCCGCCGCCGGGCTTCTGCTGCTACGCGTTCAGCACTTCTTCCATCTTTTGAATCAGCACGTGCGGCAGATAGGGCTTTTGCAGGAAGCCTGCCGGTCCATCTTCGCCGAACCGATTTGCCGTCTCTTGTTCGTCGTAGCCGCTGGTCAGCACGACCGGCACGTCGATCTGCATGCGTTTGAGCTCGCGGAGCGTCCGATCGCCGTCGAGGTGGGGCATGGTGAGGTCGAGCAGAATGGCCCGGATGCATTCGCGATGTGCCGAAAAGATTTCCAGACATTGTTGACCGTCTTCGGCAGTCATCACCTGATAGCCGGCCTGTTCGAGAACTTGGCGCGTGACGGTGCGCACGATCTCGGTATCATCGACCACCAGGATTGTCCCCGTGCGCTGCCGCTTTGCGACGGCGCGCCGTAGGTTCGGCGGGATGGGCTTTGTCTGTCGGCTAACCGGGAGCAGCACGCGGATCGTCGTGCCGCTGCCCGGCTCGCTGGCGACCTGAATGGTGCCGCGATGCCCGCGGACGATGCCCTGGACCGCCGCCAGGCCCAGCCCGCGCCCGGCAAACTTGGAGGTAAAGAAGGGCTCGAACATTCGTTCCATCGTTTCCCTTGTCATTCCGACGCCGGTGTCGCTGACTTCACAGAAGGCATACGCTCCCGCCGCCAGGATTTCTCCCGAGTAAGTCGTCAGCGGGCGCTCGGCATCCGTCTGTTCGACGCCTGTGCGAATGGTGATGCGACCCTCGGCGCTGCCGATAGCGTCGACCGCGTTGGTGATCAAGTTCATGATCACTCGCGTAATCTGTGAGGAATCGCCCTCGATGACGGGTCCGACGTCCGAGGGTTCAAACTTCAAGCTCACGCGTTCCGGGATGCTCGTCTCCAAAAGGTTGGTCATCTCGGTGACAAGACGGTCGAGGTCGAGAATCTCCACAACGAATCGGCCGCGCCCCGAGTAGGCAAGCAACTGGTTGCAAAGTTCGGCGGCCCGCTCGGCGGCTGTCTCGATTTTCGCAATACATTCTCTGGCGGCCGACGGTTCGAGAAGCTGATTGCGAGCCAGTTCGGCATGGCCCAGCACGCCCAATAGCAAGTTGTTGAAGTCGTGCGCGATCCCACCGGCCAAAAGTCCCAGGCTCTTGAGTTTCTGGTCGGTCTGTATTTCGGCTTCAAGCCGCCGCCTTTCCGCCTCGATGCGCTTCCGGTCGTCGATATCGCGGTGAGTCCCGGTCATACGAAGCGGCCGGCCTTGGGAATCGCGTTCGACGATTTTTCCGCGCGAGTGAATCCATTTCCAGTCACCGTTCTTGGTGCGAATGCGATACTCCACCGGGCAACCGGACATCTTGCCTGCGAGGTAGCTATCGACCATTTCAGAGACCTTGGGCCTATCTTCCGGGTGAATCGCACTCTTCCAGGCCTCGACGTCCAATGGAATCTCGGTCAACTCGCGGCCGAGGATTCTCGCCCACTGTTCGTCAATGTAGACCTCGTTGGTTGCCAGGTTCCAGTCCCACATCGCCAACTCTGCGCCGACGAGGGCGAGCTCCAACCGCTCCTCGCTCTTGCGCAGCGCCTCTTCCGCTTCTTTGCGTTCGGTGATATCGCTGGCGATTCCGATGACCGCCGGCTTGCCGCCGTATTGAATCGATGCCGCCGAAAAATCGATCCAGCGTGGCGTTCCATCTTTTCTGACAATGTGCATTTCGTAGCGCGTGGGAACGTCTTCCCCGCGCTGCCTGGCCAGGCTGCGCTGGCGCACCATCTCGCGGTTGTCGGGATGAACGAGCAGCGGGATGTCGATTTCCATGAGTTCGGCGCGTGAATAGCCGGTGAGAAGTTCGGCAGCGGGATTGATGTACTTGTGCTGCGTGCCCTGGTAAATCGCGACCATCAACGGGTTGGTCTCCGCCAGCGCACGGAACATCGCCTCGCTTTCTTCGAGCGCTTCCCGGGCCCGTTTGCGCTCGGTGATTTCACGAATGATTCCCAGCCCGCCGACGACTTCGCCTGAGGCATCCTTCAAGGGAGAATAATGAGCCTCGTAAAAACCTTGTTTTCCCGTTTTGGGAACATGATACGGCCGGTCCTGCGCGACGACGGTCTCACCGGCCAGTGCGGCGTCGAATAAGCGGTCCTCGCCGATATCGCGTAAAAAGGGAAATACGTCAAACGCGGAACGGCCCAGAGTTCCGGACGCAGGCACTCCGGAAACACGTTCCATCGCCGAGTTCCAGACCGTGTAGCGGTACTGGCGGTCGAAGGCCAGAATCCCGTCGAAGCTGCTTTCGATCAGCAGCTCGGAGAATTCCTTTTCTCGCCGCAGCGACTCGACGGCCTGTTGCTGTTCGGTGATGTCTTGAGTCGTCCCGATCATCAAGACGGGCTTGCCGGAATCGTCGCATTGCATCAAACCCTTTCTCAAAAGGGTGCGCACGCTGCCGTCGGGCCGGATGATTCGCCCCGTGTGTTCAAACAGACCACCCGTTTTTACGACGCGCTCCAATCCTTCCAATATCGCCGACCGGTCATCGGGATGCACCTGCTTGCGAAGGAACTCGCGAATATCGTCCCCGCGCTCGTGCGGTTCGATGCCGTGGATGCGGTATAACTCTTCCGACCAATTCAGGCTGCCGGTGCGGAGATCCCACGTCCAGCTTCCCAAGCGGGCAATCTGTTGTGCTTCTTTCAGGCGTGCTTCGTTCTCCCTCAGAACCTGGTCGGTGCGCTTGCGTTCGGTAATGTCGTTAACAGCGACGTACATGCATCGCTCGCCGTCCAGCGTGATCGGAGCAACCGAGATGTTTCCCCAGAATGTCGTGCCGTCGATTCGCTTCAGCTCGAGCTCGTAATCTCTCAACCTGCCCGTCTGTTGGAGAGCGGCCAAAAGTGTGGTCCGGTCCGCGGGATTGGCGTACAAATCCGGGGTCCGGCGACCGACAAGCCTCTCGGGCGACGTGCCGAATAGCCGACACAACGGCGAGTTGGCCAGCACGATCACGCCATCTCCCTCGTGTGTGATTCCCAAGGGAGTTGGCGCCGCCTCGATCATTCCATGAAAAAACTGCTCGCTGAACCCGCGGCGTGCCGCGCGGCGTACGTTGCTCACGACCGCGTCAATGTCGGAGGAATCGCCGGTCTTTTCGAGAAATGCAAACACGCCAAGATTGACCGCGGTTCGGGCCAGTTCATACGAGCCGCCCCGTGTGTAAACGATCGTGCGGACTCTACGATCGATCGATCGGATTCGCGCCAGGCATTCGCACTCGTCACAATCGGGCAACTGCGGTTCGAGCACCACGACTGTGAAACTGATGTTCTCGAGCGCCTCGACGGCAGCAGCTAACGTGGCGGCGACGACGACGACAAAGCCGTCGCCGACCAAACGAGCGGTTAACCGCTGTTGCAGCTCTCCGTCGGCATCGACAATGAGGATGCGAATTGTGTGGTCGAGCTCGACGGAATTGTTCATCGGCAGCTCCGAAGACGGCACGGCAACAAGCTATGGGGAGCCGTGATTATGGGTGGTGAACAGGTTATAATCAACGGCAGTTCCAACGAGCCGCAAAGCGTGCTTGACCGTGAAAAAAGGACCATATTCATGTGGAAATCAGCCTTGTCGACAATTCCGGCAGTGTGTGCGGCACTCGCCGTCATCGCGATTCACTCCTGGCCGTCGATGGCTTCGGCCGACGAGAAACCGCACGTCGTGTTCGTCACCGGCGACTGCGAGTACCGCTCAGAAGTGTCGATGCCGATGATCGCCCGCATCCTCGAACAACGGCACAACATGCGCTGCACCGTGCTGTATGCGGTCAACCAGGAAACAGGCAAACGCGAGCCGAAATTCCGCGGAAACATTCCCGGACTCGAGGCCCTCAAATCGGCCGACCTCGCGGTGTTTTTCGTCCGCTTCCGCAGCCTTCCGAACGAGCAGTTTCAGTTGATCCAGGACTACCTCGAATCGGGCAAGCCAGTCGTGGGCCTGAGAACGTCGACTCATGCTTTCCTCTATCCCGAGGACAATGAGCTCAAGACCTGGAACGACGGGTTTGGGCTGAAAGTGTTCGGCCAGAAGTGGATTACGCACCATGGTCACACTTCGAACACCGATGTTTCCATCATTCCGGAAAAATCGACTCATCCTGTTCTCCGCGGAATCGACGGTGAGTTTCATTGTGCGTCGTGGCTGTATCACGTGGCGCCCCTTGTGGGGGATTGTGAGCCGTTATTGACCGGTAAGAGCGTTCATTCGGAGAAATCGGCCGAGCAGCAGCGAGCCTACCCGCCGACGCAGCCGGTTGCCTGGACAAAGACCTACAAGGGCGCGCGCGTCTTTTTCACCACGTTGGGGCATCCGCAGGATTTCGAGCAGCTTTCGATGCGTCGGCTGCTGATCAACGGCATTCTCTGGTCGCTGGGAAAGGACGTGCCGAAAGGCGGAGCAAATGCCGACGTCGTCGGATCCTACGTCGCTCCCCCGACGACCTGATGAGATACCCTTGAGCGATCGCGGCGAGCGGCCGGTGTCAGCCGGCTGGTTAGCACAAGTGCTTCGTCGACAACATTCGCAAGAACCAGCCGGTTTACACCGGCCGCTCGCCTTCGTAAACTCGGGAATTCCCGTCCGGCAGGCCGCGAGCGGCCCTCACAAGGCACAGCGCAGCGAGGTTCATGAGCACCACCCACGAACAAGATTACAAACAGCGTTTCAGCACACGCCGCACCAGTCGGTTCCTGCCTGGCACAAGCATCGAGATTCTCGATGATTTTCAACCCGGCGATCCGCCGCGCTTTGCGGTCTTCGATTTCGACGGCACGCTGAGCCTGGTCCGCGAGGGCTGGCCCGAGGTGATGTGCCCGCTGATGGTCGAAGTCCTCGCCCAAACCGGCACCGATGAGTCCGCTGATGAACTTGCCAAGGTCGCAATGGCGTTCATCATGGAGCTCAACGGCAAGCAGACGATTTATCAAATGATTCGACTGGCCGAGGAAGTCGTCAAACGCGGCGGCACCCCGGAAAAACCGAACTTCTACAAGCACCGATACCACGAGCGGTTGATGCAGCGGATCGCAAGCCGGCGCGAGTCGCTGCGCCGCGGCGACGTGCCGCCAGAGGAGATGCTGGTTCCCGGCTCGCTGCACGCCTTGACGGCTTTGAAGGATCGCGCGGTGGCCATCTACCTCGCCAGCGGGACCGACGAGAACTACGTCCGCGAAGAAGCCGATCTGCTGGGTCTCACTCCCTATTTTGGCTCCCACATTTACGGCGCGCAAGACGACTACAAGAGTTTCTCGAAGCAAATGGTCATCGAACGAATTCTGCGCGAGAACAATGTCGAAGGAAGCCGGCTGATTGGATTGGGCGACGGTTACGTCGAGATCGATAACATCAAGATCGCCGGCGGAACGGCAATCGCCGTCGCCAGCGATGAATCGGGGCGCAGCGGCAAGCCCGACCTTTGGAAGCGAGAACGGCTGCTGGGGGTGGGAGCCGACGTTGTGATTCCCGACTTCCGCGAATTCGACGCGCTTTGCCGGTTTCTGTGGAAGGAAGATTGATCGATGCCGTTTCCCCAGTTCGATCTCAGTCGGCTCAACATCCGCCCGCTGGTGGAACGCGTCCACGACCTGCAGCTTGAGAGTATTCTGAACCAGCCGCGCGGAAAGCGCATCGCGTTCAACCATCCGGCGATTGACGTGCTGGCACAAGCCATCGTGGAGGCGCATCGCCACGGCCGGGCCGTCATTTTCTGTTGCGGCGCGCACGTCTTGAGGCAGGGGAATGCGCCGCTGCTCATCGACCTGATGCAACGGGGACTGTTGACTCATCTGGCCCTTAACGGCGCCGGCGCGATACACGACTTCGAGCTGGCGATGATCGGCCAGACGTGCGAGAGCGTGGCCCGTTACGTGAGCGAGGGGCAATTCGGCCTGTGGAAAGAGTCGAGCATTCTTAACGACGCGGTCAACGCCGGTTATCGCGACGGTCTGGGCTTCGGCGAGGCGGCCGGACGCTGGATCGAGGAGAACAAGTATCCGCACCGCGAAACCAGCGTCCTGGCGGCCGGGTATCGATTACGCGTGCCGGTCACAGTGCACGTCTGCATCGGGCAGGACATTGTCCACGAGCATCCGAATTTCGACGGCGCGGCGGCAGGCGGTGCGTCGCAGACCGATTTTCTCATTTATACGCAAAGCATTACGGGCCTCGAGGGTGGGGTGTTTTTGAATATTGGGTCCGCCGTGATGGGACCGGAAGTGTACCTGAAGGCGCTGGCCATGGCGCGCAACGTCGCCCACCAGCACGGCGAAGAGATTTGTCACTTCACGACCGCGGTCTTCGATCTGCCCAACCTCGGCGACGATCTATCGCATGAGGCCCCGAAGGACGACCCTCGCTATTACTTTCGGCCGTTCAAGACAATTCTGGTTCGCACTGTCGCCGATGGCGGAAAGAGTTATTATATCCAAGGAGACCACAAAGCCACGGTCCCCGCGTTGTACGACGCGATTTCGGCCCGGGTGAACTCATGACGCCAGAGCGACTTCAAGAGCTGCTCGAACTCTTCCCCTCACGGCGAATTGCCGTCGTGGGCGACTTTTTCCTCGACAAGTACCTCGAGACCGATCCGGCAATCGTCGAGATCAGCGTCGAGACGGGCAAGCCGGCACACCAGGTGGTCGACGTCCGCCGCAGCCCCGGTGCCGCCGGCACGGTCGTCAATAACCTCTCCGCCCTCGGCGCAGGCTCGCTGCACGCGATTGGGGCCATCGGCGATGACGGCGAGGGCTACGATTTGTGGAACGAGTTGGAACGTCGACGCTGCAGCACCGGCGGCTTGCCGATGTTCGACACGCTCCGCACGCCGACTTATCTTAAACCCCGCGATGTGAACGATCCCAGCTTGGGCGGCGAGTTTGAACGCTACGACACCAAGAACCGCAAACCGCTGCCGGCGGAAATCGGCACGAACGTCCTCTCCGCGCTCGATGATGTCTTGCCGAAGGTTGACGCCGTCATTGTCGCCGACCAGGTCGAACAGGACGATCATGGTATCATCACCGCCGCCGTGCGAGACGCGATCTCGGAGCGGGCAACACGGAATCGAAACGTCATCTTTTGGGCGGATAGCCGCAAGCATATCCGGCGGTTCCGCAACATGATCATCAAGCCCAACCAGTTCGAGGCGGTCGGTCACGACAACCCGCGGCCGGGTGAAGAGATCGAGCTGAGTCGGCTCGAGAAAGAGTTGCCCGCGCTGCGCGCGACAATCGGCGCCCCCGTTTGCGTAACGCGCAGCGTTCACGGGATTTTGGTCAGCGACCCCCAGTTGACCTTTGTGCCCAGCGTCCGCGTGCCAGGGCCCGTCGATCCGACGGGAGCCGGCGACAGCGTCACCGCCGGCGCGGTGCTGGCGCTCACGTCGGGCGCCACTTTGCCCGAGGCGGCTCTCGTGGGCATCCTCGTAGCGTCGATCACCGTACAGCAATTGGCCACCACCGGCACCGCTACGCCGCAGCAGGTGCTCGAACGGCTCAACCTGTGGCGCAAACAAAACGCGGACCGCGAATAACGCACGCCGTCCGCTATTGCTGTCCACTATTACAGCCGCGAAACTGTAACGTACGCCTTTCGCGGAACTCCCTCCCCCCTTGCGGGGGAGGGTCGGGGTGGGGGGTATTCGGCCGATGTGATAAAGTCGCCATGAGAAGAAGCGATTGAACGTAACAAAGGAATGAAGTTTGAGATGACAGACGTTGCCTTCACCAAAAACTACCTCACCAACCTCGCGGCACTGCTGCCGCGGCTCGACTCGGAAAAAATTGCGCAGGCCATCAGCGATATGCGGACGGTGCGCGACGCGGGCAAAACGATTTACATTTGCGGCAACGGCGGCAGCGCGTCGATCGCGTCGCAGATGGTGGTCGACATCGTCAAGGGCGCCTCGTTCAAGAAGAAGGCGCGGTTCAAGATGATCGGCCTGACCGACAGCATGGCCACCCTGAGCGCCTATGCCAACGACGAGGGCTACGAAACGGTCTTTGTCGAGCCCCTGAAGAATTTCGCCGTGAAGGGGGATCTGTTGTTCGCCATCTCCGGCAGCGGCAACAGCCCCAACGTGCTCCGCGCGGTCGAATACGCCAACTCGGTCGGGTGCAAAACGATCGGCCTGACGACGGGCGAAGGAGGCAAACTGAAGGACCTGGTGAACCTGCCGCTCGTCGTACCATCGAAACACATGGGCCGCCTGGAGGACTGCTTCTTCATCATGACCCACGTGCTGTGCTACGCATTCATGGAAGCCGATTGAGCAAAGCCCGCCGGTTGCACCCGGCGGGAACTTTATCGACGACAAGTCGTCGGCTTGGATAAAGTCAATCGGCCAATCGTCGCTGTCGCACCTGGTCGAGCGTAACGGCCGCGATGATAATCACGCCGACAATCTCCCTTTGCTGCCTACTTCCGGCGCACCAGGCAGACGAGGCAGACGTCGTCGCGTTGCGGTCGGCCGGAGCAGAACGTTTCGACGTCGTTGATGATCCCGTTGACCGTCTGCTCGGCGTTGGCCGGCATGCGGGCAAGGAGACGGCAAAGACGGTCGCGTCCGTAGATCTTGTTGTTCGCGTTCATCGACTCGGTGATGCCGTCGGTATAGAACGTCAGCGTCTCGCCCGGCTCGAGCTTCACCTTGGTCTCGTGGAACGTCTCCTGCGGCGCGACCCCCAGCGGCATTCCCGAGTTTGCCTTTGCCAGCAACTCGATGTCGCCGTTTTGCCGGCGGAATAAGGGAGGCAGGTGGCCCGCATTGGCGATGGTGATCTCGTTGGTCTTGGGATCGAGCACCGCGGCAACCAGCGTGATAAAGCGAAACCCCAATCCGCTGGACGCGAACTCCGCGTTGAGCCCGCAGAGCGCGCCGGCAACGTCGGGCTGCGTGAGCAGGTGAAAGCGCGCCGACGAATAGAGCCGCGCCATCATCAAGGCCGCGGGAATCCCTTTGCCCGCCACGTCGCCCAGCGCGACGGCCACGCGGCCGTCGGGCAGGGCGATGTAATCGAAGTAATCGCCCCCCACCCGCATGGCCGACTCGTAGTAATCGGCGAACTCGTAGTCGGCAAAGTTCGGCCGCTTGTTGGGCAGAAAGCCGAGTTGAATCTGCGTCGCAAACTCGAGATCGCGCTCGATTTCCCGCTGTTGCAGCAGGTCTTCGTGCAGCCTCGCGTTCTCGACGGCCATGCCGACCTGCGACGCCACGCTGACGAGCACGTCGAGATCGTCCTGCGAAAAAGGCCGCCGGATATCGAGCGAGGCGAGCTGAATGACCCCCAACGCGTTGCCTCCCTTGTCGCTCAGTGGAACGCACATCATCGATTTGATTTGCAGTTCGGGAATGCTGTCGCTGGATTTGAAGCGCGTGTCTTTGACCGGATCGGCACTGAGGACGGCGTTCCCGCTTTCCATTGCCTGCCGCACAATCGTCGTGCTGATTCTGGCGGCCGCCTCGCCCCGACCGGAGCGCGTCTTGGTGGCTTTGAGCGCGAGCTTTCTGTTGTCCCGGTTCCGCAGGAGGACGAATCCCTCGTCCGCCTGCGAGAACATCTGGAACAGCTCTCCCAGCGTCTTTTGCAAGACCTCGTCGAGATCGAGAACGCTGGCGAGCACGCGGCCGATTTCGAGAACGGCGCGCAACTTGACCTCGGGCCGAACCCCCAGGCGCAGCTCGGTGCCGCTCCGCGTGTTGATCGTGGTGATCACCGACGAATCGTCGCTGGAGTCGTCGGCCGCCTCGTCGCCGCTGAGAAGATTCGGCAAACCGTCCGGGCTCTTGTCCGACCGGCTGCGCTGTCCGAACTGCGGGCGGGAACGGAGGTCCAGCAGAGGCGAGTCGTCATCCGACGGGACCTTTTCGTGAAATCGAAAGATCACGTCGCACACCTGAATCGAATCGCGGTCGTTCAGCTTATCGCGGCCTTCGAGGGCCTGGCCGTTAAGCAGCGTGCGATTGCGGCTGCGCAGGTCTTCCAGATAGTAGCGGCCATGGCTGACGAGGATTTGCGCATGGTGGCGGCTGACCGCGGCGCTTTCCAGAACGATCCCACAGGTGGGATGCCGGCCGATGATCGTTCGTTCGCCGATGAGCTCGAGAATCTCTTGCGGCGCCTTGCCCTGGATCACTTTGAGGAAAGCCACTTTGATGCCTTCGGCAAACAGGGAAGCCGGCTGCGTCGCAGGCCCGCTCCCGGCAGCACGAAAACGTGAATTGTAGCGCGCCCGCGAATGGCGGGTCAACAAGCTTGCAGAATGCGGATGGCCGGAACACTCACAGTTTGGTGGCTCGAGGGTGGCTGGGGTCGAGCCGGTAGGCTCGCCCCCAGTTTATCCGAAGTCCGAAGCACGAATGACGAAGGAAATCCGAAGCACGAAGCACTAAAGTGCCGCTGAGACGTGAAGATCACAGCTCAAAGCCCGGATGTTTCGTGCTTCGGATTTCGTACTTCTTTCGTCATTCGAGCTTCGTGCTTCACCGTCAGCCGGGGGCACGCTGGCGGGACAGGCACCCCGAAGGTTGGTTCAAAAGAGTGGTTTGCGGCCCAGCTTGCGACGGGTGATCGCCCACTGGCCGGCGTGCATCGTCCAATGCGTGGCCTGCATCGCGAAGATTCCGAGGACCGTTGATGCGATCCGCTTTAACGCCTCGGGAGCGGCAACCGCAAAGTCCGCTTCCGAACGCGTATCCAGCGCGGCCAGCGTGGCTTTTCGTTGCTGCTCGGCAACTTCCAGGTATTGAGCCTTCGTATAAAAGGCCAACGGATCGTCGAGTGCCGCCGTATCGTTCGTGTGCTTCTCGGCGAAGCCCGTCGGCAGGGGAGGCATCGAACCGGGACAGACCGCGGAGATCATGCGGTGCTCCGACTTAATGAGATGCCCAAGCTGCCAGGCGATGTGATTGGCGCCCGCCACCGGACGCGTCAGTAACTCCGCATCGGTCAAGTCGTCCAAATACATTTTGCAAATGTTCTGCGACTGTCGCATCGCTTCTTTAATCGCTTCTTGATTGCTCATGGCTGCGTCCTTTCGGCTGGGTTTGATGAAACAGGAAGGCCCGGGATTTCGAACTCGATCGGTACGTTGATGATTAACGTCGGCGCGACATAGAGGAATTTGTAGGAATCTGCCGCAGCCGAAAGCGGCTCGAAGCGATATTCGATCGCCACTGCGCCGTCGGCTTGTCGCACGGTTTTGAAGTCGCGGCCCGGCTCGATGCGGCTGCCGTCGGCCGCCAAAAGTGCCGCTTCGTTGTGAAAAATCCACGTGCGGTGCGACTCGAACGCCGGTCCGCCGGTCTCGTAAGCAACGGCGATTCTGATTACTGCGCTCGAATTTCCGTCGTCGGCTTTCTCGAAGCCGACCTTCCGCAACGTGGTCACCACGCCGCCGCGCCTGAGCGATTTGCCTTGCGACTTTGCCAGGTCGATAAACTGGAAAGTTTCGGAACCGGCAGCGGTCTGCATGACGAGGCGCCCGCGCACGTCGATCCGCTCCAAAGTCGGCGAGTTGGGAACGCGAAAATCGACGCGCACCGTCACATCATGCCCCCGATCACCCAAAGGCAACTCATACGAAGCGCCGGGTGTGAACGCCTCCAGTTGTCCGCCGGACGGGGACGTCGCCGCGACGTCGCGGGCGGAAAATCGCAGGAACAATGGACGAAGACGAGGCTCGGCCCGAACACCCAACTGCAGGCGGAGCAGGTCATGACTGGCATCTCCGACGATGGGGCGCCGCACCGCCGACGTAACGGCGACACGAAATGCCCCGTTATAAACGACCCGCAACTCACGACTCGGGGCGTTGTCCGGACTCTGTTCGAGTCGCAGTGTATGAGCCGCTTCCGCGTTGGAATAGCGCAAACGCAGTTGGGCAGCGACGTCGTCCATCGCCTTCCAGAAGGTCTGCTGCTGGGTTTCGAATCGAATTGTGTGGCCCAGAACATCGACTGGCAGTGCCGAAAGATCGAGCGCATTGCCCGTCTGCACGTTCACGAGGGCGGCAAATCTCTCGAGCGACATGTCGCCGGCCACAGTGGCAACGTGAGTTGGTTTGGCCGACTCGCGCGCTTGCGTTTTCTCGAGCATCAGTCGAATGTCACGGACCGCTTCTTTCACAGCGACACTCGGCAGCCGCTCAGGGGCCGGCAGCAACGGTAGAACAGCCGGTCCCAACTCCAACAACTCGGTCCGAGCACGCGTCCGGATGTTTTGCGAACCAGCGTCGAGATTGCCCACGAGCGCGGCAACCTTCTTCTGCAATTGCTCCGGCGGTGGATCCGCAGCCCGAGTCGCGCGCACCCCGACAACCGGCATAACCGTTAACAGAAGCACCGCTGCTACATGCGTAGCCAGTTGTCTGCAGGATGCCATTGTCGAGCCTTGTTGCACCGTAATGCCACTTCCACCGCTATAGATCAGTTTACGACGCCCGTGATGCTTTGGAAACCGGGGGTCGATCAGGTGTTTCACCCCAGGGGCTGCAAAACACAGCACGGCCTGGCCGCGCAACGTATATTTTGGATGTGCCGCCGGGAGATGGGCCTTTCCCTGGCAATTCCACGCCCGCCGAGGAACGACACGTGATGCGAGTTCCAAAACTGCTTCCGATCTGCGTTTTTCTTTTCAGCGTCCTGCTCTCGTCGCCTGCGCGGCCGGAAGCTCTGTTGGAGATGAAGATCAAGGACAAGGCCTACCAGGGGAAGCTGGTCGCCTACGATAACGACGTGTGTTGGCTGATGGATCGGGATGGGCGGTTGCACCGCCTCGAAGTCCGTCTGGTCGGCGAGCACAAGTCGGTCTCACCTGAGTTTCGCCGTCTCAGCAGTGGCGACGTTCGCGATCAATTGCGCCGCGAGTTCAGCAAAGAGTATGAGATTGCCGGGACATCGCACTTTCTCGTGTGTGCCGCAAAAGGTCGCGCGGAAGGTTTTGCGCCCATCTTCGAGGAAATCTATCGATCGTTTAACCGGTATCTCGGCACGCGGGGACTTAAGGTCCAGCAACCCGAATTCCCGCTGGTGGCAATCGTCTTTGCCGATCGACTTTCATTCGCCAGTTACGCAAAACGGGACGGCGTTGCGGCGGCACGCGGGTTGGTGGGCTACTATCACCCGGCGTCAAACCGTATCGCGCTGTTTGATGATAGCGCGGGCGGAAAACAGGTTTCGATGAGTGACGCCCCGCCGATTCGGCTCGCCACTTTAGCGGACGTGCTTGACTCAGGCAGACGGCGGAATCGCAGCGAACTTGAGGGCATTTCAAAACCCCTCTCCCCTCAGGGGAGAGGTTGGGAGAGGGGTGAAAGTATCGAGCGTTGTAAAGCGTTCGCTGCGTTTCACCCTCCCCCAACCCCTCCCTGGAAGGGAGGGGAGTTTTCGAAACCGGCCCTAGACTTTCCAACCGCGCTGGAGAGTGTTCCCTGGCACGGGAACATTCAAGCAAACCTCGAGGACACGATTGTCCACGAGACCACTCACCAGGTCGCCTTCAATACGGGGCTGCATTCTCGCATTGCCGACAACCCGCGCTGGGTGGTCGAAGGGATTGCCACCGTGTTCGAATCACCCGGCGTGCGCGATGCCGGTGGGACGACTCCGCAAATGCGCATCAATCGCGAGCGTTTTGTTTGGTTCGGAAACTTCGACAAGACACGCCGCAAGCCAAAAACCCTGGCGAATTTTGTTTCGAGCGACGAGTTGTTCAATACCGCGCCGCTGGATGCGTACAGCCAGGCGTGGGCACTGACATTCTTTTTGATTGAGACGCGGTCGGCCGAGTACTCGCGGTACATGAAGGTCTTGAGGAACCACGATCCGATGAAGCCGTACACGCCGAATGAGCGCCTGAGCGACTTCAAGCACGCGTTTGGAAACGAACTCGATTTGCTCGATGCGCAGCTGCAACGTTTCATCGAGCGTTTGAACTGAGTGTGATGAAATCGGACGCGACCTACTGGTCCTGCCATTCAAAAATGACAGATGAGGGGTGCCATGCCCACGGCTCTGCGTGGGCATGTTTTGCAGGGCATGCCCATCCAAAGCGATGGGCATGGCACCCGACATTTTGGGATAGCCAGTCTGCTACGCCGCCGAGCGGCTGGCGGCTCGCGACTGTGATTCGAGCTCGGCGCGAATCAGGCTGCCTCGGGCCACGGTGTATTTCGGATCGCCCGACAGACGGATTTCTCCGGTTGACAGCGGAAAGCTTGTGGCCGACAAAGCCTGCTCGAACAGCGCAGCGAAACCCGGAAGTCGCGACGTTCCGCCGCCCAACACGATGGGAACCCGGTCGCGGATGGGCTTCGTCTTGATCGCACGCGCGAACTCGGCGGCGGCTGCTTCTATCACGTACGCGACCAGCTCGCGGATCAGCTCCGCCAAGAACTGTTCTCGATCGTTTGATGGTTGAAGAACCGTTCCCGCGATCGACTCCTTCCATCGCGCTGCGGAGTGCGTATCGAGATGCCGCTTCCCGTGGCGGTCCCACGCGTACTCCTCTTCCCGGCGTGCAAGCTCCGTGTCGATCCAGTCGCCCGACACCGGAACCGAGACATGCGCAATCTCGATGCCGCGGTGCGACAGGCTGGCGCAGCAGCTCCCCGCGCCGAGCTCAAACCCAATGCCGGTAAACGAGTCGGCGGCCAGTTCGGCGAGAACCAGCGACATGGACGAAGTTGCGACCAATGGCGCATAGCCGCGCAAGCTGACAAGGTGGGTCAGAAATTTATACTCGTGGCCGAAGGTTCCCTGATCGCCGGTAGGATTCCCGGGAATCGTCAGACAACACACTTCGTCGCGATCGGACGGCTCGGGCAGCAACCCTTCGATCAGAGCGGCAAGAATCTGACGCGCCGGCGGGTTGTCGCGCGGGATTTTGCCGTTGGGAAACAGGGACAAGCAGGGAGTGCCGAACACCGGCGCGAGGTCGGCCGCCGTGTCTCCCATCAGCACCAGTGCATCCTCGCAGCGGGCATGCGGGATTTCGATCCGGTCGATCAGTTTCCGCATCGGCTCGACGTCGTCCAGCAGCAGATACTCGGCGCGGCAGCAGCGGCCGAGCAAGCGATCGCCGCTCTGGTAGAGCGATCGCATTCGTCGCACGCCCGCGTCTAGCGCGATACTCATAACGCCCCCGGTCCATGAATGTTCGACAGCACGCGCTCGAGCAAATCGCTGCGGCCGGCCTCGGCGACTGGCGGCGATGAGTGCGACGCGCGCGCCCGCGACCCGCGCGCCGGCGCCTTGGCAATGGCGGCCCGGTCGTGTGCCGAAATTTCACGTTTCGGCTCGACTCGTGCTGGAGCAGGCGGCTTTGGAGCGTTGTGTGCCGAGTCGACGCGCCGGGTTTGGCCTGCGACGGCGGCACGCCCGAAGAACGTGACGTTTGGTTTGTACTGGCAAGGCTCTTCGACGATCGGGAGTTGGTTCTTGATCAAACATTCAAGCGCGCGAAACTCGTTCTTGGGCTGTTGCACGGGAACGGGCACTTCCGGCTCGGTTGGAGTGGGCGGCTTCACCGGTTTGGGCACCGGCTGATGGGTTGTATGTCCCAGAATGCCGAGTGCCACCACCGCGGCCAGCGTGCCCAGGATACCCACGATGGTGAGATCCATCGGAATACCAAGCCGCTCGAACCAGGAGCGTTTATCTTGCTTCCCGCGAGCCTTTTTGGCAGGCGTCGACTGAGCGTCGAGGTCCGTCGCGCGTTGCGACGGGTGGAAGTCGCGCGAAGGAAGCATGCTCATTGCGTCGGCGCGTGCTTCCGACTGCTGCTCGGCAGAAGATTGTCCAGCCGACTCTGAAGACTGGTCATTGCCGAAGTCGTATGGAATCGGCGGGAAGGGGTCGAATTCATTTCCGGCGCCGTGCCCGTAAGTCGCGGCGTTGTTCGCGCCGTCTGCTTGAATTTCGATCGAAACTTCGCCGGGCGAGATACCAGTGGGGTTTCGCTCGTCGAAATTCGTAATAGGCTGATTCGTAACGGCAAGTGGGTTTCGGTGTGCGCTGTCAGTCGCGGCCTCGTTACCGCCGGTCGTTTGCGAAGAAAGTGCATCAGCGGACCATGTAGCCGGTTCGCTGAGTCCCGTTGACGACTGCGAAGATTCGGCAACCGGTTCGTTGACGGCGTTGGTAGACGGAAATGAAACAGTTGTCGCATCGACGGCCGCACCGGCATGGTTTGGCAACGCTGAAATTGTGCCGCTTGTGTCGGCACTCGGTGCGCTCGCGACACCAGAAGGAGCCGCAACATCGATCGCCGCCGGTAGACTTTCCCGAACACAATCCGCAACGATGAGGTCTCGGTCAAAAACGACAATCGACCCAGATGTCAGTTGAATCTTGTCGCCGGACGTTTCGGGGGAGACGGCCGCCGCCGGGCCGGTTTGAATCACGCGCACCGCATGCGCGACATCCGGCTTTTGTTGGAGCAACGCGAGAAGCTTGGGGACCGTCGCATGTTCCGACGGCATCTTGACGATCACCGGGCGCTCGATCAGGCCGACAAACGCCACCTGGATACGGGACGACTGTGCATTCTGGTTTTGCTCGAAGCCCGCTGGCGAAGAGACACCGGGCGAATAGTCCGAAAGCACAACGCCTGTGTTCGCCGCTTGTCGTTCATCGAAGACGACGATGTCGCCCGCCATCAGCCGGACATCGGCTCCCGGCATAATCAGGGCTTGCTGACGGTTGAGTCCGCGGCGAAAAACGCGGGCGTTGCCTGTGGCCCGATCGGTGACGCCGCCGGCTGCGGAAACCAAATCTGTCAGCCGCACGGTCGCGGTGCGAAATTGATAAACGGCCGGCTTTGCGACTTGTCCCAGGATGCCGAAGTAAAATCCCGGCCCTGCCATCTGGCGTGGCTCGACTTGCCTTGTCGCCTCGGCGAGGGCAAGCTGGACACCTTCGTGCGCGCCATGCAGCGACGCGCCGGCGGCCAGTATCGCCAGATAAAGCAGAATGGAAAGCCGGCCGTGACGCATGTTACGTCCCATCTCTATCCCGTAAGCGCAAATTCCGTACAATCGTAAAGATCGGCAAACTTCCCCATTCGACATCAGGGAACTCGTCGAAATCGGGGGATCGCCCCGTCAATGCACGGCTCATGCTAAAGGTGTGTTGCGTAATGTCTTAACGCGCCGGTCGCGACTTATTTGGCGATCTCACATAAGGGACATCTCATGAACGAGGCATGGCTGCTGGCGGGGGCCAGAACCCCGATTGGCAAGTTTCTAGGCGCGTTTCGTGCCACGCCCGCTGTCGAACTGGGGGCGGCGGCGATCCGCGAAAGCGTGGCGCGGGCCCATGTCGAGCCGGCCGACGTCGATGAAGTGATTATGGGAAATGTCGTCTCCGCCGGAATCGGACAGGCGCCGGCACGGCAGGCGGCACTCAAAGCGGGTCTGCCCGCGACGGTTTCGGCAGTCACCGTCAATAAAGTGTGCGGGTCTGGACTGAAGGCGGTGATGCTGGCCGCGCAGGCGATTCGCCTGGGCGACGCGCGAATTATCGTCGCCGGTGGAATGGAGAACATGACGCTGGCGCCGCATTTCTTGCGCGGCTCACGCCAGGGCTTTAAGCTCGGCGATGCCACCCTGCAGGACGCCATGATTCACGACGGACTCTGGTGTGCCTTCGAAGACCGTCACATGGGGCTGCACGCCGAATACACGGCTCGCAAGGCGACTCTTACGCGCGACGATCTCGATCGCTTTGCCGCCGAGAGTCAAACACGAGCGGCTAAGGCGATGTCAACCGGCGCGTTTGACGAAGAGATTGTTCCCGTCGCGGTAAAAGAAAAAGGGGGCAGCGTCCTCGTCAAAGCCGACGAAGGCCCTCGATCGGAGACCAATCTCGAAAGCCTGGCGAAGCTCAAGCCGGCGTTCGCAGAGGACGGCTGTGTCACGGCCGGAAATTCATCGACGCTCAGCGACGGAGCAGCCGCGGTCGTTGTCGCCGATCATGCCACTGCCGACCGGGTCCGGACTCCATTGCGCGCTCGAATTCTTGCGGCTCACACCGCCGGTACCGAGCCCCGAGATTTATTCTTCGCGCCGATTGCCGCGATGCGCGGCGTGCTCGAAAAGTGCGGCTTGGGCGTGAAGGACATCGACCTGTTCGAAATCAACGAGGCGTTCGCATCACAGATGCTGGCCTGCACGCGCGAACTCAACCTCGATGCCAGCAAGGTCAACGTCCATGGCGGTGCCATTGCGCTGGGGCATCCCATCGGGGCCAGTGGCGCGCGCATTCTGGTCACTCTGCTGTATGCGCTGAAGAAGTATCGACTGAAGCGCGGGCTGGTGAGCCTGTGTCTGGGAGGCGGCAACGCCGTTGCCATGGTTGTGGAACGCGACGCGTGAGGAATCGGACATGAACGTCGAGACTCTGGTGGTTGTCGGCGCCGGCACAATGGGCCGCGGCATTATCGAGACAGCCGCCGTGCACGGCTTGACGGTCAAAGCCGTCGAGCCCAGCGACCGGCAGCGCGAGTCGGCACTCGGGGCGATCGAGCAATCGCTCGCCAAAGCCATCAAGCGCGGAAAGCTGGAGATCAAGTCGCCGAACGAGGCGCTCTCGCGCGTCACCTGGCACGCCGATTTGGCCGACGTCGCTGCCGTCGCCGACTTCGTCATTGAAGCCGTATCCGAATCGCCGTCACTCAAAGAGCAAATCTTCCGGCAGCTCGATGTTCAAACGCGACCCCACGTTGTTCTCGCCAGCAACACGTCGAGCATTTCGATCACGCGGATTGCCGCATTCACCGGCCGGCCCGAGTCGGTCGTCGGCATGCACTTCTTCAACCCCGTTCCCATCATGCAGCCGGTGGAGATCGTCCGCGGCGTGAAAACGTCGCAAAGCACGATTGATCAAACGCGTCAATTGGCCGAGCGGCTGGGAAAGCAGGCTTTTGTCGTGGCCGACTCGCCGGGCTTTGTGGTGAATCGCGTGTGGCTGCCAATGATCAACGAGGCGGCCTTCGCGCTGCAGGAGGGAGTCGCCGACGCTGCCACAATCGACTCTTTGATGAAACTGGGCTGCAATCATCCGATGGGCCCATTGGAATTGGCCGATCTGGTGGGTCTGGACGTTTGCCTCGCGATTGCGCAGGTGTTGCATCGCGAGCTCGGCGATCCGAAGTTTCGCCCGTGCCCGCTGCTCGTGCGCAAAGTCGATGCCGGACAACTCGGATGCAAAACCGGCGAGGGCTTTTACAAGTACACTTGAGTAGGATGGGTGAAACCCACCACGATTGCGTTCACGACG
>JBBDVZ010000305.1:0-19485 GCA_040903115.1 Planctomycetaceae bacterium
GTTGCTGTTCGTCCGCAGGGTTGGTTCAACGATTCGGCGCCGGCTTGTCGGTGGCTTCGTTTGAGGGCGGGAAAATAGCAACAATCCCGAATCGCTTCCAGAGGGGTTTTTGCGCAGGCCAAACCAGCGAATCCACCCTCGGCAGGCGACGCGATCCCTGGGGAAAAACTCCCTATTTCTCGAAGCCCAAAGCTCTGCGGATCCCTTCCCACGGCTGAATGTACGTCGGAAAAGGAAGTCCGTCCACCGTAGGCTCTTGCCGACCCGTAACGCCGTCGACGGCCGGACCGTTTGCCACCATGTGCTCAATCACCTGCAGCTCGTGGTCGGCGTCCCATGGCTGCAGGAAGTCGGCGCGGCCTCGCAGGAGCAACGTCGCGGCCGCCAACGCGTACCCGCCCCAGTTGCTGGTGCCCGCGACGATGGTCCAGTCGGTGGCAACGCGGCAGGGGATGCGAACCGCGTGATCGCCGGGCAAGCGGCGGACCAGGTCTTCCCAAGGGATCGAGCCCATGCCAATCTCGTTGGCGCCGTCGCCGATGCCGATCGTTTTCAGGTTTGGATAACGCTCGCGGCCCTCGTCGAACAGTCGATGCAACTCGGCGCAATAATTGTCGATGACGTCGCCGCGCATGTTATGACAACGGTTGTGCGAGTCGACGGGAACCTGCTCGAGGAACAACGCGGGCAAATCGGCCGAGCCGCCCGGTTGAGTTTGCAGCGATTGCGGCGTGTGGCTGGGCCCGACGCGCTCGATCGCGATGAGATGCGTCAGTGACTTGCCGATGTCGCTGGAGAAGAACGCATCGATCCAACCGCAATCGCCCAGCGGAGCGACGAGAACATCGGTGCGAGACACGCCCGTCGCGTCGGCGGCAGCCATCACGGCCGGTGCACAATTTGTGTCGGTGATGACGGTGGCTCTGATCCCCGTTGCCTTCAAGGCGGCGGCCAACAGCAGTGCGCCGGGCGGGCCATCGGTTTCCGCGGCAGGCGGACATCCGTGCGGCACGAAAAATCCCGTCACAATGGCCACGTGGCTCGCGGCGTTGGCGAGTTCGGAGGCGGCACGCGCAAGATGCCCACGACACAGGGGGCCGAACGCCTCCTCGCTGCCAATCAGTCCGCGACGGGCCGGATCGCGTCGAATGAGGCTTTCAAATTCGGCGATCAATTGTGGTATCAATGCGTTGGTCCTCGGTTGTCATTCTGGCCTTCGGCTACAAAATCAAGCAAGGCGCAAACCCACAGGCGTTCTCATCAATGGGAATGTGCTCCCCGGCAAATTCCAGGTTCTGAGAAATCAGCACGTTGAACGCCGATCACGGTTGCGACACCCGATGGATGCTGCAAGAATTCGCAATGCGGTTGAGCATGTGCACTGTCGATGTGTGAACCACAGCAGGCGCGCGCCATGAGTCTGCGCGCGTTGCGTGCGTTTCGGATGCATCGTGAGCCAAGGTCATCGGTCGGGTCTCTTATGGAAAAAAAGAAACTGAGCACCGACGAGATCCTGAAGGCGGCGCGCGCCCAGGCCGGGAAACCCGAACCGCCGGCAGCGGAAGCCGTTGCGACTCCCCCGGCGGCCGAAGGATCCAGCACACCCGCTCCCAAAAAAGATACCCCCAAGACTGGGGGCGCCCCAAAGTCGACGAGCGACATTCTTGCCGCCGCACGCGCACAGGCGGCCGGCGGCGAACAAGCTCCTAAAGCGCCCGCGTCGGCAAGTGCCGCAAAAACGGGCGGGCCGCCAAAATCGACGAAAGACATTCTCGCCGCCGCACGCGCTCAAACCGGCGGCACGCAAGCCGCTCCGGCTGCCGAATCAACGCGCGCTGCGAAACCGGCCGCTGGAGGGGCTGCGAAACCGGCCGGTGACAGGCCTTCGGTGCAAGAGATGTTGAAGGCGGTCCGCGAAGGCAAGCCTGTCGGTCCGGGCGAGCTCATTGTACCCGCGAAGCCGCAATTGCCTGCGCCTCCGCAGCGGCCGGCGCCTCCGGTGAAGACACGCGTCATCGAGCCGACGCGGCGAAACGTGCTCCTCATGATACTTCTCGCGCCGCTCGGCTTGTTCGCGAGCGCATTTTCGACGGCGTGGACGTTGCTGGCGGCGGCCACTGCGGCATTCACGTTGGCGATGGCGCGTTTCATGATGCCCAACGTGCTCATGGAGCCTCCCAGCAAGTTCAAGGTCGGCCCGCCCAGCGATTATCCACTGGGAATGGTGTCGACCAAGTGGACCGCCCAGTTCGCCGTGTGGATCGTGCACACCGTCTACAACGGCCGCAACGTGATTTACGCACTCTCGACCGTTTGCACTCACCTGGGCTGCACGCCGAACTGGCTGGAGGGTGAGCAGAAGTTCAAATGCCCGTGCCACGGTTCGGGGTTCTATCCGAACGGAATCAACTTCGAGGGACCGGCCCCGCGCCCCTTGGAACGTTATGCCATTCGCATGGCGGAAGACGGCATGCTCGAGGTCGACCGGAGCCGAAAATTTCAACAGGAAATGGGGCAGTGGAATGACGCGGCATCGTATGTCGAGGTGACTTGAGCTTGAAAGCAGGAAGACGCAGAAGCCCGGCTTTTTGAAAAGCCGGGCTGCTCAATGCGGTTTGTCACACCCTTTGAGGGATAGCAGGTTTCGATGTCCGTCGGCGATTACATTCGCGATTCGCAGATCTGGAAGAGCATCTTCCGTCACCCGGCCCCCTATGACCGGCGCAACCGCGTCGTGGTGATGCTGACGAATTTCTTTCTGCATTTGCACCCAGTCTCGATCAAGCAACAGGGCATCGCGCTTTCCTACACGTGGTGCATGGGCGGCATTACGTTCTTTTTGTTCCTGGTCGAAACCATCACCGGCGTGTTGCTGATGTTCTATTATCGCCCGACCCTCGAGTGGGCGTTCCAGGACATTTTGGCGCTGCGCGACGTGGTCACGCTCGGCATCATGCGCGAGATTCACCGCTGGGGCGCGCACGCCATGGTGATCACCGTCTGGCTGCACATGTATCGCGTATTTCTCACCGGCAGTTACAAGCCGCCGCGAGAGTTCAACTGGGTCGTCGGCGTGCTGTTGCTGGTCTTGACGTTGATGCTGTCGTTTACCGGCTATTTGTTGCCGTGGGACCAGCTTGCGATCTGGGCCATCACGGTCGGCTCGAACATGGCACGTGCCACGCCGTTTTTGGGAAACGAGGGGCCTGGCGCGCAACTGCTGAATATCGGCGGGTACGACCTGATCACCAGCGCCAGCGATGCCAGGTTTATCTTGCTGGGCGGGCGGTTTGTCGGCGAAGAGACGCTGAACCGCTTCTACATCCTTCACTGTGTGGCAATTCCCCTCGTGGTGGCCGGGTTGATTTCGATTCATTTTTGGCGCGTGCGGAAGGACGGCGGGATCAGCCAGCCGCTCTGACCCGTCTCGGCCGGTTTCTTTGATTGCGGATAGCGACGCGATTCGATTGGTGCTGGAGTCAGGATGTTCGACCCTCATCCAGATATGACGCTGGAAGTGATCGCCGGGCTCGGCTGGATCTACCTCATTCTGTTCGCCATGAACGCGGGGTGGACCTACCGGGCCTATGTCGAGGGCAGACATTTCCGTTTGCCCGACTCGCTGGGCGGCCAGGAAGTGCCTTCCGCCGGCCCGTGGGCGCTCTACAGCATCATGCTGCTGCTGGTGGCGCTGGCGCATTTCACCGCCCGCGATGCCAGCGCGTTCCTGCTGCGGATGCCGGCGGCGGCAAAGCCCGCCATCGACGCGCTGGTCGGCGACCCGCGTTATTTTTTTGCGTTATCTATCATCCTTTTCGCGTCGACAGTTGTATTTCGCCGCTGGCTGATTCGCCCGACGGTCGCGTGGCTATTGCTCAATGTGGCGATCCTGTTTACTGCGCTGAGCATGACGGACTGGGATTTTCGGCAGATTGTCGGCAAGCCGGACAATGTGCCTATCGTGTCGATGTTGTTCATCGTCGGGTTTTTCACCTGGCTGTATTTTCGGCGGGCCGTCGACAACGACGAGCGCATCGCGCAGGGAAAACCCCTCTTTGAAGAAGAAGAAAACGAAAAGGTGCTCGTGTGGCCCGACCTGGTTTACACCGAGCTGATTTGCATGGTAGTGCTCACCGTGGTGCTGGTGGTCTGGGGAATCTTGTTGCAGGCGCCGCTGGAAGAACCGTCGAACTCCGCCAAGACTCCCAACCCTTCCAAGGCGCCGTGGTACTTTCTGGGCTTGCAGGAAATGCTGGTGTACTACGACCCGTGGCTGGCGGGCGTGGTCTTTCCCAGCATGATTATCGTCGGCCTGATGGCCATCCCGTACATCGACTTCAACAAGCGGGGAAACGGTTACTACATTTTCGCCGAGCGCAAGTTCGCGGTCATCACGTTCATGTTCGGCTTCTTGCCGCTGTGGATCGCGATGATCATCCTGGGCACGTTTCTGCGCGGGCCGAACTGGAACATCTTCGGCATCTATGAGTTTTGGGACGTTCACAAGCTCGAAGCGCTGACCAACGTGAACCTGTCCGAATACTTCTGGGTGTTATCGCCCTGGGGAACCGGCCTGCCGGTCGCGCCGGCGAACGCGCCGTGGTGGGAGCAACTCCGAGTGATCCTGTTGCGGGAGTTTCCCGGATTCCTGGCTGTCTTCGTGTATCTGGTCGTGTTGCCGCCGTTGCTGGCGGCCACCGTTTTCCGCAGCTTTTTTCAGCGGATGGGTTTCTTGCGTTACATGGTGTTCTCGAACCTCGTGCTGTTGATGGCGGCACTGCCTATCAAGATGGTGCTGCGCTGGTCGTTCAACTTGAAGTACATCATTGCCATTCCCGAGTGGTTTTTTAACGTGTGAACGGGGACCAGCCCGCCGCGGCGGGCCGCTCGCCCGAACGCGCGCCGTTTAAAGGTTTCTCCGCGCATGCCGGCGACAGATAAATATTTTCGCAATCTGAAGACCGTGCACGTCGTCTTCGCATTGAGCACGGTTGGGCTGTTCGCGTCCACCATCTGGATGATGGCCGCCGACCATGCCGACCCATGGCGAGAAATCCAAAAGACTAACTTTCGCATCGACGCCGAGCGGACGCGCGCCGAGCTCAACGCCGTTAAATCCGACGAGACGTATCAGGAGCGGCAGGCCAGACTGGCAGCCGAGCTCGCCGAGGCCACCGCGAAGATCGATCAGCAAAAATCGGACGTCGACGCTCTCGAGGCGGATCTGCGAAAGGCCCGGCGAGAGGCCGACCTGGCCGAACGCGAGGTCAAAGCCCGACGCGCGCAACGCGACGTCGCCCGCGCAAACTACGACCTCGGCGTTCGCGACAACCTCCCGCCCGAGCGGCTCAAAGCGCTCAAAGACGAGTTCGACCGCGAACAAGAGCTTGTGAACCAGCTCGAGCTCGAATTGCAGCGCAAAACGACCGCCCAAGCCGAAATCGAGCAGAAGCTCGCCGGCCTGAACGCTGATCGCAACAAGTTTCTCGACGAGAAAAAGAAACTTGATGCCGATGTCGAGCGGCTGACCAAAGCGTTGGACACAATCGCTCCGGAGAGCGCCTTTCGCCGCGCGAAGCGGGAGATCATGCAGTGGGCGATCATCGACGGCTTCAACTCGCCGACAAAAATTCGTCAGGACTGGCTGCCCAAGCTGCGCATCAAGCTGGGCATGGCCGAGTCGGCGAGGTTTGACCGCTGCCGAACGTGCCATCTCAATAGCGACCTGGTCGAGGCGGGCAACAAGCCGGCCTATCCGCACGGCCATCCCACGACCGATGACATCAACGACTGGGTAAAGAACAAGCAGTATCCGCACCCGTTCGCCACGCATCCGCGCCCGGAACTGTACGTGACGGCGGCCAGCCCGCATTCCGTCGAAAAGTTCGGCTGCACAATCTGCCACGAAGGTCAAGGGGCGGCGACCGAGTTCTCGAATTCGGCCCACTATCCCAACGACCCGCACGTGCAGCTCCAGTGGGAGGAAGAGTACGGCTTCAAGAAAAACCATTTCTGGGAATACCCGATGTATCCCAAGAGGTTCCGCGAGTCGTCGTGCATTAAGTGCCATCACTCGGTGGTCGAGCTGGGCGTGCATCCCAAGCACGGCGCCACCGCGCCAAAGCTCTACCAGGGTTATCAGCTCATTCAAGATTACGGGTGCTTCGGTTGTCACGAGATTCAGGGCTACACGGCAGGCAAGTCGATCGGCCCCGACATTCGCCTGGAACCAAGCACCGACGAAGAACGGAAGAAGCTCGAGGCCGATCCCACACTCATCGCCGGTCGCATGCGCAAAGTGGGCCCCGCCCTCAGACACATCGGCGCGAAAACCACCGAAGAGTTTGTCGCTTACTGGACCGAAGAGCCAAAGCGTTTTCGGCCGAAAACGCGCATGCCGCAATTCTTCAACCTGGTGAACCAGCAGGACGCGCACGGCCAGGAGTACACGCCGGTCGAGCTCGCGGGGATTGCCCGCTACTTGTTCGACAAGTCGCAGCCCCTGGAGCTGCTCAAGCCCGAAGCGGAATATCAGCCGAACGCCGAACGCGGCAAGCAACTATTCGCGACGCGCGGCTGCCTGAGTTGCCACAGCAAAAGCGACTTCCCCGGCACAACCGCCGATTTCGGACCGGACCTTAGCAGGGTCCACGAGAAGATCCTGCCGGGAGAAGACGGCTTTAATTGGCTGTATACATGGGTTCGCGATCCGCAACGGCATCACCCGCGGTCGCGTATGCCCAACTTGTTCCTCGAGACGTACACGGAAGGCGAGTCCACCATCGACCCTGCGGCCGACATCGCCGCGTACCTGCTCACAGGCGGCCCGGGAAAGTTCACGCCGCCCGAGCTGACCCCCTATCTGGGCGTTGGGCTCGATGAACAATTCGACGCCGACGAGGCGGCCGCACTTGGCCTCGATGGGCTGTTCGGGGCGCGGATCGTCGATATCATTCCGGGCAGCCCGGCGACGCGGGCGACCGTCATTGTCGAGAGCGCCGGCGCACCGGCCGAGGTGAAGCGCGAGCTCGAGGTCGACGACGTGATTGTCGGCTTTAACGGCGCGCCGGTCCGCGATGCCGCTGAGCTGCACAAGTTCGTCAATCGCACCGCCGTCGGTACGCGCGTCTCGTTGGAAGTTGTCCGGCATCGCGAGAATCAGAACATCACAGTGGTTGTCGATGAGCCTCTGAACGACGAAGTGCGTCTCTATCTTGGCAAGGTGCTCAAAGCGGCCCAGGTCGAAGCGTTGATGTCTAGCGGCGAGTATCCAATTCCTCTGAAGCAAGTTACCGGCGACGAGATTGAGCTCGAGACGGCCAGCGGCGCGGGCGAACCGAACGCCGAGGAATTTCGTCGGCGAAAGCTCGATTACGTGGGCCGCCGAACCATCTCGCGTTATGGCTGTTTTGGATGTCACGACATTCCCGGTTTCGAAGACGCGCGGCCCATCGGGACGACGCTGCAAGACTGGGGTCGCAAAGACACATCGCGACTGGCGCCCGAACACATCGAAGAGTACCTGCACCATCACGGCGAGGCCGACGGTTCGAGCACCAGGGAGCGGGCCGAGCAGGCGGTCGCGAAGGCGGCACGCGGCGACTTCAAGAACAAGCACGACGAACAGCACGAACTTTCGGCGGCCTACTTTTACGAAGACCTGCTGCACCATGGTCGCCCGGGTTTCATCTGGCAGAAGCTGCGTTCGCCGCGAAGCTACGATTACCGCAAGACGGAAACCAAGGGGTACGACGAGCGGTTGCGAATGCCCCTGTTCCCGTTCCAGGAAGACGAAATCGAGGCGATCGCCACATTTGTGTTGGGATTGGTCGCCGACCCGCCGCCTGCCGACTATCAGTACCGGCCTCGCGGGTCCGCCGTCGCTCGGCTCGAGGGGGAACGGCTGATCGACTACTTCAACTGCGTCGGTTGCCACATCGTTGAGCTGCCGGAGATTCGCGGCGGCGTCGATATGGCGAAGTTTGCGGCGACACCGGTGACAGCGGCCGATCATCCCGAAGCGCTCGAGTTACTGCTGCGATTCAAGCCGCCTCACAACGGCCAGACGGGTGAAAAGATCACGGCAGAGATTGACGGAACGAAAAAGACTCTCGACGTCGTCAGTTTTTATGGATTGGTCAACAGCAAGCCAAATGAAGACTCGACGGAGTACGGTTTCGACGTCTGGGAACCCGTGAAGGTGGGCGACATACTGAAGCTGCCCCCCGATCGGGTCATCATCGACGAAAAGGCATTGTTGCCCGGAAAGCCGGCGCGCGGCGGAAACTTCGCGCAGTGGCTCGTCGACTACCTGCAAACGGCACGGGTCGCGTCCGACCGGCAGCGAGCCTGGCAGAAATCGCCGCCGCCGTTATACAAGGAAGGAATCAAGGTACAGACGCCGTGGCTGTACCGGTTCTTGCGCGACCCGTACCGAATTCGTCCCGAGGCGGTGCTGCGTATGCCGAAGTTCAACCTGAGTCCGGACGAGGCGCAGTCGCTGGCGAACTACTTCGCCTCCGTCGATGGTGCGCCTTACCCGTACCAGTACGTGCCCGAGCGCGAACCGAGTTACATCGATGAAAAGAACGAGGAATTGAAGCCGGTGCTCGACGACGGCAAGGTCGAATATCTCAGCCAGGCGTGGAAGACCTTAAATCTTCCGCTGTGCATCAAATGTCACTCGCTGGGAGGTCGAACGTTCAAAATCTCCGACCCGGTCAACGACGTCCGCGGTCCCGACTTGCAGCAAGTCACCGACCGCTTGCGGTCCGACTGGCTGCTGTTGTGGCTGTACAAACCGCAGTGGATTACGCCGTACACGTCGATGCCGCCGCCGTTCGCCAAGAACCAGCCGCAGTTTCGCGAGTTGTTCGGCGGCGATCCGAAACTGCAAACCATTGCCGTTCGCGACGCGTTGATGAACTACCATCGCCTGATGGAGCGCGAAGGCAAAGTGGAATACGAGTCCCCGCAATCAACCGCGTCAACTGGCGCGGCTGCTCAATAGAGTGAAAGAAGAAATCGCAATGCAGAAGTTTTTGACGTACACACTCGCCGCTTTGTTCGTAGGCGTCATGCCGTTTGTTGGCTGCTCGGATAAGGGCGCCGCGACAAAAACCAACGTCGTCATCAAGCCCAATGACACCGAGCAGCAGACCTCGGAGAAGCAAAATGCAAGCACCGATGGGGCGAAGGGTGCAGCCGCGGGGTTCGGCAGCTTCAAAGGCAAGGTTGTCATGCAAGGAACGGCGCCGCAGTTGGAGGCGCTTGTCCGCAAGGGCGCAAATATCAAGGATGCCGACGTCTGCGCCGCGCAGGACATTCCCAACGAGAAACTGGTGGTTGGCCCCAGCGGAGGCGTGGCGAACGTGTTTGTTTACCTGCAGACGGCGCCGCCGGGCGCCAAGACGACCGACCCGCCCGCCGACCCGGTGTTGTTCGACCAGAAGGGTTGCCACTTCATCCCGCACGCGTTGTTCGTGCAGGTGGGCCGGCCGCTGCAGGTTGTCAGCGGCGATGAGGTCGCCCACAACACGCACACCAAGCCGGTTCGGGGGACGCAGTTTAACGCGATCATTAATAAGGGAGATCGGGTCGGGGTAAAAACCACATACTCGACGTTTGAAAACCAGCCCATTCCGGTGAACTGCGACTTTCATGCTTGGATGTTCGCCTGGCACTTGCCGCTCGAACATCCCTTTGCAGCCGTCACCGACGAGAAGGGCGAGTTTGAAATTGCCGAACTCCCGGCCGGCACGCACAAGTTCAAGGTCTGGCACGAAGGAGCGGGTTTCCTCGAGCGCAATCTTTCGGTCACCGTCAACGCCAACGCGGTCACGGAACAGGAGATTCCCTATCCGGCCACCAAGTTCAAGCCGTGATTAAACACGCGCGCTCAATGAGCCGTGGGGTTTAACCCCACGGTCAAAGATTTGTTCGGTCTGGAGGTTCTCGCTGTGAGAAGCCATTTGATACTCGCCTTGGGAGGGATTGCCGCGTCGGTACTTGCCGGCTGCGGAGACAGTCCCGACGCGCGGTTCGTGCTGAATGCACGCACGCTCGCGCTCGCGCCCGAGGCGCAGGAACCGGTCGAAAACGCCCTCAACGACAACTTCGGGACGCCCACCAACCTCGTCGCCTGGCTGCGACTGCCCGTGAACTACGGCGGAAGCGAGGGGACCGTTGAGCGCGTCGAGACCGACGGTCCCACCGATTCGTTCGTCGCAAAAATCGACGGCGAAGTCGCCGACCCTGCCATCTATCCCGAGTTCCATTGGCTCTCCGGCGCATATGCTGGAAACGAGCAGATGCCGACGCTTGCTCACTTTGATCCGGAGACGAACGTCGTCTCTTTGATCGAGACACTCGATCCGCCGCCCAAGCCTGGCGACCGCTTTCTCATCAATGCCGGAAAGACCCTCAAGGACGGACGGCGGCTTTACATGACGCATTGCGTGCATTGCCACGGCACGAGCGGCGACGGCAACGGGCCCACCGCGAAGTATCTCAACCCGCTGCCGCGCGACTACAGGCTCGGCACGTTCAAGTTCACATCGACCGTGCGCGTCGGGCAGCCAGGCGACAAAGTCCGACGCGACGACCTCGCGCGGATCGTTCGCAACGGAATTCCCGGCACGTACATGCCTTCATTTTTGCTGCTGGGCGATGACGAAACGGTTGCCGTTGTGGAGTACGTCCGCTGGCTGGCGATGCGCGGCGAGTTGGAGCACAAGCTCGATGCCGATCTGGAAGGCGACTATACCATTCAAGCGGTCGCCGAACGGATTGAAGGCAAAGAGGACCCCAAGGAGATCTTCGCCAATTTGGCCACTCTGGTTCCGCAGACGGTGGCCCGTGCCTCCAAAGAATTGGACGCGGCGTGGCAGGCGGCCGAGAACGATAAACACGTCATTCGTCCGACCCAGAAGCGACACACCGTGGAGCAAGATCCCGACTCGATTGCCCGCGGCCGCGCACTGTTTCTGTCGGCGAAGGCCAAATGCGCAACCTGTCACGGCGTGACCGGGCGAGGAGATGGGCCGCAAACCGAAGCGGTTCAGCAAGGCAACGATAAGCCCGGGCTCTTCGACGACTGGAAACACAGAGTCCAGCCGCGGGATTTGACCACCGGAATTTTCCGAGGCGGACGTCGCCCCGTCGACATCTACCGACGTATCCGCGCGGGAATTAAAGGAACGCCGATGCCGCCGTTCGGCAATGACGTCCTCAACGATGGCGAGGTGTGGGACCTGGTAAACTACGTGCTGTACATTCCGCATTTGAAGGGAGAGAGCATCCCTGCCATCACGCCGGAGGTACAGAGCGACGAGAAGCACGCGTCAAACTGAGCACAAGAACACGAGGTACCTCGTTCGACATTCCAGCGGCGGGTTAAACGCGCCGGCTCGGCATCGAATAAGCTCGACATCGGACGAAACAGTCCGGAGAGAAACGTGAGACGATTCTGGAGCCTGTTCTTTATCTTTTGGCCCATCGTGGCGATTGCCGCGTGTTGGATCGCGCCCGACATGGGCTGGTGGTTTCCCGGCGAGGGCGGTAAAGCGCAAAGTCCTTTGGGCGAGCGCATCGACGGGCTGTTTTACCTGATCCTGGTCATCGTCGCGGTGACATTCGTCGGAACGCAGGCGGCGCTAGGCTACGCAGTGTGGCGAGGCGCTCACGCCGAAGAAGGGGGCAAGGCCTGGCATACGCACGGCAGCCACAACCTCGAAGTGATTTGGACGATTGTCCCGGCGGGCGTTCTGCTGTTCATCTCGCTCTACCAGCTCGATGTTTGGGCCGCGTACCGTGTGCAGGCGAAGTTCGACCCCGCAGCGGTCCGGCAACCGATTGCCGAAGTGACGGCCCGCCAGTTCGAGTGGCGGATTCGCTATCCCGCACCCGATCGCGTGTTTCAGGGCAAAGCCGACGTCGAGAATTGGCTGCGGCATCCCGAGCCCGGTGATTTGTACACGGTCAACGATCTGCACGTCCCCAGCGGCAGGGCCGTGCTCATCCACTTGCGGACCGCCGACGTTCAGCACGCGTTTTTCGTGCCGCTGTTGCGCGTCAAGCAAGACGCCGTGCCGGGCCTTGTCATTCCCGTCTGGTTCGAGGCGAGCAGCAGCCAACAGTACGAGCTGCTGTGTGCGGAGCTGTGTGGCTGGGGTCACTACAAGATGAAAGCGCGCCTGTGGGCGCAATCGGAAGAGGATTACCGAGCGTACCTCGAGCAGTTGAAGAAAGAGCAGTTCGACGACGGCGTGGTCGAAAAAGCCGCCGTCGCCGAATCGAAGTAGCACGATAAAAAACTCCATTGTGAGGCCGCGCGTCGATCCGTTGCGGCGTCACGATTTTGAAACGGGCACTGAGGTGCAATTGTGAGTACGCTGGATCCCGCCACCACGCGAGCGGCCTTGGAACATGCCTCGCATGCCCATGTGGGGCATCACGAGCTCGGCTTCCTCCGCAAGTACGTTTTTTCGACCGATCACAAGATGATCGGGATGCAGTTCCTCATCACCACGCTGCTGATGCTGATGGTGGGCGGGACGTTGGCGCTGGGAGTGCGCTGGCAGTTGGCTTATCCCTGGTCGACGATGCCGGTCGTCGGCAAGCTGATCTTCCCGGCCCAGGGAGGACAGATTCCTCCCGAGTTCTACACCATGCTCTTCACGATGCATGCCACCGTGATGATCTTCCTGGTGATCATTCCGGTGCTCGCCGGCGCGTTTGGCAACTTTTTGATCCCGCTGCAAATTGGCGCCGACGACATGGCCTTCCCCACTTTGAACATGATGAGCTACTGGTTCATGTGGCCGGCCATCATGTGCTTCGGCATCAGCTTTTTCACGGCCGGCTATGGGCCCGGCTCGGGCTGGACCGTGTATCCCACGCTGTCGACGCTTTGGAACGCGGCCCCGAACTCGCAGTGGGCGCAGACCTGGTGGCTCTTCGGTGTGGCGCTTGTCGGCGTCTCGTCGATGATGGGCTCGGTCAATTACATGACGACCATCGTCAACATGCGGGCGCCCGGCATGACGCTGTTCCGCATGCCCCTCACGATTTGGGCCATGTTCATCACCGCCATCCTGCAGGCGTTCGCATTGCCCGTGCTCACCGCGGCGGCGTTCATGCAGATGTCCGACCGGTTGCTGCATACCTGCTTCTTCATTCCTGCCGGAATCATCGTCAACAATGCCGAGCCCACCGTGGGCGGCGGCCAGCCGCTGTTGTGGCAGCACTTGTTCTGGTTCTATTCGCACCCCGCCGTTTACATCATGCTGCTGCCGGCGATGGGAATGGTCTCCGACATGCTCTCCTGCATGTGCCGCAAGCCCTTGTTCGGCTACAAGCCAATGGTTTATTCGATCGCCGCCATCGCCGGCCTGGGGTTCATCGTGTGGGGACACCACATGTTTACCAGCGGCATGAACCCCGCGCTGGGCATGACGTTCATGGTCTCAACGATGATGATCGCGTTGCCCTCGGCGATTAAGACGTTCAATTGGATCGGCACAATTTGGGGCGGGCGGCCGCGCTTCAACGCGATCTTTCTCAATTCCGTGGCCTTTGTGTCGATGTTCATCGTCGGGGGGTTGAGCGGCATCTTTATGGCCGCCGTTCCCGTCGACATCTACATCCACGATACGTACTTCATCGTGGCCCACTTTCATTACGTGCTGTTTGGCGCCACGTTGTTCGGCGTGTTCGGAGCCATCCAATTCTGGTTTCCGAAGATGTTCGGCCGCATGATGAACGACACGCTGGGAAAATGGCATTTCGTGCTGTCCTTCATGGGGTTCAACGGCACCTTTTTCCCCATGCACTTGCTGGGGATTGCCGGCATGCCGCGCCGCTATGCCGACCCCTACCTGCACCCGTACCTGCATCACCTGCTGCCGATGAACCAGTTCATAACGTGGTGCGCGATTTTGATGGGGTTCGCGCAGCTTCTGTTGCTGTTCAACTTTTTCTACAGCATTTTCTACGGACCGAAATGCGGACGTAATCCGTGGGGCGCCAACGGATTGGAATGGACGGCGCCGTCGCCTCCCGGCCACGGCAATTTCGATATTCCGCCCGTGGTTTACCGGGGCCCGTATGAATACTCGTCGCCGCTGTCGGACGAGGATTACCTCATGCAGACCAAGTATTTGCAGCCGCCGCCAAAGGACGACGAAGACAAGGATGGAAGCACGAAGCACGAATGACGAAGGAAGCACGAAGCACAAAATCCGAATGACCAAGACAGTGCACCCGGCGCGAACGAATTGTGCAACCTGCCATTCTCAGACCGTATAGGGCTTCGTGCTTCGGATTTCTTTCGACATTCGTGCTTCGTGCTTAGAAATTGACAGATCGATAAGTAATGCAGTCAAACCTTTATCAACCCCTGGTTCACTGTCTCGCCGTCGCGACGGCTTGTGTGGCGCTGTTGCCGATTGTCGTCGGCGCGGCCGTCACCACCACCAACGCGGGGATGGCCTTTAGCGATTGGCCCACGTCCGATGGGCACAACATGCTCACCTATCCGTGGCTGCAATCGGCCGGTGCGAAGTTCCTCGAGCACGGACATCGCCTGGCAGGCATGCTAATCGGCGTCATCAGCATCGCGCTGGTCGTCGTCGTGTGGATAAAGGAACCTCGGCTCTGGGTGCGCAACGCCGCAGTCGGCATCTTGCTGTGCGTGATCGCGCAGGGAATCCTGGGAGGCGGACGCGTGCGGCTCGACGACCGCACGCTGGCGATGGTGCACGGCAGCTTCGCCGCGCTGGTGTTCGCCTTCATGGCGTGCGTCGCCGTTTGCACGAGTCGAATGTGGATACACGCGCCCGGTGAAAGCCTTCAGCAAAACGTCCGCCCGCTTATGCCGCTGGTCGTCGTCACGACGCTGGTGATTTTTGCGCAATATATGCTGGGAGGCGCCCTGCGTCATTTGGGGATGGCGCTCTACGAACATATCGCCCTGGCGGTGCTTGTGCTCATCGCCGTTGTGGCGACGGCTGTGGCGGCGCTGTTTAGCGGCGCCAAGTGGTTGCGAATGCCGTCGTGCGCCCTGTTGGTTGCGGTCGTTCTGCAAATCGTTTTGGGGGGCGGCGCGTTTGTGACGAAGTTCGGGTATGCACCCACCGGTTACGTCGCCATCCAGAATTCGGCGACCCAGGTCTGGTTCCGCACCGCGCACACCGTCGTCGGCATGCTGCTGTTCGCAACGTCGGCGTTGCTGGCGACGAGGGTCTGTCGGCTCGATTACTTGCGCCGGCGCGCCGCAGTCGTCGCGCGTGACGATCGCCTTCCCGCGGGGACCGCGACGGTTCGAGGAGCGGTCGGATGAGCACGCTCGACTCCACGCGCGTCGAAACCGTCGCAATGCCGGCTCGCTCGTCGGCTGTCGGCAGGCTGCTCGATTACGCCGAGCTGACCAAGCCCCGCATTGCGCTCCTCGTCCTGTTTACCGTGGCCATCGGCTATTACCTGGGCAGCGACGGCCGCTGGCAGCCGGCGACCTTGCTGCACGCGCTGATTGGCATTGCACTGGTGGCGGCCGGTTCGAGTGCCCTCAACCAGTTTTCGGAACGTGACACCGACTCGCGCATGCACCGAACGGCAAACCGTCCGTTGCCCAGCGGCCGATTGCAGCCGGGTGAAGTGCTAGCGTTTGGAATCGCGGCGGGCGGGCTGGGGTGTGTTTACATTGCGGCGACTGTCAACTTGTCGACTGCCGCCTTGGCCGCGACGACTTTGCTGCTCTATACCGTCGCGTATACGCCGCTCAAACGCGCCACGTCATTATGCACCACCGTGGGGGCGGTCGCCGGTGCACTGCCGCCGGTGCTCGGCTGGTCGGCGGCGGGCGGCACGTTGGGAGAGGGCGCCTTCGTGCTGTTCGGGATCCTCTTCCTCTGGCAGTTTCCGCATTTTCTGGCGATCGCCTGGCTGTACCAGGACGACTACGCACGGGCCGGGCTCAAAATGCTGCCCACGCCCAAACCCGCGGTGCGAGTCGTCGGCTTGATGTGCGTCGCTTACGCCCTGGCGCTGTTGCCGATCAGCTTGCTTCCCAGCCAGGTCGGGTTAGCCGGCCACGGATACTTTTTCGCGGCGACCGTCTTGGGGGCGGGCTATCTCCTTTGCGCCGTCAGGTTTTGGCTGTGCGAGTCGAAGCGCACGGCACGTGGACTCATTTACGCCTCGCTGTTGTACCTCCCGCTGCTGCTGTTGCTGTTGACCTGGAATCATTTTCAATTGCTGCGATAAGAATCGAGACGATGTCACACGCACGCGCGACCCCCACGGTAAAAATGGGCCTGCCCATTCCGAACTCGAAGCTCGGAACCTGGCTGTTCCTCGGCACCGAGATCATGTTCTTCACGGCGTTCATCGGCACGTATATCGTGCTGCGGTTGGGCTCGCTCGCCGCCGATGGCAAGCCCGGATGGCCGACCAACCCGGAAGACACCCACATTCGTATTTGGGCCGGCGGCCTCAACACGTTTGTCCTCATTCTGTCGAGTTACTTCGTCGTCATGGCGCATGAGGCCATGGGGGCGAGAAACTTTGCCAGAGCGCGGCAGTTTCTCCAGTTGACGTTCGTACTGGCTTGCGTGTTCTTGGGCATCAAGGCTTACGAGTACTACGGCAAGTTCAGCCACGACGTTCTTCCCGGCCACATCGCCGAGACCGACGAACAGGCCATTCGCAAGGTGCTGCGGGAGATGGACGCCGTCGTGCTCGGGCGGCTCAACGAGTATTTGCCGGCGCAGGCGCGCGATGCAGAATTGACGCTGCCAAACAAGATCGACCTGGCAGGGAAGAATGAGGATGTTAGCGACAAGGAAGCGCGCAGGCACGCCGTCGAGCTGGCCAACGAGTTCATCAATTTTAAAGGGCACGTGCTCGACAACATTTCGTTCAAGATTCCTCTGGAGCGCCCCGAATCAATCGTGGTCACGAAGGACGGGCAGCAAGTTCGTGGGTTCGTCCCGGCAGCCGTTCCCGGCGCGGACGGCAAGAGTGTCTTCAAAATTCAATCGGCCGACGGAAAGACGATCGACGTCTTAGAGGAGAACGTCAAGGAGTTGAAAGCAGGAGCGGAGGCGCCGCCCGTCACGCTCGCCGAGGTAGAGGACAAACTCACCGAAATGAGGGAACACGAAATCAAGGAAGAGGAAGAACACGAGGGCTACGGGAGCTGGCTCTCCTCGGTGCACGATCCGCATCCCATTTTGTACGGGAACCTGTTCGCTTCGACCTATTTTCTCATGACGGGTTTCCACGCCTTGCACGTGATTGTGGGCATGGTGCTCTTTGGCATTGTGCTGATGCAAGGAGCGAGGCTGCATGCCGGCTGGCGCGACTACGTCGAGAACATCGGCCTGTATTGGCACTTTGTCGACCTGGTCTGGATCTTCCTGTTCCCGCTGATTTACATCATCAAGTAACGGCAACGACTCGCCGAAAAACATCGGAGTTTTTGCGAATGACCGACACTCACGCCAGTCATCACGCCAATTATTTTTTGGTGTTTGTGGCGCTCTTTATCTGCACGCTGATGTCGATCGTTTTCGACGTGATCCACATCAGCAACAAGGCCGTGCTGATTGTGCTCGTGCTCGGCGTCGCGACGGCCAAGGCGCTGTTTGTGATGTCGTACTTCATGCACTTGAAGTTCGAGGGCAACTGGAAGTTCGTGCTGCTGGCGCCGACGATAATTCTGGCGATCGGGTTGCCGATGGCGCTCTTGCCCGATATCGGCCAGCACTATTACTTGTACGCGGCTCCCCAAACTCAAGTTCAGCCGCAAAGCCATGCCGACGTGGACGAGCACGATGCATCGTCCTCGTATCCGCCCGACCAGGCGCCGGCGGACCATTCCCAATAACGCCCTTGGCCGCCGTGCATGATGCCCGGCAACGGGGTTTATGAATCAACCGCGGTCCCTCTCCCATGGCCTCAGCCCAAAAACCGGCGTCAATCCTGCTCAGTGCGGCGCGCACGCGCTGCCGCGGCGGGTTCGCGTTCGCGCTTTGCTTTCTGGCCGTCGTCTCAGCCGTCGGCTGCGGCCGCTCGAACAACGAACCGAGTGGCAGAGTCCTCAAGCCGGCGCCAGACAAATCGATCTTCCAGCCGATCCCTGAAGATCCGGACGCGGTCGCCGACCAAACATCGCCAACGTCCGCCAACGGGTCCGGCAACGGCACCGGTTTGCAGCCGATGACTTGGGATCCGGCAGGCGTCCCGGACTTCGAGCTCGTCGAACGTAGCGGCCGCAAAGTCACCAGGGCCGATTTGCTCGGCCGGCCCTGGGCCGTTTGTTTCATCTTTACCCGCTGCGCCGGCCCCTGCCCGAAGATCACCGGCCAAATGCGCCTGCTGCAGGATCGGCTGCAGGACGAAGACGTGCGGCTCGTCACAATCACCGTCGACCCGGAGCACGACACGCCCGAGCGATTGCAAAAATGGGCCAACCAGTTCGACGCCGACCCGGAAAAATGGTTGTTTCTCACCGGCGATCGCGTTGCGATCCATCGGCTGATCAACGACAGCTTTCGCATGCCCGTGCAGGAGATGTTCGGCGAGGAGCGCAAGGCGGGGGCCGAGTTCGTGCACTCGGCCAACATCCTGCTCGTCGATGCGCACGGCCGCGTGATCAACAAGTTCAACGCCCAGATCGATACGGAAATGGTCGCCCTCTATAAGGCGCTCAAAAAGGAAGCCGATTCCGGGAAAAAGTGACGTCACATGCCGGTGCCGGAATGGGTCTCATCGCTGCCCGCGGTCAATGCAACGCTGAACGGACTGTCGACGCTACTGCTGGTGACCGGTCTCACGCTGATTCGCCGCGGCAAACGCGAGGCCCACAAGCGGGTGATGCTTTTCGCGTTCGGCGTCTCGATTGCGTTTTTGTGTTGTTATCTGATCTATCATGCTTATGCCGGTTCGAAACCGTTCGAAGGCACGGGGGCGATGCGTGCTGTTTATTTTGCGATTCTCATCAGCCACGTCATTCTCGCGGCAACCGTCCCCTTTTTGGCGTCGATCACCATTTATCTGGGTCTCAAGCAGCGGTGGGAGAAGCACCGCCGCATCGCAAAAGTGACATTTCCCATTTGGCTTTACGTATCCGTCACAGGCGTTATCATTTACTTGATGCTGTACCAGTGGTCGGTCTCGGCATGACCGCCCGACATCCTGCTTGAGGCACAATTCATGCGACGCGTTCTCCAGATTGCGATTTTGCTTGCCGCGGTTGGACTGATCGGCCCCGCTGCATCCAGCGCCTTCGCGTGTCCGATGTGCAAAGAAGCCGTCGAAGAGACCGGCACCGCCCTGCCTCGCGCGTACATGTATAGCATTCTGTTTATGCTGGGGGTTCCCGCGACGGTGCTGGCCGGTTTCAGTATCGGCATGTATCGCTTGTCGAAGTCGAAACCGCCGGTTGATTTTGCCGGCGAGCCGCCGGTCGACGAAGACTCGTCC
>JBBDVZ010000306.1:0-19300 GCA_040903115.1 Planctomycetaceae bacterium
GCTGCTTCAGCTCGCTGAGAGCTTCATACTGCTCCGGCGTGAGAGTCTGGCTCGTTTCGGGATCGACCAGAGGCTGCATCGCCAGCAGCGCCTGTTCGTATATGAACGACTCGTCGGGCGGCGTGACGACAAACACGGCGGCCGAACGAATCGGCTCGAGGACGGCATACGCCTCGTTGTCGACCGCCAGCGCGTCCGGTCGGTCAATGGACAATCGAAGGACCCCGCCCGCGGAATTCTCAATCACCACGGTTTTTTCCCACGCAGTCCGGGGGCCGATCTTGAACGGCTCGACTTTGACGGTTGCCTCGTCGATTTCAAAGACAAGCTGCGTCTCAACGTCCTCTTTGCCGGAATTGAATACCCGCAAAAAAACGTGATGGGCCGAAAGCTGCGAGCGAACTGTCACCTGTGTGATACCGAGATTGTCGTCGGCGTGCCCAATCGGCCAGTACAGGATGCGTTCGTCGTCCTTAATCATTTGTTCCAGCCTGCCGGCGTCACCGTCGGAAACCACAATCATCCGCTGTTGCGTGCGCCCCGACATGATCTCTCTGGCCAATGCGACGGCCGCGGGCAGGTCGCCGCGCTGGCTGCGCGGGGCGATTTGGTCGAGCGCATCAATCACGGCGCTTGGCTGGCGCGTCCAACTTTGAAGCACCCGAGGCTGGCTCGATGCTTCGATTAACAGCCATTCGTCGTTGACGGGGCGGCGGCCGACAAAATCGATGACCGCCTCCTTCGCCAGGTCAAGTCGCGATTTGGCAGCATCGTCTTCGCCCGGCTCGAGCGATTGCATACTGGCGGAATCGTCGATGATGACGGCGATGGACTCCGACTTCATGGGACCACCGGTAAAAATCGGGTTGCCCACGGCACTCATCAGGCACGCTGCAATCAATAGCCACAACAACAGCGACAGCCATCGCTTGAATTGTCGAAAGAGCGATCGGACTTGAGTTTCGGCCACGAGTTGCCGCCAGAACTCGAGCGACGGCACGCCGACGCGGCGTCTGCGAATTTTCAGCAGGTACAGCGCAACGATCGCCGCTGCGATCAGTGCGAGCCAGAGCGCTTGCGGGGCCAAAAACGTCATGCCACCAGGCCTCCGCGTTGCAGCATGGCGAGGATGAACTCGTCGAAGGGGGTTTCGGTCGTCGCCAGCGAGTAGCCCAGCGAATATCGCATGCAGTATCGTCGGGTGTCGTCGCGAAACTCCTGGAACTTTTTCTGGTAGCGGCGGAGCAACGAGGCACTGACAACGAGGTCGCAATGTTCTGCCGACTCGGAATCGACAAGCCGAAGTTCGCCTCGAATGTCGGGCGCGACTTCCCAGGGACTGGCGACCTGCACGATGTAGATCTGATGCTTAAAGAATCTCAACTGGTCGATTCCACGCTGGGCGTTTTGCAGGCCATAGAAGTCGGAGATGATCACCACCAGCCCCGGCCGCCGGACGCGGGCAACAAACCCGCGCGCCGTGCGTGCAAAATCCGTCTGATCCTGGCGATGAAGGTTGGTGAGGAATTCCAGCAGCGGAAAGATTCGCCCCTTTCCGCGCAGCCCGCCGCGCCCATCCGACAACTCCGTCGAAAACGGCAATACGCCTGCGGAATCCATGTTGCACATGCCGATGTAGGCCAACGCCGCGGCGACGCGGCGAGCGAAGTCGAACTTGTTGGGCTCGCCAAAATCCATCGAGCCGCTTGCATCGAGCAAAACCCACAGGTCGAGATCCTGCTCCTGGCGATACAGCTTGATCACCAATTGGTCGAGCCGGGCGTAAACGGCCCAGTCGATGGTCCGGGGTTCGTCGCCATGAACGTAGTCGCGGAAATCCTTGAACTCGATGCTGGCTCCTTTTTTCACGCTCTGTCGCAGCGCTTGCTGCCTGCCGAACACGAGCCGTTTGGCAATCAGGTTCAGGTATTCGAGCTTCTTGAGGAAGTCGCGGTCGAAAAGGGGCTCTGTCATGCAAGTCGTCGATCTTTCCTGCGGGAATGCCGGCCGCCGGTCGCACTCGTAGCGCGGCAGACTCCTTGCTCGCGGTGTGCGGGCCTCATGCGGCCGGCTCTGCCAGCGACTCGATGAGCGAACTCACAACGCTGTCCGTCGAGACGCCTTCAGCCTCGCCCTCGAAGTTACGAATGACGCGATGCCGCAGCGCGGGCCGTGCAACAGCACGAATGTCCTCGCAACTGACTGTGTAACGGCCGGCGAGCAGGGCCTTGACTTTCCCGCCCAGGATTAACGTTTGCACCCCGCGCGGGCTCACGCCGAAGCGGACAAACTGGCGCGTCGCCGCCGTAGCAAAGGGGCTGTCGGGATGGGTCCCCAGCGTCAGCCGCGCCGCGTAACGCTTGACGAACTCCGCGACCATCACCTGGCGCACCGTATGCTGCATCGTGAGCACGGCCTGCGCATCCAGGACGGGTTGAATCTCGATTTGATCGTCGGTTGTGGTCCGGTCGATAATCTGAACCAGTTGATCTTCGCCTTGCGGTAAGACGTCGACCTTGAAAAAGAAGCGGTCGACTTGCGCTTCGGGAAGGGGATACGTTCCTTCCATTTCGATAGGGTTTTGCGTCGCCAGAACCCAGAAGGGAAGCGGCAGTGGGTGCGTCGTGCCGCCCGCAGTCACGCCTTGTTCCTGCATGGCCTCGAGAATGGCAGACTGGGTTTTGGGAGTGGCCCGGTTGATTTCGTCGGCAAGAACCAGGTTTGCGAAGATCGGGCCCGGTTGAAAGCGAAACGTGCGGTTCCCCCGATCATCCTCCACCAGGATGTTCGTTCCCGTGATGTCGGCGGGCATCAGGTCGGGTGTGAACTGAATGCGGCTGAAGGCCAGGTGCGTGGCCTCGCTGATGGTGCGGACAATGAGCGTCTTGCCCAAACCGGGAACGCCCTCCAGCAGAACGTGGCCGCCCGCAAACATCGCCGTGAGCACCTGGTCGATGTTGTCGTCGTAGCCGACGATCCGTTTTGAGATTTCCGTCTTAAGCAGCAGGTAGTTGTGCCGAAAGTCTTCGACGCTTTGCGGACTGAGTTCGGGTTGCACCATAGCGGGTTGAGTCTCGATGTTGCCGGTTGTCGGTCGTTCGTCGCAAAGCGAGTCGGCTATTCGCGCACGCTTTCGGCCGGATCGCCGGACGCGTCCGGGCGCTTCTCCTGCGGCTTGATGCCGCTGAAATAGCGGCGCAGAAAATCTCGATAGGTGAACGGGATGTTTTCCAGGGCCAGATCGGCCTCGGCCTGCTGGACGAGCTTGACATACTTCTCCTTGAAGGCCAGTGCGCTGTCGGCGCGCTCGTCGGCCGAGAGGGTTTTTGACACAGTCGATTGCGTCCCGCCTCGTTCCTGATCGGGCACGCCCGAGGCAATGTTTTTCTGCAGGTTGTCGTTGAGGCCGCCTCTGTCCCATTTGGCAGCCGTTCCGGTGCCTGCCTTGAGTCCTCCTTTTTTCGAACCGGGTCGCTGGACAAAGCCGGCCAAAGCGCTCGAGCCGGAGCAGGCCGGACATTGGCCGGAATTCTTCCCTTGGCAGACGCTGCATTGCTTGTTGCTCTTCATCCGCGAGAGCATCTGCTCCAGGTCATCCAACGATGAACAAGCCTTGCAAAGCGACTCGCACTGCTTCAAATCTTCCCGGTTTTCGTCGAGCTGCTTCGAGAGGCGCTGAAGCGCATCGGCCAATTCCTGCTGGTTGAGCGCCGCCGCCGCCGAGGCGCACTGCTCGCAATTCTTATGCAGCCCTTCGTGCTCGCTCAATTCGCGGGCCAGGCGCTCAAAATCCTTGGCGATGGCCTCCAGTTCGGCCGCCGTTGGGTTAACTTTCGACGCTTTGAGCTGTTCGGCAAGCCGTTTGAGCTCCTCGGACGCGTTCGCGTAGTCGCCTTTCTTGAGCAGCTCGGCCAGCTTCTTGAGTAACTCGCTGGATTGAAGGGCGGCCGCCGCCTGTTTCATGTTGAGGTTGCCGGTCTTCAGTTCGCGGCGACGTTTTTCGATGTCGGTCCTCATCTTGGCGATGCCGGCCAGGACTTGCTTTTTTTCGGGCTGACGGGCCAGCGATGACGTTAGCTGCTTCAGCCGCTCGTGAAGCTCTTTCTCGACGTGTGACTTGGGTGCCTCGTAGTTTCGCTTCAGTTCGCGCGAAAACTTTTCTTCGAGCTCGCGCCATTGTTCCGCGGTGACTTCGGGTTCGGGAGAGAGCGCAGCGGTCGTGTTGCGTCCCGGTGCGAGCCAAAGCAGCAACGCGAACGCGCCGATCACTCCTGGCAGCCAGCGGCCCACTTTCGGCGTTGAAAAAGGCAGGACCCGTTTGGCTTCGACGCCGCTGATATGATGCATCGCATCGACGACGATCAGTTGGACCCGTTCGCGGCGGTGATGGCCAACCAACTGCATGGCACTGGTGAATCGATCTTCGGAATCGGCGGCGTGGTCTAACGCCCTCGCCAATTGCAGAGCGTCGATCCGGCGCAGCGCGCCCAGGAGCAGGCCCAGGCAGCCGCTCGCCGGAACGAGCCAAAACAAATTCCACGGCCGATCGACCCCTGGCTCGAATCCGGCGATGGCAAAACCGGACGCTGTCACGAGTGCGATGATAGAGCCCGCGAAGAGTCCCCGTAGGCCCCAGGCGGCGGAATTCAACATGCGTTGTCGGCGCTTGAGGCCGGCCAGCACGTCACTGATTTGTCTTGGCTCCATCGCCGACACACTCCCGGGCCTTTACGGCCAACTTGTCAGAAGGATCTCGCCACAGCGCACGCCGCAACAGGACCAAGCCAGGTTCACGCTGCCCCGATTCGCACGCTGCGATGCCGGCGCGATACATTTCCTCGGTGTCTTGGCCACTGAGAAGTTCGCCCCGACGAATGGCCGTCTCATAAATTGGCCAGGCTTCATTGTACCTTCCGAGCTTGAAAAGGTAAGAGGCCTCGCGCAGCCGGTGGACGTCGGCCCGCCAATCCGACTTGCGGTCATCCAGCAGGGTCTTCAAAAGTGCGGCGAAGTCGGGACGATCGTCGCCATCGGTGGCTGTGAGCTCATCCTGATATTCGTTCTGCTCCTCTTTCCCAGCCCCTTTTGTGCGTTTTCGGTACTCTTTCACCTGCTCGAACAGTTGTTTGGCTTCGTCAGCGCGTTTGGCGCGCGACAAGAGTTGTGCCTTGGCCTGGATGAACTGCATCCGCACTCCCTCGCCGCTCTCCTGCGGCAGCCGCTCGAGCTCCAGATCGACAATTCTGAGGGCATGATCGTACAGCCCGTGCGCCGTGTATTCCGTCCGGATCTGGCCGAGCGTGAGATCCTCGGCACGCATACTTTGCTGAAGCCGAACGCCGGCGGCGGCAGCCAACTGCACGTACGGATTCTGCAACGAATCATCGCCGCTGCGTTGCCAAACGTCATCGTACTCGTATCCGTAGCGCGACGCATCGACCACGCTCGCAAGGCGCTTTGCGATGGGGTCGTCGGGAGATCGCGGTAACACGGGAATCGTTTTACAGGCGGCGACCAGTGTCGATTCGAGGCGGTCGGCGTCGTCGGCTCTGTTCTGGTGCCGACGCAGCATCAGCCGCTCCAAGGCGACGCACATCTCGAGTTTCGGATGGATTTTTTCGACGGCCTCGAGCGCTTTTTCGACTCGCTCGTACTCGCCCGCATGGTATGCCGCCCGGAGATACGTTTGCAGTTGTCCGGCCGATTTGACAGTTTGCTCGAGCGGCTGCATGCGCTCTAAAAGCTCGACCGCGATTTTCGGCTGCTTGCTGGCAATGAAGTATTCGTTTAAGGTGTCGGCCGCATTCGAGCCCGCCCAGCCAAGCGCCAATTGATCGGCGATGCCCGCCAACCGCCGTCCGACTTCGGGATCTTCGACGGCAAAACGGTTCAACAGCCCGTCCGATTGCCACGTGCCAAAATACGCCCGGTTGCGATAGTAGGGGTAACGGTCCCACCTGTTCGACCAGCCCATGCGAACGGATTGGTTGACCGCCTTATCGTCGTCCTGCGGATGGCTTTGGCTGAGTGCGCCTCGGTAATTGGTCCAGTCGTTTCCATTCTCGTCATACACTTCCATCCACTCGCGTGAGCGGTCGAGACGAGGCATGTCGTCGGACCGTAAACGGATGAGGGACTGCTCAATCCATAACTGTTTCCAACGTGCCGAATCCTCGCTGCGCCCGACGGCCGCGCAAAGCTCGCTCATCAGCGGCCAGTCCCGTTCCCCCAGCCGCGTGCCCTGCGCGTCGAGCAGCGCGAGCAGTTCCTGGGTGTAGCCGCAATCTGCAAGTTTGCCCTTGGCTTGCTCGCGCCAGTCGGCAGTGTAATCCGGTTGGTAACCCCAAGACTCGTTCGCCATCCATCGCGATCGGCGCATGCTGCCATCCGTCGTCGAAGCTTGGGCATCGCGCAGGTCGGCCAGCAGTTCAGTGACTTTTCCGTTTCGCAGCAGCAACTTGCCGCGAAGCTCACGATGCACGGTCCAAAGTGCCTCGTAAGTGACGTCGTTCGAGTTCTGCGAGTATTGACTACTTTCGGCGAGTTGAGACAGCATGCGCGACATGGAAAGCGAGACCAAGACCTGGCCCGTCGACGTGTCGCTGTCCATATAACCGCGGCTCATGCCATCGATCCGCTGCTTGAGTGAGCTCTCTTTGGCAGCTCGCCAGATGTCGAGCCGTCGCGGCTTGATGGCGGCAAGCAGGCGGTCGTTGACTTGCTCGGCCAGCGCGTTGTCGCCGGAGAGCGCTGCAGCGGCCGCCAGACCGCGCTGCACGTCGATCGAGTCCGGCTGTTGCTCGAGCGCGGCGGCAAAGGCGCGCGTGCCGTCCGCCGGGCCATGCCGAACCAATTCTAAAAGCGCCTTATCCTGCGGACGATCGGCGGCCGCGGCAATCGCCTCGGCCGAAGCCCCGGCCGCTCTTACCAAATCGTACAGCCGTTCGAACCACTCGTTCTCGTCGATCAACTGCGGTGAACTCCAGATTTCGTCGCTTGCAATGCGCGACGCCTTCTGCCATTCGCCTGCATCCTGGTACAAGTCGAATAAGCGCACGATTTGCGTCTCTTGCAATTGGCCTGACTTACGTTGCTCCTCGAGATTCCCAATCACGCGATTGCGCTGATCGGTCGCGATCAAGAGCCCGGCGAAGGCGGTGTCGTCATCGAGTCCGGCGGGCAACTGCGCCGGTAAAAGTGAAGCCGCCTGCTCCGGATGACCGTCGAGCAGATGCAGCGCGGCCCGACAGAGGGCCCACTTGGCGCCTTCGACCGACGTGTTCCCCTGCGGCTTCGCAAGCTGGTCGGCCATAGCCAGTGCCGACTTCCAATCGCGCAACTGCACGTTGAGGTTAAATATCGCAGTCTTGAGCTGGGCATTGTTCGGGTCGCGTTGCAGTAGCTGCTGGAACTGGTCTCGAGCGGTCTTCCAGTCGCCGCGCAAGGCGTACAATTGAGCAATCATTTGCACGGGGCCGGGGTCCGCCGGATCGGCCTGGGACCGTTTCGACAGCTTCTCGATCGCCGCGTCCAACTTCCCGTGCTTGTCCAATAGTCGATAAAGATTGGCAATATGAGATTGTTCCGATCTCTCCTCGTTAAATGGATTGTCGAAGATGGCAAGCTGGCTTGTGACACCGCGCTGCATGTGCCCGTGACGGTAATCATTCTCCGCGTTCTCTCCGAAACGCGCGAGGTTCAGCGAAATGTCGACCGCGAGATCAGCCTCGCCCGATTCCGCCAGCGTGTCGAGCACTCGATACTTCGCCTGATTGTCGACAGGAGACGCGACGACGAGTTTCGCCAGTTCGATCACGCGCGCGTTCTGGCCTTGACGCTGCTTGAGCGAAACCAAAAGCGGCAGCGTCCTGGAAACAAATTCGCTGCGGTTTTTCAGCGATAACCGCTCCGCCTTGTCGAATGCGCCGGCTTGCAGGCACAGCGGGACCAACATGCCCGAAATCTCAGACCCTTCGGAGTCTTGCCATTGAGACGCAGTGCCCGCGCCTGCGTAGTAGCGCCGGCGACGACCGGTGCTCATCGTCGGGGCGGAGGCGTTGGGGCCGGCCGAACCGCCGGCGGCCTGAACCTGTTTTCCCGCCAGCGCGAGTTTCAGGTTCCGATGTCGAGCTGCGAGGCTCGTTGTGCTAATTCGTTGGAGTTGCTCGAGTGCTTGCAGTGCCGCCGGCAGGTCGCCCGCGCGCAACCGCGATTTCGCCCACAGTGCCCAAATCGACGGATCATAGGGCGTCTGCTCGAAGAGCGGCTGCAGCACCGCGTCGACGTACTTCCAGTCGCCTGTCAGCGCGGCAAGCATTAATGCGGCATCACGATCCTCGCCCGACGCCGGGCTGGGTTGGGGCAGCTTCGCGCCGCTGCCAGCGTGCACTTGCCGGAGAACGGTTAGCTCATCGGATTGGCTGCGTTCTTCGTCCGACTCGGATTGATGAATGAGATTTCGATAGCGCTTCAGTACGACTTCCCGCATGTGGTTGCCGGCAGCGGGCAGGTCGCCCCGATAGAATGACTCGGACATGAGTGCCATGTGCGCGAAAAAGTCTTTCGGATCGAGTTGAATCGCCTTTCGGTAACTTTCTTCAGCCCGTGCAAACTCCTCCTGCTCGGCGAGCATTCTGGCCACGTAATCGTGCGTGCCCGGATCGCCTTCGTTCCGCCCGGTTTTCCAAACGCGAATGGCGTCGTCGTGCCGTCCCTTCTGCCAGTACAGTTTGGCCAGCCTCAACCTTAGGTTGTCGACGCTCGAGTCGGACCGCTCGGAGTCGTACGAATACACCCGTCTGCTGGCTCGCTGAGCTTCGGTGGGATCGACCTGCTTGAGCGTCAGGTCGATCAACTCCTCATAAAGGGCAATGAGCTCGTCACTCTGCCCGAGCGATTCGAGTTCCGCGGCACGAAATTGCAGGGCCTGCAGCCGCAGCGGCTTGACTTCGGCAGCTTTGGCGATGACGGCCCGGCCTTGTTCCGCGCGGCCGATTTTGGTGAGAAACTGCGACAGTTGCGCGTAACGCTGCCAATCGTTGGGATTGGCGGCGATGCGGGCCTCGGCAAAGGCGATGTACTCGTCAACTCGCCCCAACTCTTTGGCAACGACCTCCAACATCGGGATCGCGCCGCCCGATTGGCCCCCGAAATAATCCATCCCCTCGCTCGGCGTGCCCACGTCTTGAGCCTTGCAGATCTGCATGAGAATGGGAAAGCACGCGTTGGCGTCGCCGGCAAGCGCGGCCAGGAACGCATGCAACTCGAGCAAGCCCTCCGAGGGCACTTGCTGCTCTTTGAGCGCTTTATCGACAAGCGAACGCGCCTCATCGATTCGTCCTCGGAACGCACAAATCATCGCAAAGGCAAGCCGCGTCTCATCAACCTTCTCGTCCACGAGCCGCCGGTACGATTCCAACGCTTTGTCTTGGCGCCCGAGCTTCCAATGCAAATCGCCGATCGTGCAAATCATTTGCGTTCGAGGCGAGCCAAGCAGCATTTGCGTTGCATACTGTGCCGGCAGCCCGGCCGGCAGTTCGGTCTTCTTTTCCCGCGCAAGCCATTGCTCGCCCAGCTCGATGGCCTTGTCGTACTCGCCGCGCTTGACCGCTTCCTCAATCTGTTTCTGCAACGATTCGCTATCGTTGAGGTCGGCGGCGGCCGGCTGTTTCATGAGCGCCTCGGCCAGATCGTTGCGTCCCGTCGCCAGGTGAAGCTGCAAAAGCAGCCGCCGTGCCGCCAGATTATCCGGCTCTTTCTCGAACCCCGCTTTCACGCGCGCTTGGATCCTGTCGAGGGTCTCCGGGAACACCGCGAACAGTGAAAGAAATGGCTGAAAGACGTTTTGCTGCTCGCGCTCGTTGCCGTACCACGCCACCATGATCGGTGATTGCGCCGATGAATCGCGCATCCTCTCGCGGGCGGTCTTCTCCATGCGGGCGGCTGCCCCGTCGAAATCGCCGCGGAACGCCAGCACTCGAGCAATCATTGCGGAAGCGGGCTCTTCTTCTTCCGACTGTGGGGCGCCGCTGCTCTTTTCCCGCAGTTCGAACTGTTCGAGTGCCTTCTCGTCACGACCCAAATACTGCAACAGCATGCCGACTTCCGCATACGATTGGGGCTGTTGCGGATCGACGGTTTCGACCAGCGCCTCGACGGCCGCCTCGGTGTCTCCACTTTCAATCAGCACGTTGGCCAGTTGCGTTGTGCGCGTGCGGCGCTCCGTGTCGTCGGTGGTGCGTTTGATCCGTTCGCGCAGAACCGCCGCCAGGTTTTGCGTGTCGCCCTGCACCGTGAAGATTTCGGTCAGCAGCTCGCTCGCCTCATCGAGGTGAGGCGCTTGCTCATGCACCTGCTGAAGCAATTCCAGCGATTTATCGATCTCGAGCGAGTAATAGTACGCGCGCGCGAGCCGCAAGCGGCTGCGCACGTCGCCAGGTTTGTTTTGGACGTCCGCCTCCAGGTCGGCCAAGGTCGCTTCAGCGGGCGCTTGGGCTTCGCCCGCAGTCGACGCGAGCCGCCGCTTAATCGTCTCCAGCAAGGCCACGTCATTGACGCCCCGCCGCAGCATGCGACGATAGATTTCAGCGGCGGCGGGCTGTCTCTCGTTTTTCTCGAGCGAATCGGCATACGCGAGTTGCACGTTCAGGTCGTCCGGCATGCGCACCATCATGGTGCGAAAGACGGGCAACAATTCCTTCGTCAATTGCCGTTCCTTCGCAATTAGCTGCGCCTGTTCGGCGACGCGCTCGCGATTCGTGCCCGCGCGCTCGATGGCTTGTTGGATGGCGTCGACTGCCGCGACGGCGTTGTCCATCGCCAGGTAGAGCCGCGCGATCCGCATGAGCGATTCGCTCGCGTCGAGTGCGCTGGACGAATTGTATCCACCCCAGTAGGGGTTGCCTCCTCGGCCGGTCCAGGATGAACCGGAATAACTGCCGGCCAAAATAGCCGGGACCGACGGGCGGATGCGGAGCGCGCGCGCTTGCCACGCCGGTCCTCGTCGTGCGAGCCGCATTGCGGCTTCGACACAACGCTTCTCGCAGTCGAGCGCGCGCTGATAGTCGCCTTGAGCTTCGGCAGCGTCTCCCAGCATCTGCAGCAGCTCGATTTCGTCGGGAAAGTCGTGCAGGTACTGCTCGTAGACGTCGCGTGCGCCATTCCAGTCGCCCTTCCAATCCAACGTCTCAGCCAGTTTGCAGACTTCGAGGAAGTAGGGAAGGCTCTTTTCCAATGGATCGGCGTTTGACTTGCGGTAGTTTTCGGCGGCACGCTTCACGCGTTCGGTGAAATCCGTCTGTAGCCGGTCGAGGAGGTTGAAAGCGCCCGCCACTTTGCGGGCCTTCGCGACCCCCTCGGTCTCGCGCAAAAAGTCGTACAATTCCATCAGCTTTTCGCGCTTAGCGAAGCTGGCGAGGATTCGATTGAACGACGAGTCGATCGGAGCGTCGTCCCACTCGCCATACAGCAAGCGCGCCGAATTTCCATAAATGCGGTCTAACAGCGCATTGCCGGTCAGCTCGCGGGCGCTTCGCATCGCCTTCTCGTAGTACTGAAAGGCCGACTCGTCCTGTTCGTGCTGCTGCGCGGCGGTCGACAGCGCGATCCAACTTTCGACGTCGGCCGAGGCCTTTGGCTCGAGCTCCTTCCAGGCGGCCTGCGCTTGCTCGCCACGGCCGGTTTTGGCGTAAATTGTCGCCAGCATCATCCGCGTCTGAAACTCGTTTGGAACGGTCAGCGGCGAAGCCTGCTCGTCGAAAGCGCCGCCGATCGACACGCTACCCCGCGACCACTTCTCGGCCATCTCGTCGAGCAGGGCCTCGGTAACCTGCGCCTGCATTGCCGGTGGAAGCGTGCGAACAAACTCGCGCCGAACCCGTTCCCGCAGCTCGGGCCGCAGTCGTTTGCTCTGCGCTGCCAGCACGTCGACTAACTGACGCGCGTAGGGTTCGGCTTGCTCGAACTTTTCGTCGCTCAGCAGTGCACCAACCAGCAAGTTGCCTGCAACAGGATCGTCCTTGCCGGCGCGGACCGCGTCCTCGAACAACTTTACTCCCTCGTCGCGCGCGCCGGTTGACAACCGGATCAGCCCCAGAACGATTCGCTCGTCGTTGGTCAATTCGGCAGCGGCCTTTTTCGAAAGCGCCGACGACTGGGCATCCCGCAGCGCGGTCTGTGCGAGGATGAGGCTCAGCGCCCGCAGTCGAAAGTAGTCTCGCTGCGAACAATCTCCCAGCCACGTCTGAAACTCCTGGGGAATTTCGGCTGTTTCGAGCTCCTGCAACAGCGTCAAGGCCTTGTCCGGCTTGCCGAATCGCGAGACAAACTCATCGGCGGCGATCAGCTTGAACAAAACGTCTCGCGGTTGAGTCTCGATCTGCCGTGTGAAAATCGTTTCCAGTTCGGCGACCAGGCCGTTATTGGAGAAAAACTCGATGGCGTCGGAAAGAGGATGCTTCTGCGACCCGCGATAACCGTACGCCGACCACATTTGCAATAGCGATAACGAGACGTTCTGCATGCCGAACATTGACTGCATGCCGCCGCCCGCCGTTTGGGTGGTTCGCATCTGCGTGGCGAACAGGCGACCGGCCGCTTCGGCCGCGTGGGCGCGGTCGCCTTGTTTCAAATAGGCTTCAGCCAGTTGTCGAATGTTCTGCGGATTGTCCGGCTCGAGGTCGGCGAGCCGTCGCGAGGCGGCCAATGCCTCCTCGGTTTGTCCGGAGGCGATATACGTCTGAATCAGCGCCCGATGCAGGTTGAAGGCGTCGGGCGTCAGGCGGATGCCGTCTTCGAGCACCTCGATTGCAGCGGCCGGCATCGAGTTGTTGCGCAAAAGCGTTCCGGCATAAAGCTTGTTGTTCATTCGCTGCCAGGTCTGGCGGGCATCGTCCAGCCTGCCGGCCTCGAACAGCGCCTTGCCGAGCTCGGCCAGAACGTAGTCTCGATCGATGTTCGGATAACGCAACACCCGCTCGTATTCGGAAACGGCCGCATCGTATTGAAGCAGCCGCCTGCTCAGGTCGGCCTGCACGAGCCGCAGGTTGACATCCGCGGGACGTTGCCGAAGCACCAGTTCCAAGAGTTGGGACGCCTGCGCGTACTCGTACTCGTGAATGTACAGCAAGGCAAGCACGTGCGCAGCCGTCGCATCGTCGGGGTTCTCGTCGACGCGGCCCTTCAGCTCGTCGAGCAACGTCTGGATTTCACCTAACTGGCCGGCAGTTTCGTACAGCAGCACCGTAGCCTCGCCCGCGCTGGCGAGATCGTCGACCTGCAGGGCAATCTGCTTAAACTCCTTCAAGGCGTTCTCACGCTGCCCGGTCTCCTTCAGAGCTCTCGCGTACTGCAGACGTCCCTGCGAATCGTCGGGGCGAAGCTCGACGCTCTTCTGAAAATAACGCAGTGCCTTGTCGGTGTCCTCCAGCCGCATTAGCTGTTCGGCCACCAGCCTTAAGACGGTCGCATTGTCGGGCGCGCTTTGCGCCAACTCTTCGAATGTTTCCAGCGCGCCGGCATGATCGCTGTATCGCAGCTTGAGTTCGGCGATGGCCTGATAGCAGGCGCGGCTGCGCGCGGGCGCCAACTCGATAATCGCACGATACTGGCGAACGGCGGCATCGACTTCGCCGGAGGCCTCCAGCAGCCGCGCCAACTGCATGTGCGCTTCCAGGTGTCCCGGCTGTTCGCGCAGCAGCGTTTCGAGATGCGTGCGCGCCGCAACGAAGTCGCGTCCGAGGTCGGCAGCCATCGCGAGGATCAACAAGCGAACCGGGTTGTGCGGGTCGTTCGTAAGCCCGGCGCTCTCCGACTGCTGCAGTGGCGCGAGCTTTCGCGCCGTGTGGTGCATGTTGACCAGGATGCTGATCGCCTGGATTTGCTGCTCGGGGTTTTTGATGAGGTCGATGGCTTGCCGGCGGACGGAAAGCGACTCGTCGACGGCGCCTGTCTGCGCCAACAGATCGGCGCGCGCCGATTGATAGCGGTACTGCTCGGGTTCTAGCGTGCAGGCCTTGGTGACGGCCTCCAGGGCCTTCTCGGGAAGCGAGAGACGCTGCAGCGATTCGGACAAACGGGCCAGCATCGTCGCGTCATCCGGATTCGCGGCGGCCATTTCGTCAAGAGCAGCGACGGCTTGATCCCGATCCCCGCGCCCAAACCACAGTTGTGACAGCGCGATGTAGCTTTCCGGGCGCTTCGGCTCGAGCCCAATGGCTCGGCGATAACACTCGACTGCGTCGTCATACAGTTCGTATTGCTCGAACATCGCACCCAGCCGATCGGCCAGCTCGGCGGTCGCGACCTTGGCGGCTAACACGTGCTTCCACTGGTTGCGGGCGTTTTCGAGCTTTTGGTTGCGCGCCAGAAATCGTCCGTACGAGACATAGGGCTCGATTTCGTCTGGGAACTGCACGATGATCCGTTCGTACTCTTCGCTCACGCCCTCCAAGTCTTTCGTCCGCTCGAGCACTTCGACGCGCGTTTCGCTGAGTGCTCGATCGCGAGGAAACAACCGCACGGCCTCGGCGAGGACCGCTTTGGCCTCGTCGGCTTGATCCGCAGCGACAAGCACGTCGGCCAACAGGGAACGCATCGCCGTTTGTTCCGGCTTCTGCTTGATCTGGTCGCGGCAGTATTGAATCAGTTCGTCGGTGCGTCCCGACGCGCGATACAGTTTGACGACGCGATCGTGCAGCTCCTGTCCCATCCAATGGCCGCCGGCCAGCAGGCCGATTGCTTCCTTATAGATTTCAATGGCGGCATCGCGTTGTCCCAGCTTCTCGTGCGAGCTTCCTAATTGCCGCAACACTTCGCATCGCTTGTCGGTCTCCTTCTCGACCAGCTTGAGGATGCTGCGGTATTCGTCGATGGCGGCCTCATGCAAGCCGCGGCTTGCCAGAGCGTCGGCTATCCGCTTGCGATGAAAGAACTGTTCGGGATGCTGGGCGGCAAAGTCGACGAGTACTTTCGCGGCGGCGGCGCGGTCGCCGGCCAGCAACTGCAGGTCGGCAAGGCTTTCGGTCAATTTCGTCTGCAACGAAATCGTTTTCGCTTGCACGATGGCTTTGCGCAACAGCTCAATCGCCTCTTCGCCTCGCCCCACCCGCTGGTAAAGTTGCGATTGAAAGCTCAGCAGTTCCGACGCGTCCGACCTTGAGGCCGCAGAGTCGGCGGGAAGGCTTTCGACGATTTCGACGGCCCGATCGGCCTGATTCGAACGGAGGTAAAGGCGGGCCAAAACAATCCGTAGGGCGACGTCGTCCGGAAGCGCTTCGACCTTCTCCTCATATTGCTTGACCAGCGAGGCAAGCTTGTCCCGCTCCGCGTAGTATTTGACAAGCCCTTCAAACGCCGGTCGGTGCAGCGGCTTACGGCGCAACAGCTCTTCGAACCGTGCCAGCGATGTCTCGTTTCCGATTTCTGCCTCGCCCTGCGGTTGCGCCTCGGCCTTGCCGGCCGCTTGCGGCTGTTGGGACAGGGCCGTCTTGGGAACCGTATCGTTGGCGCTTTCATCCGCAGCCGTTTGTGTCGGCGGGGAAAGCTCGCTGTTTTCCTGCGAGGGCGTCGCCGAGGGTTCGGCAGCGACTGAGGGCGCGGCGTCGGCTGGAGAAGCTTCACGATCCGGCGTGGTTTGATCGTCCGCACCAGCCGACTCGACGCCGGGCGGGGCTTGGACCGAGGACGCAACACCGGTTGTGGACTTTTCCGTTGGCGGTTCTACGGCCGACGGTGCGGGGGGTTTGACAGCGACAGCGGCGGACGATTGTTCTGAGTTCGGCTGATCGCCTGCCGTGAGAGCCTGGGCTGCGCCTTCGGTCACTTTCGACGCCGGAGTCGCTTGATCGACGGCTTCGACACCGGCCGGCTCGTCGCGAGATGAGCTACATCCGCCGATGGCCACTAACACCGCAAGAGATGCAAAGACGCACCCGTTCGGGCGAAATGACGACATGGCCGCCCCTCCTGAAATCCGATCGAACCGCGATCAGCCGACGTGCATGTTCATCGATTCAGTGTATCAACTCTACGCCCACTCGGTAGGGGTCCGTTGGGAGAATTGCAGACGCAATGCGCGGAACTGCGACCAAGTGATGGGTTGGCCGGTTCGATACGTGAGAATCACGCTTGGGCGCGCGAGCGGAAGGTGTTCGGCTACCGAATCAGCGGCCGCGCGCGGCGAATGCTGACGGATTTGATCGATTAGAACATTAGTTCGAAGATCGGCCCAATTCCGGTTCCTGACATTGAGGTGGAATCGGCCGTTCCAACGTCTGCGGCGGGTTTGCGGATACGAACGAGTATTGTTTCCAACTCTGTGCAAACTCGGCAGGATCCTTTAGTTTGGGTGAATCGGTTGGTCCCTGGAATCGAGTCTTCAGCGCCAAGAAATGCTTCTCATAAAGGTGCCAGCTCCCTACGGCTGCGAGCGTCGTTACCGACGTCATGACGGCGATGTAGGCCAGTCGGCCGGCGAACGCCGATCCCAACCATGACGAGGTCCCTTCCGGTGTGAGAATCGGAGTCATCAGCGCGATCAGCGGAAGCTGGAAGACGTACATCGCATAGCTGTACTTTCCGAAAAAGCCGAGAATGGGAGAACGCCATGTCTTCCCCCACCATGTTGCTGCGTTGGAGTCGACCGCCAGCACAAGCAGCGCGCCGAAGAATGCTGCGACGACCGTCACGGGTAGGCCAAACAACCGCGGATTTGGCAGGCAAGCGATAGCCAGCATGGCGAGGGCGCACGCCGCGCCGCCCGTGACGGCCCACGGGTTGAGAGCCCGGATTCCGTTCGGGCCGCGAGCCGCAAGCGCCAGCAGACTGCCGAGCGCAAGCCCATCCATACGGAAGAGGGTCACCGTGTCGACGGGAACTTCCGTTCCGACAACGCCAAGCCACAGGATCCTCCCAACGATCGACAATGCGATTGCCAGCAGGCTGATTAGCATGGCCTGACGCCGTGAGCAAAGGACAATCACGAAGGGCCAAACCAGATAGAAATGCTCTTCAACCGACAACGACCAGAAGTGCGTGAACGAACCCAGGCACCACTCGTTTCGGATGCCCATGAGAATGTTCGCACCGTAAAGCCACAGCCAGGCCTGGTTGGCCGTCGCTTCGGGGAAGAGATTTCCGCTCGGGCCGTACAACATCGGCAACGCCACGAGCGTGACGAACAGGAAACCGTAGTACAGCGGGAAAATCCGCAGCGCGCGCCTGGCGTAGAAATTGCGGAAGAAGTGGTCTTTCCCTTTGCTGTCGAAGAGAATTCCCGTGATGAGGAATCCCGACAGGACAAAGAACAGGTCGACCCCCAGGTCGCCGTAATTGAGGACTTTGAAGAGCAATCGCCCCGGAAATTGATCGCAATCCGGCCCGATGTTGAACCGATACGCCGTCACCATGAGGATCGCCAACCCTCGAATCCCATCGAGCGCGCGGAGAGGCCCCGACAGATGGCACTCGGACGTTGCCTCTTTTGTGCGTGGGTCGCGCAGTGATTCATGTTGCATGTGATGCACCATCGCCGATGGCCCGCACACGATAAGACGGCCCTCGCGGCGACCGACCCGTTGCGCAATCGCCCCCATCTCGCCTCGCAGGGAAATATACGCCATCGGTGGTGCTCGGGACGCTGTTTTCCAAGGGCGGCACCCCCAAAGGGGTTCTTTTCGAGACCGTTTATTTTTACGGCTGCGGCTCGGCGGTAATTTCGAAAGGGAGAATCGGGGGTTGCACTTTCGGGCCGTAACGCACCGCCTCGTCGGATAATCGTCGAGCACGACCAGAACGCGCTTCTGATTCGAGAGCACGCGGCGCCGCACCAGCACCAGGATGCGCCGGCCGAGTTCCTGCCAGCGCCGCCCGATGTTCCGCAGGAAGGAGCTATCGTCCTAGTAGTCGTCGCTGATCCCGACCGTCCGAGTCCACGCGGAGACAACGCGCCGCCGGCCGACAAAAAGCGCGCCCATCAAGCAAGAGGGGAGCCAATCTCCGCCGCGACCGCCCGGACCACCCTCCGGGCGGTGCCCATCCGGAGGCCAACCAGTCGGACCAGTCCTCCCGTTCCCGCGGCGCGCGGTAACATGGCATCCGTGGCTCTCCGGCGCACGACGATGATGTGGTTTCTCCAACATCGGTGTGCCCGATGAGCCGCTTTCATGTGGAGACCAATTTCAGGACATACGACAAAGCGAAAAGTCAGAAAGTGCAGAAGTTTAATCATCGTCAATCGCAGGCGATGTATGCAATGGGAAACAGCCGGCAGATTGCTCCACGATGCTCTGCCTGCGTTCGAGGCGCGTGAAAAACCCCCGAGTCTCTCCGACCCGGGGGTTATGAGAGTGGAGCGCTCTGCACTCGTTTCGAGCCTTCGCCAATAGGGCAATCCATCATTGCCGGGTCATAACCCGACTCGCGAACACCGTACTGCCCTCGGGTAATGCACCCAACGACTCAGATCACTTGCCGGCGGACGCGGGAGCATCCCGCCGATGCACGGTGCAGAAGTCGAGATTGCTGGCCTGATCAGCTTGGCTCCGACTATACTTGCCTTGCCTGGCGGCCGATGCGGAAGCGATTCGGCAGGTGGTTGGTTCAGGAGCACGGCGGTGATCTTTAAGGTCTTACTGACATTCTTCGTCGGAACTGTGGGAGGCCTTGGCGGTGCGATCGTCCTCGCCGAGGTATCCCGCGGCTGGGCAGTCTCAGTGTTTCCGCCAAAACCGCACAGCCACATGGTGTTCACGCCCGCCGGCTTGATCACCATGGCAGGACTCTTCGCTGGCCTAGGAATTGGCGCTGCAGGAGGCGCCTTCGCGGGATCATTCGTGGGACAGCGTTTAGATGCGCGACGAAAGCAGGCAGCAGCCGCTGGTCTGCCGATCGCGGGCGGCTTCGAAATCGTATGCGTAGTTCTGGCGCTTGCGTTCCCGCTGCTTTTTGGGATCGCTCGCCTGGCGGGCATCAGCCCGCAATCGAGAATCGATTCGAGTTTCGCCCTGTACTTTATGCTCGTGTCTCTCGGCAGTCCTCTCGGGACGTTGCTGTGTGCCTGGAGTCTCTTCAGAAAGCGCACCCGGGCGATGCTCGTCGGCCTGGTCGTTGGAATCCCGGCAACGCTCGCATGGTTCGGCTGGCTTCTGTCCTGAAGGACCGAGGGTTTGATACATCCTGGACACAAGGAGGTTGCATCTGCGGGGAACTCGATGAAAAACCCCCGAGTCTGGGAGACCCGGGGGTTATGAATGGCGGGGACAGGATTCGAACCTGCGACCTCGAGGTTATGAGCCTCGCGAGC
>JBBDVZ010000307.1:0-18769 GCA_040903115.1 Planctomycetaceae bacterium
GGCGATTGGTCGTTGCAGATTTTCTCCGCGTCCCCGCGTCCCCGCGTCTCGTCTTCTGGCTGCAGTGTAGCGCGCGCGACTACGTTGTTCAACAATCTCGTCAATGTTACACTTGGTTACACTTGGGCCGCAGCGCGGGGATTTGCGCGTTGCGGTATGTGCCTTCGATTTCTTCACCGCTGCCGATGTTGGACTAACTGCTTATGAGTCGAGCTGCATTTCTTTCCAGTTCCATCCCCGGTCGCACGCCGCGGCGGGGCAAAGTGCGCGACGTGTACGATTTCGGCGACCGGTTGCTGATTGTCGCGACCGACCGCATTAGCGCCTTCGATTGGGTGCTGCCCAACGGCGTGCCCGATAAAGGCCGCGTCCTCAACAAGCTCAGCGAAATGTGGTTCGGGCGCTTGAACGTTGCCAACCACCTCTTGAGCACCGATGTCGACGTTCTCCCGCTTCCGGCTGACGTCAACCGCGACGAGCTGGCCGGCCGCAGCATGGTCGTGCGCAAGACGGAAGTCGTGCCGATCGAGTGCGTCGTGCGCGGGTATCTTTCCGGCTCGGGTTGGAAAGAGTATCGCAAGTCGGGCTCGGTCTGCGGCATTCGCCTACCGGCGGGACTCAAAGAAAGCGATCGGCTCCCCGAGCTGATTTTCACCCCGGCCACCAAGGAAGACAGCGGGCACGACATCAACATCTCGTTCGACGAAATGTGCGACCGCGTGGGGCGCGAGATGTCCGAGCGGCTGCGTGAGATGAGCCTCGACGTTTACCGCCGCGGCGCCGAGTACGCGGCCGGCAAGGGAATCATCATTGCCGACACGAAGTTCGAGTTCGGCCAGGTCGACGGCGAGTTGATTTTAATCGATGAAGTGCTCACGCCCGACAGCTCGCGTTTCTGGCCGGTCGACGCCTACCAGCCGGGCCGCGGCCAGCCGTCGTTCGACAAGCAATTTGTCCGCGATTGGCTGGAAACGACCGACTGGGACAAAAACAGCGAGCCCCCGCGCCTCCCCGACGAGGTCGTCGAAAAGACGCGCGCGAAGTACCTCGAAGCCTACGAGAAACTGGTGGGCGACCGGTTTCCGTGGAAGTGAAGCAAGAATGCGGAGTGCGGAACGCGGAATGCGGAACGAGCCGCGGCGTGGCGGGGCCTAAGGCTTTGCGTGGCCCCGTCGGCGTGGAAAGTTCGAATAGTCTTCAATTCCTTACTCAAGGAGCCTTCATCATGTTGCGATCTGCCGTTGCTTTCCTGTCTCTGTGTTCGCTGGCATTTGCCGATGACAAACCCGTCGATTTGAAAATCGGCGACAAGGCGCCCGAATTTCAGACCAAGGACGATCAAGGCAAAGACTGGAAGTCGGCCGACCACGTCGGCAAGAAAATTGTCGTCGTCTATTTCTATCCCGCCGATCTCACCGGCGGCTGCACCAAGCAGGCATGTGGCTTCCGCGACGACATGAAGAAGCTGCAGGAGCAAGGGGTCGAAGTCGTCGGCGTCAGCGGCGATTCGGTCGAGAATCACCAGTTATTCAAAAAGGCCCATGAGCTGAACTTCACGCTGCTGGCCGATTATGACGGCAAGATTGCCAAATCGTTCGGCGTCCCTCTGAAAAAAGGCGGCAGTATCAAGCAAAAGGTCGACGGCCAAGAGCACACCCTCACCCGTGGCGTCACCGCCGAACGCTGGACCTTCGTCATCGACAAGGACAACAAGATCGTGCTGAAGAACACCAAAGTCAAAGCCGCCGAAGACAGCGACGCAGTCATGACGGCTATCGAGAAGTTGAAGAAGGCGAGCTGACCGACCAACGTCAAAGCGATATTGCATTCGAGCCGCGGGGTTTATCCCCGCGGTCTTCGGCGAGTGTCATCATAGCCGCCAAAAGCTCACGCGCCTTGTTGGCGTTGGCCGAAGACCGGCGGGTCAAACCTGCCGTCTCAATATGTGCCGTCCACTGGAACTGCGAACACATCGGCTGCTCTTGCGGCGTTGGTTGCCGGAGGATCGCGCACCCTTTGCCGCGATGAATACCGACCCGCGGGTCGCGGAATTCCTTCCCTCGACCTTGTCGCGGCCGGAAAGCGACGCGTCGACTGAGCAAATTGAGCAGCATTTCGACCGGCACGGTTTCGGCTTGTGGGCGGTGGAGATTTTCGGTATCGCACCGTTTGCCGGGTTCGTGGGCCTTTCGGTTCCGCGATTCGAGTCGCATTTCACGCCGTGCGTCGAAGTCGGCTGGCGTCTCGCGCCCGAATATTGGGGTCGCGGTTATGCCACCGAGGCCGCCCGAGCTGCGCTCGAGTTCGGCTTTGGGAAGCTACGGCTCGATGAAATCGTGTCGTTTACGGTGCCCGAGAATCTTCGGTCGCGGCGAGTGATGGAAAGGATCGGCATGAGCCACAATCCGGACGACGATTTCGATCACCCCGCCTTGCCGAACGGACATCGCCTGCGGCGACACGTCTTGTACCGGCTCCCAAATCCTGCCGCGTGCCACCCAAAGTAGCAGGCACACTCCGTGTGCCGTAGCTTCGGCGTTCAAAATGCGCCTTTCCCGATTTGACGTGGCGGACGGCACACGGAGTGTGCCTGCTACATTTTACGACGCCGCTCATGGGCGCTTTTTTCGGGCACGGTCAGGAGCCCCCAACGAAGAGCTTCGTCTTGCCGATACTGCTTGCCCAGCGTGAGTGCGGTGACGGCTTTGGCAAGCTCATAGCCGAGGTAGAACGCGTGCAAGGCATCGATGCCGGGTGATTCGGTGATTGCGCGGTCGAAGAGTTCGTAGGGATCGGTGCCGTGCCAGTGGCCGTCGCGGTTCATCAGATGGATTTCGCCGCGCTCGACCAGGATGCGAAAGTTCGGGTCGGTCAATTGCGACGCCAACCGCGTCAAGTCTTCCTCGCCGAGTTCGTGGAGTTTCGGGTCGCGCAGCATGACGAGTCGCGAGTCGACGTGCTTGGGCAGCGCGTGCTCATTCACGCTGTAATATGCCAGACGGCGCGCGACGTCGAACTCGGCCACCGCGGAGCGGGCCCAGTTGATGACCTGCGTCGTCAGCACGCTGCGGATGCCCAGTTCCTGGCAAAGGCTAGCCAGCAGCATGTTGACGCCCGCCGTATCGACTTCCGTCAGCTCGGTGACGTTGCCGATGCCCATCATGATCTCGACGTCGGGCCACCTGCGGCGAACGTCGAAGTAGCGCGCGAGCGATGCCGCGAAGCCGAAACCGATCGGCTCGAGAATCGGGTCGACGCGAAAGCGACAGCCTCGCCGCTGGAGCGTTTCCACGGTGCGTTCGAGCGATACGGCATCGCGTGGATCGTCGGGAATCGCGACGACTTCGGCGCCAAGACCGCAGGCCCAATCGACGTTACTGCTGTTGCAGCTCAGCACCAATTCCGCTCCGGCAGCGACCGCCGCTTCGACTTCGTTGCGGTCGAAGCTGTCGATCGAAACGCGATGGCCGTGGTCGCGAAGCAGCCGCGTCACGTCCCCTGCTCTGCCCCAGCTCTCGCCGGGAACCGTTCCCACGTCGATGACGTCGGCGCCGCTGCCGCGAAACGCGGCAGCCTGGCGAATGATCTCCGCGTCGGCAAGCCGCGGCGCGTGATTGATCTCGGCGACAATCTCGATGTCGTATCGCGAGAGATCGGGCGGAGATTTTGCGAGGTCGCCGAAGTGTTCGGGCAAGTCGTACAAGTCTTTGGGTCCGAGCTCAACGGGCGAGCCAATGTGTTCGGACAGCGGCGCGAGGTCGCCCTGGCACCATCCGGGAAGAATCACGCGGTCGTACGCGCGAGCGACCTCCAATTTTCGCCGGACCCAGTCGGCATGCATGAGTGCTGCGACGCTGATGCCAAGCACCGCGACGTCGTAGTCGAACTCCGCCTGCCGACCGAGCGATTCCAAAACTCGCCGCAGCGCGTGCTCGGCCAGCCGGCCGGTGACAAACAGTATTCGCTCGCGCGGCATGTAACAGCTTTCAGCCATCAGCGATCAGCTATCAGCCAGAAGAAGACCGGAAAAAGATCCGCACTCCGCGCTCCGAGTTCCGCGTTTATTCAGCGTATCCAGTTTTTGGGAAAGCCGTCGAGCGCGGAGCCTTCACCGGGCTTCCAGGTGACGACCTCGTGGATCTTGCGCGCGAGCTCGACGTCGTTGGGAGTGACGGCGCGCACGCGATGCGTTTGCAGCTTGACGGTGACTTCGGCGTACCCGACCGATAAATCGGGATGATGGTACGCCGCCTCGGCGAGATAGCCGATGGTGTTCACCAGCATGATGGTGTGCGGGAAGCCGGGCGTTTTGTATTTTCGCCGCAGCCACCCGTCGCGATGCTCCCACTCGGGAAGCGACGCGAGCTCGTGTTGAATCTGCTCGTCGGTCAAAACGGTGTCGTCAGCCATGTGTGCGCTCCTGGGAGGTTTCTTGTCAAAGCCCACGGGCCGACTTCGACGAGCTCAGTCGAGTCGCGTCCCGTGGGAGTTCCCGCCGGGCGCGGCCGGCGGGCTTTGTTTAACGTACCGCGCCGCCGTTGACGTTGATGACCTGGCCGGTAATGTAGGCTGCGTCCGCACTGGCCAGGAACCTGGCCATTTTAGCCACGTCGTCCGGAGTTCCCCATCGCGCGAGCGGCGTCTCATCGAGAATGCGTTGGTGCCACGAGTCGCTCGCCGTTTCGCCCCAAGCGGTGCGAATCCAGCCCGGTGCAATGCAGTTGACTCGTACGCGCGGTGAGAAGCTGACGGCCAGTGAACGCGTGAGACCCATGACGGCGTTTTTCGCCGCCGCAAAAAGCTCGCCGCTGTCGCCGGCCATGCCTCGGTCGGCTTGATCCCAGCCGATGTTGAGGATCGACCCGCCCGCGCTCTCCGCCATCCGCGTTCCGACGATGCGACTAAGTAGCGCAGTGCTGCGAACGTCGACTTCGAACAGCTTCTGTAGTTTTTGGGCGTATGGCAGGCGGGCATCGTCGCCCGTGAGCAGGTCGGCCCCCGCGTTGTTCACCCAAATATCGATGCCGCCGAAACAATTCCAAGCCCGATCGGCAAAGTCGTCCAGCTCTCGGAGATTGGCCAGTTCGGCGGTGATGATTTCGGCGGCCTGTCCGATGCTGTGAATCTCGTCAACCAGCGACTGGGCCTCGGCCAAAGAGCTGCGGCAGTGAACGACGACGCGGGCGCCGGCTCGTGCGAACTCGCAAGCGATCGCCCGTCCGATTCCCGTCGAGGAACCCGTGACGGCCGCCCTCAATCCGCTGAGACTGCCGAAATCGGCGATGGCCACCTTGGCTGCCTTTCGCTGCGGAAAACCGTCAACCCGTCATCCCGTGTTCTGACTGCCCGTGGGATTGCCCGTTCACAGGCGTCTGTATCGTAACACGTTGCGATATGCGCTCACGACAACGGCTGCGGAAACCTTGCCGCCCAAGCTCAAAATGCGGCTAAACCTCGCGTTGAACCGTGGTTTTTTTGTCTGAAAATCGCGGTTGCCGATTCCAAAATCGTTCAAATGTCGTTGACCTGCGGTTTGACGGCAGCAATAATGGCGGCAGCATGGGGTTTCGCGCGCTCTCTGGCTTCATCCTGTCTTACGCGAGCGCGAGGCTTCAAGCGAGTTTGTCAGCATTTCTGCGATGACCCGGTCTGGGTTGTCGAGGCGCCGGTTTTTAATCCGCATCGAGAGATGCGGCTGCGAACGACGCCGAAAGACGAGTCAAGACGCTCAATTCTACGCTGATCGACCACGGCAGACATCACGTGTCACGCTGGATTTTGACTTGCAACGCCGCCGCGCTAACGCGATTTACGGCAGCGGCGTTCGTGTGTTTCAGTTGCTGGCGACCCACGGCCGGGTCCGGCAAATGAAACACTCACAAGAATTGAGAATCGGGGTTGGACATGACCGACGTAGCCCCTCATGGAAGTCATGGGGTAGACGGCTCTAAACAGACCGAATCCCGGGGCAACCCCCGCAAAGTGTCCCCATCAGAAAGACAAGTTGAGCAGATGATAACGAACGTTGCAGAACCGACCACATCCTCGGTGGCCGCACCGGCCTTCCCCGAGTTATCTCACGAGTTGGAAAAAAATCTCGTCCAGGTCTTCAAGCTTCTCTCCGACGAAACTCGCTTGCGGATCCTGATGTATCTCGCCCGCGAACGCGAGTTGCACGTTTCGGCCCTGTGCGACCGACTCGGGCAGAGCCAGCCCGCCGTCAGCCATCACCTGGCGCTCTTGCGCGTGGCCGGGCTGATCGAACCGCGCCGCGACGGCAAGCATAACTATTACTCGGTTTGCACGGCGCATTTTCGCCGGTTGATGGGAGAGCTCTTTTCGACCATGAGCGACCCGGAGACCGAGGAAATTCGCTTCGACGAATTCGTGCTCACGCACGAGCGGTAGCGAAGCTCGAAGCACGAAATCCGAATGCCGAAGGAAATCCAAAGCTCGAAGCACTGGCTTCAGCCGGTTTCATTCGGATTTCGGGCTTCGTGCTTCTTTCGTCATTTGGGCTTCGTGCTTCAGGGCCTCTGGCGCGAACCTTCATTTTTGCGCGCGCCTGTGTTACAAACGGCTGGTGGTCTTTCACCATTCCCTGGGGCAGGAAATCGATGTCTCAGACTGCAAAACTCGCTCTGGCAGACGGAACGCTCTTCACAGGCACCGCGTTCGGGGCCGACGGCGAAGTCTTCGGCGAGGTCGTTTTCAACACGAGCATGACCGGCTACCAGGAGATCCTCACCGACCCTTCGTATTGCGGTCAGATCGTGACGATGACGTATCCCCACATCGGCAACTACGGCGTCAATCCCGATGACGTGGAGAGTTCCGGACTGAAGCTGCGAGGCTTCATTGTGCGTGAGCTTTGCCGCCACCCGAGCAACTTTCGCGCGACTCAACCGCTGGACGATTACCTGCGGAAGGCGGGAATTGTCGGGCTGGAGGGCATCGATACGCGCGCGCTGGTGCGGCGGCTGCGGGTGCAGGGCGCAATGACAGGCGTGTTGTCGACCGTCGATTTGGATGATGCGTCGTTGGTTGCCAAGGCGCGACGCAGCCCCCAATTGGTCGGGCAGGATCTCGTCAAAGAAGTCGTTCCCGGCAAGCCCTTCCAGTGGTCCGAGGGGCTTTCCGAGTATTCGAAAACGCCGCAGACCGAAGCGGACGCCAGCGCCCTGGAAGCGGAGAGGCCGTTGCACGTGGTCGCCGTCGACTACGGCATGAAATGGAACATCCTGCGGCACCTGTCCGACATGGGCTGCCGCGTGAGCGTTGTGCCCGGCACCGCCACGGCCGACGACATTTTGGCGATGGACCCCGATGGCGTGTTTCTCTCGAACGGCCCTGGCGATCCGCGTCCGCTCGACTATGCGATCGATACCATTCGCGACCTGATCGGGAAAAAGCCCGTCTTCGGCATCTGCCTCGGCCAGCAACTGCTGGGGCTCGCGCTCGGCGGCGAGATTTACAAGTTGAAGTTCGGTCACCGCGGCGCCAATCAGCCGGTGCTGAACACGGCGACCAACCACGTCGAGATCACGACGCAGAATCACGGTTTCGCGCTCGCCGCCGACAGCCTGCCTGCCGAAGTCGAAGTCACGCACATCAACCTCAACGACCGCACGGTCGAAGGGATTCGGCATCGCACGCATCCGGTCTTCGGGGTGCAATACCATCCCGAAGCATCGGCTGGCCCCCACGACAGCCAATACCTGTTCGGCCAGTTCGGCGCAATGATGCTCGAAAACATACACGCGTGATTGCAATATCCAAGCCGACGGCTTGCCGTCGTCACGACGACAAGTCGTCGGCTTGGATATCCGCCGCAATGCCACAATCGCTTGATAAACAGGAGAACGCAATCACATGGCGACCCAACGCACATTGATTCTCATCAAGCCCGACGGAGTTCAACGGCGCTTGGCCGGCAAGTTGATCGGCCGCTTGGAAGACAAGGGCCTCAAGCTCGTCGCCATGAAGATGCTCAAGGTCAGCAAGGAACTTTCTGCACGGCATTACGCCGAGCATGTCAAAAAGCCGTTCTATCCGCTGCTCGAGGAATTTATCACGTCGGGCCCGGTGATTGCGATTGTCGCCGAAGGCCCGGAGGCAGTCATCGTGGTGCGAGACATGATGGGCCCGACCAACGGCCGCCAAGCCGCGCCGGGAACCATCCGCGGCGACTTCGGCGTCAGCCGCCAAATGAACCTGATGCACGGCAGCGACAGTCCCGAAGCGGCAGCCAAGGAAATCGCCGTCTACTTCAAGCCCGACGAACTGCTCGAATACGAGACCACACTCGGCGGTTGGGTCTGCGCCGACGATGAGAAGTGAGTATGCATATCCAAGCCGACGGCTTGCCGTCGGTCCGACCGCAAGCGGTCGGCTTGGATATGCACTTATCCCGCCAGCGCCCGTTTAACGGCGGACCCCATATCCGCGGGACTCTCGGCGACGAGGACGCCGGCGGCCTTTAATGCGGCGATCTTTTCTTCGGCCGTGCCGCTGCCACCGGAGATGATGGCGCCCGCGTGGCCCATGCGCTTGCCCGGCGGCGCGGTGCGGCCGGCGATGAAACCGGCAACCGGTTTCGTCACATGCTCTTTGATGTAGGCGGCGGCTTTTTCTTCGGCGTTGCCGCCGATTTCGCCGATCATCAAAATGGCCTCGGTTGCGGGATCGTTTTCAAACAGTCCCAGCAAGTCGATGAATGTCGTGCCGATGATCGGGTCGCCGCCGATGCCGACGGCCGTCGATTGTCCCAGTCCGACGTTGCCCAACTGCCACGCCGCTTCGTAGGTCAGCGTGCCGCTCTTGCTGATGAGGCCCACCGTTCCCGGCGTGTGGATGTAGCCGGGCATGATGCCGATCTTCGCGATACCCGGCGTGATGATGCCGGGGCAATTCGGACCGATCAGCCGGCACGGCTTTCCTTGCAGGTAGCGCTTCACGCGGACCATGTCGAGCACGGGAATGCCTTCCGTCACCGCGACAATAAGACCGATGCCGGCATCGGCGGCTTCCATAATGGCGTCGGCACAAAACGGCGGCGGGACAAAGATCAGCGATGTGTTGGCCCCCGTTTTCGCCATCGCCTCTTCGACGGTGTTGAAGACGGCAAACCCGTCGATTTCCGTTCCGCCTTTGCCCGGCGTCACGCCGCCGACCATCGGCGTGCCGTAAGCGCGGCATTGCTGCGAGTGAAACAGCCCGGCCTTGCCGGTAATTCCCTGGCAGATGACGCGCGTGTTCTTGTCGACGAGAATGCTCATGGGGGAAGCTTTCAGCTATCAGACTTCGGCGAGCTCAGTCGAGTCGCGGTCAGCTATCAGCTTTGAAAAAGAAATAAAGATACCGGGTTCAGCGCTTCAGTGTGGCGACGACTTTTTTGGCGGCGTCGGTGAGGTCGGTGGCGGTGATGATGTTGCGGCCGCTTTCGTCCAGCATCTTGCGGGCGATGTCGACGTTCGTCCCTTCCAGTCGCACCACCAGCGGCACGTTGAATCCGACTTTTTCGTAGGCTTCCAGCAGCGCTTTGACGACGGTGTCGCACTTCATGATGCCGCCGAAGATATTCACCAGCACCGCCTTGACGTTCTTGTCGGACAAAATGATGCGGAAGGCCTCGGTCACCTGGTCGACGTTGGCCCCGCCGCCCACGTCGAGAAAGTTCGCGGGCTCGCCGCCGTGCAGCTTGATGATGTCCATGGTGCTCATGGCCAGGCCCGCGCCGTTCACCAGGCAGCCGATGTTGCCGTCGAGGTTGACGTAGCTGAGCCCTGCTTTTGCGGCCCGGATTTCTGCCTCGTCCTCTTCGCCCAAGTCGTGCAGCTCTTCGAACGACTTGTGCCGAAATAGCGCGTTGTCGTCAAAAGTCACCTTGGCATCGAGCGCGAGCACCTCGCCCGCCTTGGTGACGACCAGCGGGTTGATTTCGGCCATGCTGCAGTCGTTGTCGAGAAAAAAGCGGCACAGCCGGGGCAAAAAGGCGCCGGCACTGCGGACCGCCTGATCCTGCAGCCCGAGGCGAAATGCCAGCTTTGTCGCCTGAAATCCGTACAAGCCGTAACCGCCGTCGACCGGCTCGCGGTGGATTTTTTCCGGCGTTTGGGCGGCGACCTCTTCGATGTTCATTCCCCCTTCCGAGGAGACGATGAGCACCGGTGTACCCGACTCGCGGTCGACGACGACGCCCAGATAGAGCTCGCGGGCGATGTCGAGCCCTTCTTCGACAAACAGCACGTTGACGCGCTTGCCCTCCGGCCCGGTTTGCTTCGTGACCAGCGTGCTGCCCAGCATGCGTTCGGCATTTTTGCGCGCTTCGTCGGCCGAGCGAACGATCACGACGCCCGGCTGGTCAGGATGTTCCTTGAAGCGTCCCTTGCCGCGGCCGCCGGCGTGAATCTGCGACTTGACGACGGCCAACTTGCCGCCCAGCTCGGCGAACGCCTTTGCGGCTTCGTCGGGAGTCCGCGCGACAATGCCACGAGGCACGGCGACGCCGGCGTCAGCCAATAATTTCTTCGCTTGATACTCGTGAATCTTCATTTCGCGTCCTGACTCACAACGGTGTCGAAAGCCGGATTGACCGGCCGCGAGACAATGATAGCGGGCGCGTTTCCCGCGGTCCATCGAGCCGCGGGCGGAGAAGCACTAAGCACGAATGTCTAAAGAAATCCGAAGCACGAAGCTCGAAATGGGACGCTGCAGAATCTTCATTCGTGCTTTGAGACTTCGTGCTTCTTTCGACATTCGGATTTCGTGCTTGTTTGTCCGAGGCTTGCCGTCCCCCGACGTCTCCGGTAAGACTTTCACTCACCACTCGTGTTAGGAGCGAGCACATGCTAAAGGGCATTCCTCCCGTCATCTCGCCCGAGTTGCTGTACGTCATCGCGAAGATGGGGCATGGCGATGAGTTGGTTCTGGCGGACGGCAACTTTCCTGCCGACTCGCACGCGCAGCGGATCGTGCGTGCCGACGGCCTCGGCGTACCGGTGCTGCTGGAGGCGATTTTGAAGTTCTTTCCGCTGGACACGTTTGCAGCGCCGGCCGGCGTGATGCAGCCCGTTGATGCCGGCGCCCCAGAGCCGCCGATTTGGAACGACTTTCGCCGATTGCTTGAAGCCGGAGCGGGACGGCGCGTTGAAATCGAACTCATCGAGCGGTTCGCATTCTACGAACGAGCGAAACTCGCATACGCCGTCATCGCCACCGGCGAGACGGCCGTCTACGCGAACCTCATCCTCAAGAAGGGCGTTGTCGTACCGTGAAGCAGGCTGGCGCGGAGTAAGCACTAAGCACGAATGTCGAAGGAAGGCCCAAAGCACGAAGTCCGAAACGGATCGGTTTGCGCTGTTTCATTAGTGCTTCGTGCTTCGGATTTCCTTCGTCATTAGTGCTTCGTGCTTCGGCAACTGCGTGCCTGCTACTTTACGTACACTGTCTGCTCGCGGTCGGGGCCGACCGAGATGATCTCGACCGGATAGCCGATCAGGCGGCCGATGGTGTCGATGTACGATCGGGCTGCCGCCGGAAAATCTTCCAGCCGCCGCACGTCGCTGACGTCTTTCCGCCAGCCGGGCACCGTTCGGTACACGGGCTTGGCCGCTGCCAGATCTTCGAGATGGCTCGGGAAATCGGTCGTCCGTTGTCCATTGATCTCATAGGCCTCGCAGACTTGCATTTCGTCGAAATCGCTGAGGACGTCGAGCAGCATCACCGCGATCGAATCAATGCCGCTGAGCCGCGCACCGTAGCCAGCTGCCACCGCGTCGAACCAGCCGCAACGCCTCGGTCGTCCGGTGACGGTGCCGTATTCGCGGCCGGTCTTGCGGATCTGTTCGCCGATCGCGTCGTCGAGCTCGGTGGGAAACGGGCCTCCCCCCACGCGGGTCGAGTACGCTTTAACGACGCCAATCATGCGGCTAATGGCCCGTTCCGGCACGCCGCTGCCGTTGTGGATGCCGCAGCCCGAGCTGTTCGACGACGTCACGAACGGATACGTCCCATGGTCGATGTCGAGCAGGCTCCCCTGGGCCCCTTCGAAGAGCAGCTTCTTGCCGGCGGCCAGCGCCTTGTGCAGATACGTCGTCGTGTCGGTCACATAAGGCTCGAGCCGCTTCGCGTATCCTAAGTACTCGTTGAAGATGGCGTCGACGTCGAACGGCGTGGCGTTGGGATCGAGCGCGCGCAGGATGGCGTTTTTCTGGGGCACGATGTCGCCAAGCCTGCGACGGAGATACTTCGGCCGCATCATGTCGCCCATGCGTACGCCGTGCGTGCGCCCAGCCTTGTCGCGGTAGCAGGTGCCGATGCCGCGCATCGTCGTGCCGATGACGTCGCGGCCGTTGCGTTGCAAGGCGGTTTCTTCGGCCGCCTCTTCGGCCAGGTGGTACGGAAAAATGACGTGGGCCCAGTCGCTGATGAGGAAGTTGTCGCCGATGGGACCGCGTTGGGCGATGATTCCGTCCATTTCGCTCACCAGCGATTTGGGGTGAATCACCACGCCCGGGGCGATGACGGAAACGACGTTCGGATGCAGAATGCCGACGGGCAGCAGCGAGAGCTTGTACGTCTTGCCGTCGAACTTGACGGTGTGGCCGGCGTTGCTGCCCCCCTGGTAGCGGATGACGACGTCATGTTCGTCGGTCAACAGGTCGACAATCTTCCCTTTGGCCTCATCGCCCCACTGCAATCCAATGACCGAAGTTGCCGACACGAAATGCCCTTCCCGAATGCCTTTAGAGGAGGCGAGGCCCTCGCGGAGCCGCGAATCGACCGGTGGAACTTTCAAATCGAGTGTAGTGTACACGACCCTTTGTTGTTTGGGGAGCGCCGGAAAAATCGACTGCGTCCACGGTCGCGGATTCGGCTTCATGTGCCGGTTCTGACGAGCGGAATCGCATCGACAGGGAAAAACCTCGATTCGCTCCGCAACGAATCTGCGAAATTCAGGCGAAAACGGGCGAGTTGTCGATCTATAATGCGTATGATTAGCGAACGTTTCACAACCCCTCTCCCCTCGAGGGGAGAGGTTGGGAAAGGGGTGAAAACAGTGAGTGCTTCGACCCTCCCCCAACCCCTCCCTGGTAGGGAGGGGAGTTTTGAAGCTGCTCCCAGCCGGTCTGAAATCGCGGGCAAACCGACGTTTCGGACCCAGGCCAAAACTTCCATGGGAAATCCACCGCGACGCGTGCTGTTGGTCGACGATGACGAGGCGATCCTCGAATCCGTCCGGTGCGCCCTGCTCGAACGCGGATACCAGGTGGTTGTGGCGCGCGATGGAGCCGAAGCCCTCGCCTGTGCCGAGCGCGATGCCCCCGACCTGATCTTGCTCGACGTCGTGATGCCCAAGCGGAGCGGCTTAACGGTTCTCGACCGGTTGCGGAGCCGCCAATCGGGCGCTCCCCCGGTCATCATGATGACCGCCAACGAGGCTCAGAAGCAGCGCGACTTCGCAACCTCCCGAGGCGTCGCCGCCTTCATCTCGAAACCGTTCGAGATGGAGCACCTGCTTGCGGCCGTCGATGCAGCGCTGCAAGCATAGCCGCGAGAAGTCCTAAGCACGAAATCCGAATGCCGAAGGAAATCCGAAGCACGAAGCACGAAATCTCGATTAAACGGAATGCTTCAACGCTGAAGGCGTTGCATCACATAGCCCAGGGCCAGCGCAGCGCCGCCCTGGGTCAAAGTCCCAACACGGATTCGCCAACCCTGTAAGGGTTGCATCAACGGCTCTGGAACGCCCGAGTTGCTAAAACCCCTTCAGGGTTTTGAAGTGGTCACAACGACCGTCAACCCGGCGTAGCGCTGCGCTGACGCCGGGCTATGAGATTCAACCCCTGCGGGGTAAATGACTTCGCGACAGGACCGTTATTGCATGTCGAATTCGGCACTCCTTGACGACCAAGGAAGCCCGAAGTCCGAATGAGACGCATAACGCTTCGCGCTTCGAATTCAGCCGCCGCCGATTGCCGGCAGGAAATGCACTTCGCTATCAGGCTTCAGCTTCTGCAATAGTCCGATGCTGCTCACGTGTCCGTCGACGGCGACGGTCAACCCGGGTTTCAGGCCGTCCCCCTCGCACAGCCTCGCGCGAACGCCCGGAAACTGCTCATCGAGCCTTTCGATGGCTTGCCGCACATTGGCCGCGTCGACGTCGATCGCGTCGACGCCGGTCAGTGCACGGAGCAAGGGTGGAATGAAAATTTGTGCCATTCGGTTCGCAGATCTCTACGAGCAAATCTTCATTCACAACTACCTCAACCCGACGTTCGCTGCATTGGTATGCGAAGATCGTGTTCAGCCGCTCCAATCTGCACCCGCCAGACCCATGTGATCTTAGGGCCGAGTACTTCGTGCGCTGAGGCACCGAAATCCCAGGATAGATCGACCGATCGCGACCTTCCGGGCGCAACGGTTCGCTCTTCGCGCCCTGATTGATGTTCGTTTACGCGAGCCTTGATCGTGCGGTCATCGGTTAATAGCTGCCCGCCAAGTACCAAGACCTCTTTGTTCGATCGATTGACGATTTCCAAGTGCCCATAGATATACGAAGCACCGATGAGAGTGCCGTAGGATTTTGCCGAAAACTGAACTCCCTCAATTGTCTGCGACCATTGGGAAAGCTGTTTACCTGACGAATCAACCGGCTGATAGTGATAGCCCGGATCGCATCCAGAAGCCGACATCGCGAGAAAGGCGAATCCACAGAGTGCAGCGGTTCGAATCATTTTTCTTATAGGTGTTGCCGACATTTCTAAAAGAGCCACCGTGCGATCATGCCCATATTATTCGGATTCTGTCGACGGGGACATAGATTCAAACGTCAGGACCGGTGGGATGGCTTTCAATTCGCGACGGTTACGGGTACGTCCCACACGCAAACCGTCTGGTCGTAGCCCGCTGTGGCGAGGCGGTGGCCTTGAGTGGAGAATGCCAGGGCCAGCACGATATCGTTGTGCCCCATAAGATGGGCCAGTTCGCGGCCGTCGGCGACGTTCCAAAGTTTGACGCTGCCGTCCCAGCCGCCTGTGGCCAGCAAACGACCGTCTGGCGAGAAGGCCGTCGCGTACACCCAGTTCTCGTGTCCGCGCAGTTTGCCGCGGGCTGCACCGGTTTGCGTGTCTCTGAGAATGACCTCGCCGATGCCCGGGCTGTCGATGGCGTCGCGCGAACCGTAGCCGGTGGCGCAGATCGCGCCGTCGGGTGAAAGCGCCGCACAGTGCACCCATCTGGCGTGCGGTTCGAGCGACGTGACGAGTGCACGATCTGCGAGGTTCCAGCGCTTCGTCGTTGTGTCGGCCGAGATCGACGTCAACGTTTCGCCGTCGCGCGAAAACGACACGCAGTACAAATCCTGCTTATGGCCTTCGAGGACCGCCTCCTGGGTTTCGAAATCCATCCGCCAGAGTCGCACCGTCTTATCGTAGCTGCCAGACGCGAGCCGTTTGCCGTCGGGTGAGAACTCGACGCACGTGACGACGTTCGTATGTCCCTGCAACTCGCTGCGCGGCTTGCCCGTTGCAACGTCCCAAAGGCGAATCACATTCTCGTGGCTTCCCGATGCGAGCGTCTGTCCATCGGGCGTGAACGCGAGGCAATAGATCTCGGCGAGATGGCCATTGAGCGTCGTGCGAAGTGCCCCCGCGGCAACATCCCACAAACGGATCGTCTCATCCCATCCGGCAGAGGCCAACAGCGTGCCGTCCGGCGAGAACGCGAGCGCGTACACCCAGTTCGTGTGCGCGTTGAGCTGCGATCGGGCGGTTGTTAGGTGCATGAGAAGCACGAAATCCGAATGTCGAAAGAAGCTGAAAACTGAACACTGAAAACTGAACACTAAAGACTGAATTCACCAGCCGGCTTACGCCGGACCGCTCGCCTTTCGCTCCGCTTTCCGCAAACTGAACACTGAAAACTGAACACTGAAAACTTACGTCAACCCCTCGATCGGCGTTCCGCGGCAAACCGGGTGCGGCTGTCCGGTGAAGACATCAGTCAGCTCCGTGTTGCTCGCAATGCCCAGATAATGATAAATCGTTGCTCCGACGTCCGTGGGCGAGACCGGGTTGCTGGCCGGTTCGGCGGCTTGGGCATCCGATGAGCCGTACACGTTGCCGCCGGGTATACCCGCCCCGGCCATCACAATCGAATACACCTGCGGCCAGTGGTCGCGGCCACCCTGTTCGTTGATGCTGGGCGTGCGGCCGAACTCGCCCATCCACACCACCAGCGTCTCATCCAGCTTGCCCGATTGATGCAAATCTTCCAGCAGCGCCGAAAACGCGCGATCGACGGGCGGTAACTGCCAGTTCTTCAAATTGCGGAAGTTATTGACGTGGTTGTCCCAGCCGATGTCGGCCCGGGGCGGGCCGTTGGGCCAGTAGACGGTCACCAGAGGCACGCCCGCTTCGATAAGTTGCCGCGCGAGGAAGACGCCCTGCCCGAATGTGTGCCGACCGTAACGGTCGCGCTGCGCGGCCGGAGCCGACGAGAGATCGAACGCCTGCCTGACCCGCGGCGATGACAGCATCGAAAAGGCTTGCTGGTACAAACCGTCGAGTCCGCGTTGTTCGGCGGTCTGGCCGATCCGCGCGCGTTGCGCGTCGAACGTCGACAGCAAACTCTGCCGCTGCAAAAGTCGCGACTCGTTCAAGCCGGCGGGCAGATTCAATTCTTCCGGGCTGAATCGCCGGAACTGCGGGTCCTGCACGGCTCCCTTGTTGGGTGCCGCCTCAACCATGAACGGATCGAAACGCTGCCCCAAAAAGCCGCCGTTTTGCCCGGGAATCGTCTTGCCCGAATTGCTTTGCAGCAGGCAGGGAATCTGCACGTATGGTGGCATGCCGTTGTCGCGCGGCTTGAGATGCGAGAGCACCGCCCCGTAGTGCGGGTTGTCGTTGCGAGCGGCACTCACCACGGCGTTGATGTATCGATACACGTTGCCCGTGAGAATATCGTGGCTGACGCCAATGTGCTCGCCGTTTTTGTGACTGACGGAACGGATGATCGTGTACTTGTCGGCGTGGCGGGCCAGCCTGGGAAGATGGTCGGAGAGCAGGATCCCGGGGACGTTGGTTGCCATCGCCCCGAACTCGCCCCGCGATTCGACGGGGGCGCCCGGTTTCGGGTCAAACGTGTCCTGATGAGGCGGTCCGCCCCACATGAACATCAAAATGCAGTGCTTCGCCCGGCCGAACGTGCTTGAGGACGAGGCGTCGCTGGAAACGGCCGCAGCCGCCTGGCGGCCGCGCAGCAGGCTGGGCAGCGTGAGCCCGAGCGACCCGAGACCTCCCACGCGCAACAGTTCGCGCCGCGAGAGCCCGTCACACAGCCGCACACCTTTTCCGCGAAAGGTCAGCACGCATTCATCCTCGGCCGGTCGCTAGGCAAATCATGACAATCGGCTGATGCGTTCGCAAGGCCGAGCGTTGATGTGACCCTTCGAGCCGGCGGGTTAATCCCACCGGTCTTCGGCCAACACAGCGAAAACGCGCGAGTGCTCGGGGCGGGTTTGATGACAATCGCCGAGGACCGTGGGGATCAACCCCACGGCTCTTAAATCAACTCCGCAATCGGTGCGCCGTCGACGACGATGAAGTTTGGTCGTCCGCGCGCATCGAGATAGGTCGCACCCAGCGGCACTTGCATGTGGTGATAAATCGTCGCGGCGATATCGCCCGGCGTGACGGGACGCTCTTTGATTTTGCCGCCGTCGGCTTCGCTGGCGCCGATGACCTGGCCGTGTCGAAATCCGCCCCCTGCCAGCGCCATCGACATCACGGCCGGCCAATGATTGCGGCCGTCGACGCTGCCTTGCGTGCCCATGTTCGGCGTGCGCCCGAACTCGCCCATGGCAAGTACCAGCGTGTCGTCGAGCAAGCCTCGTTCGTCGAGGTCGTTCACCAGCGTCGTGAGCAAATGGTCGAACGTCGGCAATAGGGGCTTTAGACCGTCCGAGATTCCGCCGTACACGCAGCCGGGAATGCCGTGCGTGTCCCACGAACCCGAGGCGGGGTGATGGCTGAGATCAATCGTGACGAAACTGACGCCCGCCTCCACCAGCCGACGGGCCAAGAGCGTCTGCTGACACCAAAGGTGGTTTCCGTAGCGCGCACGGACGTCGGCCGGCTCCTTGTCGATGTCGAAGGCGTCCTGAGCGCGGCGGCCGAGGACCATGTCGACCGCTTGCTGTTGATACGAGTTGAATGCGTCCATTGAGCCACCCTGATCGATACCGCTGCGCAACCGGTCGAACTGCTGGGCCAGCGCGCGGCGATCTGTCAGGCGAGATTGGTCGAGCGTCAACGGCAATCGAAACCGGTCGCCCCCGGTCATCTGGCCGGTGTTCTTGCCGTCGGACGTGTAAATGGGCAACTTGGTCGCGGTGTCGGCAATGAAGGGATCGTACTTCTTTCCCAAATAGCCGGCCCACGCGATGTGCGACTTGTACTTTATGAACGCGACGTACGGAGGCATCGCGGGGTGGTTCGGCCCGCGAATCTTTGCGCAAATCGAGGCGATGGCCGGATACTTGTCGCCGTTGCGGTTGACGCGCGGGGCCGCTTCGCGGTTGCCCGTCTGCATGATGTGATCCGGCTCGTGGTTGCTCTTGTAGCAGTCGACCGAGCGGATGATTGTGAACTTATCGAGCATCGCTGCCTGCTTGGGCAGATGCTCGCAGATAAAGACGCCGGGCAGCTTTGTGGGAATCGTCGCGAACGGGCCGCGGTTGTTGTAAGGCCGCTCGGGCTTAGGGTCC
>JBBDVZ010000308.1:0-18689 GCA_040903115.1 Planctomycetaceae bacterium
GGAATCCTCAACTTGAAAGCGTGATCCCTTGAAATTCAACACAGCCGCTCTCCCCATCCCCCCCTCTCCCCCCCTCTCTCTTCCCGGCACATCGGTGATGAGCTCTTCCCACGTTCGCGTCAATCGCGCAACGTCGTACAACGATCGCGCCCGCTGTTTCGCGGCGAGTGACATCTCCTGCCGCCGAGGGGGATCGTCCAAGAGTTCGCTGATCGCCGATGCCAGGGCCTGCGCATTGTCGACGTTGGTCAGCCGTCCGGTGACGCCGTCAACGATGATCTCATCCGGTCCCCAGGGACAACGCGTCGAAACTGCGGGCAACCCCAGGCCTTGGGCTTCAATCAACGAGTTGGGCAGCCCCTCGAAGTCGCTCGACATTACGAACAGCGTCGCTTGCCGCAGCAGGGCAAACGGATTGCTGCAGTACCCGAGCAGTCGCACGGAATCACCAAGACCCAGTCGACGAATCTGCCGCTCGAGGGAGCGCCGGCGTGGGCCTTCGCCGCAAATCCACAAGTCAGCAGGGCGATTGCGACGCGCCACGGCAAAGGCGTTGAGCATCACGTCATACCGTTTCTGCTCGAACAGCCGCCCGACTGCGACAAGCAGCGGCACGTTGCCACTGTGCTGGTATTCGGCAGGTTGGTCGGCGAGTGCGTCGATGGCCTGAAAATCGGTGGGGTTGGCGATGACGCGAATCCTGCCTCGGCTTGGAGGGAACAACCGAACGACGTCTTCAGTTAAGCCAGCGGAGTTGACGACAAACTGCGCGACGCGGCCATACGTTCTTTTGGCAATCAGCCGACGCAGCGGGTTTCCGTAACGCAGCGGCGAGTTGCCGATACGGGCGATCCAACGGGGTTGGTATGAGCAGCGGTCCAAAGCCAACCCGCATACCAAATTCGCCGCAGTGATGTTGCTCAAGAGAACGTCGGGCTTGACCTCGTCGATCAAGCGACTCAGTTTTCGCACCATTCGGGGAAAACCCCAAGGGCTTTGCCAATCGAGAACGTGCAAGGGAACGTCATCGGCTAGCGGAAAACCGACGTCGCGCCGCAACAGGCACAGCGAAGGCCGAACAGCCGAACGATCCAAATGGGCCAGCAATGTGCTGACGAACCGTTGAGCGCCGCCCGTATTGAGCGTCGTGCTGACAATCAGCACTGACGGTACGTTACTTGTCATAGCCCAATAGCTCGATGAATCAACCATTCCGCATACGCGCGACAAGTAAATAGTCGCAGGGGTACAGCTCGGGTAAACCGAAGCAGCGGTCCAAAAGTTCGATCAGGCGAACAAACACGTAATTCAAACCCCACGAAATCCACCTCATACCGGGGATGGCTCCAACCGTGCACATGAGCACCAGGCTGGCGGAGTGCCCCAGAAAGGAGAAAAGGCCTCCCGTTGGTTCAAGGCGAATCACTTCAAGATCGGATTGTTCGCAGAGCGCTTTCAATCCGTAACAGGTGAAACGGTAATAATCGTGCGGGGCTTCGTGAATGATCGACAGGTGCGGCACGGTGACGATCAGCTTGCCGGCCGGACGCAGCACGCGGCGCATTTCGCGCACGGCCTGCCAGGGCCGGGGGAGATGTTCGAGCACTTGCGTGCAAACGATCGTATCGAACGAACCATCTGCGATTTGAGGCATGTCCTGCAAATCGGCAATGCGGTCGACTTGCCCCGCGCGGTCCTCCACGTCGATGCTTACCAGCGACGCGCCATTCGCCAAGAGTAGCTGCTTGTAGGGAGAGCGGCCGCTGCCCGCGTCCAGACAATCGCCGCGGGCATATTCATCAATGGCTCGCGCGATGGCTCGATGCAACCGATACCGAGCGGGGGAGAGAGTGTGAGCGATCCCCGCGCGCGTCAGCGAGTCCTCCAACGCACGGCGTTTTTGGCGCAGAACATCGAGCAGGCCGAGGACGAAGGCTGTCATGTGGCGGCCTTCTCCCCATTCACGAGGCGCTGCATGCACTCTAAATAGTTCGCCGCGACTTGCGGCCACCCGAATCGCTGCGATGTTTCGATGGCCGACTGCGTGACCGCCGAGGGCGTGGGATCGTTGAGGGCCGTAAGGATTTTCGCCGCCAAATCGTCCGGGTCCTTCGGGCGACACAGCCAGCCGTTTTGCTCGTGGTTGATGATATCGGGGATCCCGTCGACGGCACTACCGACGACGCGAACGCCGGCCGACATCGCTTCGATCACCACGGTGGGCATCCCCTCGGTCTCGCCGCGGCTGTCGATGATCGAGGGAACGACGGCCACGCGACAATCTCGCAACAGTTCGACGATTTCTCCGTGGGTTTGCCGTCCGACAAAGCGCACCAACCGCTCGAGACCGAGAGTTTCGACTTCGCGACGAAGGTTGTTTTCTTCCGCCCCGCTGCCCACCAGCACCAGCCCCAAATGAGGGATCTGTTGCAGGACGTGCGGCAGCGCGCGGATCAAGTACGCCGTGCCTTTCTTCTCCACGAAGCGTCCGACGAACAGGACGTAACCGTCGAGAAAGTCGGCTGCGAATCGTTTGGCCGTAGCGTCGGCATTCTGCGGACGCCGGAACAATTCGAGATGCACGCCCATTGGCTGCAACTGCGCATTCGAGGGAAACCCCAACAGCTCGTCGAGACAATCGCGGACGTGGCTGCCAGCGGAAAAAATCGCATCGCATCGTTTCACGACGTAGCGCGCGATCACCCGGCCCAGCGGCAGCCGCTGCAGCAAGTAGACGTCGGCCGCATGAACGTGCAGCAGGAGCTTGGCCTCGTGACGTCGCCCCAGCGCCCAAGCCGCCGTGAGGCCCTGCGGCACAATCCAGTGCGCGTTAACGACGTCGATATCAAGCTCGCGGACAAGTCGGCGGGTCGCAAGTCTTTGCCGCACGAGGAAGGGCATGACCTGCCCCCAGGCGAGCCACGACTCGCGCATCTTGTCGCTCATTCCTTGTCCGCCGCTGGGTGTCAGGCGCTGCAATCGGCGCGGCCAGAAATAGCCGAACCGCCGCACGTCGAGCGTGCCCATCGTCGTTCGCCCGGAGGCGTCGGACGTTCCGGGGGCCAGCACAGTCACTTGGGCGTGCGCCGCCAGCGACTCGGCAAGATCGTAAACGAACCGGGGAATGCCGTCATCGAGCGAACTCGGAAACGTGCTCGTGCTGACCAGAATGCGCATGGACGAATCACCCGACCGATCGATCATACAGCGTGGCGGCGACTTCACCCACCGTCACAATGCGGCCGGAAAACGCCCGGAGAATCCGCTCCAGCGCGTTGGAAAACCAGGGCCCGGTGCGCCGCAAAAAGAGCCGCGATTTCCACGATGGGGCGGGTCGATTCGGCCTGGGACCGATTTCCCACGGATGCAGGTAATAGCTCGTGTCTCCGGTTTTGATGGAATGCCGCAGCGTGTGATACGTCCATGAGTAGCCAACGACACGGGTCATGATGCTCGACCCTCCGTTGAACCTGAGAACGGGGAACGAGGGCAGGGGCACCTCGACCAGCCGCGCGTCGCCAGGAGTCCCGATGGCGTCGTAGCTTGGATGATAGGGATGCGACGGAGCGTTCGCCCAACCCTGGTACTTTCCGCCGAGCGGCCTGGACGCACAAACGGTGGCGTCGTACGCGAAGCCGCGCGCTTCGAGAATTCGCGTCGCCCACGGTTCATAAATCAAATTGGGAGCGCGATACCCGCGCGGCCGAACGCCGGCGGCTCGTTCGATTAACTCGATCGATCGATCGAGCTGCGACGCGAATTCGCCGGGATCGAGAATGCTCATGTCGACATGATGCATGCCATGACAGGCGATTTCGTGCCCGCGATCGGCGACTTCGCGCACCAGGTGCGGATAGTACTGTGCGACTTCGCCGAGCACAAAAAACGTCGCCTTAACGCCGTGGCGGTCGAATAAGTCGAGCAGCGTTCGCGTGGGTGCAATGATTTCTCCCGCCGGCCGGTCGGACCCATACAGCTTGCGGAAAAGCTGTTGCATGTCGGGAACCGGTCGAATTGAAGCTCCATCAACCCAGCGGCCCGAGTGGTACCACTCCTCGAGGTCGACCGAGAGCGCCAGCCGACATGGACGCTCAGCCATCACGACTCGCTTCCCCGGTTCGTTCGAAAACCATCACGGTAAAGGAGTGGCCGACGACGTGGTCTTTTTCGCGAAAGCCCTGTTCGCCGACGAGGTCCGCGACTTCGCGGGGCGGGTGATAGTAAACGCGAAATCGCTTGATGCGGGCCAGTAGATATCGCAATTGCCGCCGCCAGTAGGGGCCGCGCGTGTCGGCGACAATCAAAACCTCTCGCGTGGCCCGGCAGGCCTTCGAAAGCAGCGGCCGCAGGTTGCCGTAATACTCAATGACCCCAATGAGCAGCGTGACGTCCGCGGCATCGACCGGAGCCGCAACAAGATCGGCCACGCGAAACTCGACGGAATCGGCGACGCCGGCCCGGCCCGCGCGGGAGTTGGCAATGGCAATCATCTCGTCGACAATGTCGACCCCCGTGACGCGTGCTTTCATTTTAGCGGCAATCACCGCCAGCTCGCCCGGGCCGCAACCAAGGTCGAGCACCGTTTTTCCGGCGATGTTATAGCGCGCGAGAACGTCACGGACGACGCGAGTCCGAGCTCTGAGGGTATTCCGCCGGAATAAGCGGTTGACGATGCCGTGCAGCAGGCTTCGCGCCGGCCGGCCGTCGAGCGCGCTGTTATAGTCGTCGGCGAAATCGCTGAAGTAGCTGCGGGCAATCCGCGTTTCCTGCTCGAGGTCGTTCGGCGACATTCGCGGCTCACCAGTTTGCTCGGACTCGCCGGGGCGCTATCGATAAGCGGCCCACAAGCCATGCCGCTTGAAGGGTTTTTTGCGCGTCAGCATCGGCGGCGGTTATTTCTCGAATGGGTGCGCCGGCGAAACCTCTTCGTGTGAACCGGGTCTCGCCTCGGCCCCCGGCGATGAGGGCGCGTCGTCGGCGAATTCTTTGAAGTATCGCACACGGGCGTAATACAAAAGTTGCTCGTCAATCCTGCGTCCGCGCCCGATCTGGTCGGCTATCAAGGCGATAAAGCCAATGACCAGCCCCATGACCAAGCTGCCCGATCCAATCGTCAGCAAAGAGGTCCAGGGGGACGTTCTTTCGTGAATCAACCACCAAACGCCGACGAAACCGAACATCGTGCAGCCGAGCAGCAGAAACACCAACCCGATCGTGCCGAAGAACGTCAGCGGGCGGACGTCGCGAACCGCGCGGGCCATGATGGGGACCGTTTGCAGCGTGTACCAGAACAGGTTCGAAGCGACCTTGCTTTTGCCGAACTCGCGCGTGCCGCGCACCCGCAATGGAATCTCGGTCATCAAGATGCCCTTCGAGGCCAAATCGATGAACGACTCTTGCGTGTAGGTAAAACGGCCGTACAAGTTGAGCCGCAATGCGGTCTCGCGCGAATAGGCGCGGAACCCGCACGACACGTCGGTGAACTTGCCACGCCGAATAATCAGGTTGATCAGCCGGCACATCATCCGGTTGCCCCACAGCTTCAGCCGCGGCATTTCCGGCGAATTCGCGGGATCGGCGAAACGCGTGCAGGTGACGAACCCGTGGCTCTCATAAAGAATCGGGCGGATCAGCTTCGAAATGTCCTGCGAATCGAATTGGCCGTCGCCGTCCATGTTGACGATGACGTCGGCCTGCAGCCGCAGGGCCGCGTCGATGCCCGTCATGAAGGCGGCTCCCACGCCGTGCCTGTTGGGATGCGAGACGACAATGGCGCCGGCCTCGCGCGCGATGTCGGCCGTGCGGTCGGTCGAACAGTCGTTGACGACGACCACCTTGACTTCCTCGACGTCGTCAATGGTGCAGGGGATGTTCGCAATCACCTGCCCGATGGTTTTCTCTTCGTTATGCGCCGGGACGATGACCACCAACCTTTGCGGCCGCGCCGGAACGCGATAAGTCGTGCGCGACGACTCCGGCAGTTGCTTACGGCTCGACTCGGGGCGAGCGAGATCGGTTGCCAACGACGTCATGGGTGCATTCTTGTTCTTTGCTTTGAGGAGCGGCTCGTGTCCCATCTCTGAATCTCTTTTGGCTTCCCCCCACGACGGTGGATTTTTGCCGACAAATTATTCTAACAAAGCCCGACGCGCTTCCCCAACTCTATTCGCCCGAGGTCGACGGCGTTTTGCGCAGCAGGGCGTGCGAATCGTCATAAAAGGTTGCGTCGAAGGCGGCTGCGTCGGGCGGCTGAAGTGGCAAGTGGCCGCGAAAAAATCGGCTCATATCCACAACGAAGTCCAGGTCGACACCCGCACGGTTGAATTCCGTCAGAACCGATACAACCCGCCGAATTGGACATGGCTTCTGAGCCTCTCCGATCAGCCGATGTCGCCCCCGCGGCTAAGGGGCGACTGATGCCGCGAACCACTGCGGCGTGGCCTCGGCCAGGAAAAACGGAAGGTCGCCGGCAACGAACCAGGCCGCCGTTGCCACCGCAACCAGCCACTGCACGCGACGAGGCCAATAGCAGAGCAAATAGCAGACCAGCAGGCCGTACATGGGAACCATGACCGGAAAGAGGTAGCGTCCCTGAACAGCCAGGACCGCCATCCCCGTTCGCAAATACGACGCGTAGTTGTGTTCGAACAGCACAGCAGTGTACGCCAGGACAACTCCAGCCACGAAGTAAAGGTTAACGGCGCGACCGAAATCCGGATGGCGCCGCCAGGCCGGTACGAGCCGCGTCGTCACGAAGACGAGGAATGCCAAACCGAAGATCGCGGCATAAAAGCCCAATTGCCATGTCGGCATGAAGATGGAAAGCTGTCCGAGGATTCCAAACGTGGTCGCTCCCAATTGCGCTATCCAGAAGACGAGATAGCGGGCACGCGAGGCCGGTTGCGGTCCGCGGTCTTGACTGTCAGCAACGCGTCGGGGATTCGCTGTGTACTGTTTGGGATCGAAGCGGGGCGCATCGGCCAATGACTGTTGCGGCGGTGCGGCGAAGCTTTGCACGTTGAATTGACCCTGGCCGCCGGGCTGTTCCGGATTGTCGCGCGGAACGGGATCGTCGTTCGGGGGCAGCCGGTCTTGCTGGTCATTGTTTTTTCGGAGTCGAAGTGCCTCGTTCAACATGGCGATGGTGGCTTGCTTGATCGATAGGTCATCGATCTGATCCGTGAGAGCCATCGCCTCTGCTACGCCGATCCGCCCCTCTCGAAACGCTTTGGTGATGTAGTCGCGGGCGAAAACCGGGTTTTGCATGCACTGGTCTTGAGTGAGGACCTGTTGCACAACGGGAACAAGTCGTCCGAATCGCACCAGGTTGCCCCCGTAGAGATAGACGTTTGTGCCGAGGAGCAGCAGCACGGCTGTCGAGAGCAGCATTCCGCGGCCGATCGATCGGCGAAACTTATGCGCAAGTTGCGCCGGCAAACTCCCCAGCGTCCGCCATTCTTGCAAGAGCAGCACGAGGCCCAACATTCCCGCCAACGGCAAGAACGTGACCTTCGTCAGCGAACCCAACAACACGGCGATCAAAAAAGCGGCCATATGTTCAGCCCGATAGGCCTCGAAAAATCGCGTGAGATAGTACACGCTCACGGCCGCCAGCAGGTTGGTCAGGTTGTCGTAATTCACCGACCCGCACAAAAACGTGAACATGGGAATGTTGGTGATCACGACGGCAAACAGGCCGCAGGCCAACCGATTCGTCGTGAAGCGTCGCATCCACAAATACGCGAAGAGCACGGTGAAGGTGCCCAGGAGCGCATTCGCCAGTCTCAGAAAAGGCAGGTCCGAATCGAAGAAGACATTGAGGTTCGCCACGCGCCCCATCACGTAGTAGTACAGGCTGGGCACATGCGTGATCAGCCCGTAGCGGTAAGATTCGGGTGAATCGTTGGGAAGCAGCCACGTCTTCGCGAAGACTTCGCTGATGCCAAAGTGCGCTTTTTCGTCGGGCGGGACGTAGGGCGCGATATTGATCGCGTAGAATCCGGCGCGAACCGCGAAGTACGCCATCGCCAATACGACCACGACGGTCCAGCCACGCTCGCTTCGCGTGTCGGATGATAGGGCTAATGATGCCGTCACAGGCTGATTCATAATTGCTGGAATTTTGAACATCTCGTTCCCAAGCTCTGCTTGGGAACGCATTTTCGCGAAGCTCCGCTTCGCGTCACCGCGCCACTCGAAGCAGACTTCGGCGAGCTCAGTCGAGTCGAGCTTCGAGACAGTGGGTTCCCAAGCGGAGCTTGGGAACCAGGAAATGCGGCTTCAATACGGCAAAATCACTTTCCGGCCCGATAGCAAGGCCCAGGTCTGCTGGCCGATCGCTTTGCACAAAACACGGCACGCTGCAGGCATGAACGGGCCATGCCCGAGAGCGTAGCGGCGAATTCGGCGAAAGGTGTCCATCCGTCCGATTGCCAGTGCCGCAACGGCTTCGTAGACGAGGCCATCATGTCGTCGACGACGAATGTTGGCGACCTGTCGTTCACTCAGTTGGCAGGAGTTTCGGTCGAGCCATTCCAGGATCGCCTGGTGTCGGTGGACTTCGATGTCTGCCATCGACGACTGATTCGCGGCGTGGTTGCGATGCCCGGACAGCGGGGCGGCGACCATGCGAATTTCACCCTCGCGAACGAGGTCAAGAAAGTAAAACTGGTCTTCGGAGTACTGCGTCCACGTAGGAAAGCGGCCGCGGGCGCTTCTTCTTACCAGCGCGCTCGAGGGATGGATCAACCCTTTCACCGAAAGGTTCTCGATGTCATAGCGCACTTCGGGTGGAAGGAGCGAGACGTCGTTGACGCGCTGGCGGCTGCCGAATTCAAACACAGCCGTGTGAATGCAGACCACTCCGTCGTCGATCAATGCGATCTGGCGCTCGAGCTTTTCCGGCTTCCAGACGTCGTCGGCGTCGAGAAAGGCAATCCAATCGCCGCGCGCCTCGTCGATCCCGCGGTTCCGCGCGACCGATTCACCTTGATTCGGCTGCTGGATGACCCGCACCGGCTCGCCAAACGAGGCGGCCACCTCGGCCGACTCGTCGGTCGACCCATCATCGATGACGAGCACTTCGAGCGGCCGATAAGTCTGATTGAGGGCCGACGAGATCGCCTCGTGAATGTACGTGGCGGCATTGAAGCAGGGGATGACGACCGAGACGGTGACGGGCTGAGATGGATTCACGGTAGTCAACTCAGCACGCGTGGCTCCGCGATTTAGTAGACCGTCCATCATATGACGGTGGGTGCCATGCCCACAGCTTTGGGTGGGCATAACGCCCGAGGACATGGCCACGCAGAGCCGTGGCCATGGCACCCCGTGCTCAGACCTTCGCCGGGGCGTTGTCCTTTCGCGCAAGGTATTGGTCGTAGATCCAGGCGTAGGTTTTCTCCATTCCGTCGCGAAGACGGATCGAAGGTTCCCAACGGAGATACTTTTTGATGAGGGTGTTGTCGCTGTTCCGGCCGTTCACGCCTTTGGGGGCCGACAGGTTGTACTTCCGGCTGAGTTTGATGCCGGCGATGTCCTCGACCATGTCGACGAGCCCGTTGATGGTCACCAACTCGTTCGAACCCAAATTGATCGGTTCCAAGATGTCGCTGTGCAAGATGCGGTCGATGCCGTGCAGGCAATCGTCGATGTACATGAAGCTGCGCGTCTGCTTGCCGTCGCCCCAGATTTCGATTTCGTGGTTCCCGGTCTCCTTGGCGTGAATGACCTTGCGGCAGACGGCCGCGGGCGCCTTTTCGCGTCCGCCGTCCCACGTGCCTTCCGGACCATAAACGTTGTGGAACCGCGCCACGCGCGTGTTCACGCCGAAATCTTCGCGGAAGTGCCGGCACATCCGCTCGGAGAACAGCTTTTCCCAGCCGTAACCGTCTTCCGGCATGGCCGGGTAGGCGTCCTCCTCCTTGAGCGGCACGACGTCTTCGCTGACTTGCTTGTCGGCGTTGTAGACGCACGCCGACGATGCATAAAAGAACCGGTCAACCTCGGCCTCGCGTGCCGCCATCATCATGTGGGTGTTAATCAACACCGACAGCATGCACAGCGCGCGGTTGTTTTCGATAAAACCCATGCCCCCCATGTCGGCCGCCAGGTTGTATACCTCGTAGCCGCCGGCGCATGCCTCGTGGCAGGAATCGAGGTCTTTCAGGTCGAGCTGCAGGTTCTCGACGTCGTCGAACATCTGGTACCATTCATTGAATGGCTTGATGTCGACGGAACGGATCGAAACGTCGCCGCGCTTCCGCAGCTCCGCCACGAGATGGCCGCCGATAAATCCTCCGCCACCGGCGACGACGATCAGCTTGTCGGACATGAGCGTACAACCCCCCTTAACGGCCGGCAGCCGGCGGATGAATCCTGGGCGAGTCGAAGTCTAGTGGACCCGCTCCGGCACGGCTTCGGACAAAGCCGGTGCCGCGGGACCCATTCCCAGCGACAGAAACTCCGCGGCATGGGTGAAGTCGTCGGACTGGAGCACCCGCCAACAATCGATGATTGTCGGCCGCTCGCCGTTTTGCAACAGGTCGTTCGCGGAAAGCTTGCGGAACTCGTCCCAGGGAACGGCGACAACCAGCACGCTGGCCTGGCCGGCGCACTCGACCGCCGACGATGCATACTCGACGGAATCGCCCAACTCGCTCCGCGCATTATTCATCGCGGCAGGGTCGTAGACGACGACCGGACGCCCGTTTTCGATCAAGCGTTTGGCGAGCGCGATGCCGGGCGAGACTTCGACGACGTCGGTGTTTGCCTTGTACGACAAGCCGAGAATTCCCACGCGGCCGCCGTTGGAAAGCCGCGAAGAAATCATTTCCTCGATGCCGATGTTCCGCAGCCGGTTGATCTCGTCGGTGGCTTCGGCAACGTTGGCGGGGGCGCCCACCGCGCAGGCAAACGTTGCAAATGCCACGTTGTCGCGCGGAAAGCAGGGGCCCCCGTACGGAAGACCTCCCTTGAGATACTTTTTGCCGATGCGGCTATCGCAGCCGATGGCCGAGGTCACAACGTCAACGTCGGCACCGGGAAGCTTCTCGCATACGCCGGCCAGCATGTTGGCGTACGAAATCTTCGTCGTCACGAACGTGTTGACGGTGAGCTTGGACAGCTCGGCATTGATAAAGTTCATGCGGCAGACCGGCGGCCGAGACTTGTTTTGCTCGTACAGGTTGTCGTAGATGCTTTCGAGGATCTCGCCGGCCTTCGAATCCGACTCGCCGATCAGGACGAAATCCGGATTCAACATGTCACGAACCACGCTGCCCAGCGCGATGAACTCGGGGTTGTAGCAGAGTCCGAAGTCGACGCCGCATTGCTTTCCCGAAGCCTCCTCGAGCACGGGAACAACTTCTTTCTCGCACGAGCCGGGCATCACCGTGCTCGTCAGCACGACGAGATGGTACGACGACTTCTCGGCGATCGCCTTTCCAATCGTCTCGGCGACCGGAAACACGTATCGCAGCGAGAACCGCTTGGTCTCGTCGCTGGGCGTGGCGACGATGATGAAGGTGACGTCGCTCTCGAGCACGGCCCGGCGGCAATCGGTGGTGGCCGACAGCCTCTCGCGGTTTTCCTGAATCATTTCCGCCAGTCGCGGTTCGAAGACCGGCGCCTCGCCCGCGTTGACCTTCCGCACAAACTCCTCGTTGATGTCCACTCCAATGACGCTATGGCCCTTGGAAGCAAGCACCGCGGCAAGTGGAGCACCCAGCTTTCCCAGTCCGACGACTGACGTTTTCATAGACTGCCACCTTGAATCGTTGAAAAAAGGGGGAAATAAAAACAAAACGCGATTATCGGAACGTAGCAACCACCAACAGTCGGTGGCGATACGCATAAAATTTCAACGAAGTCGCCAAGTGTCGACGACCGAGGTGTCTTCGACTGGGAACCGTGACCTGAAAAAAAAGACTCCTTCCGCGGGTCCGGCAACGATTGGTGCGAGACGATCGTCCCGAATTCGGGCGGCAGGAGTCCGGGTTTTTGGTCCACCCGATTATCAAGGGACAAAATCGGAGAGTCAAGGAAAAAGTGCCGCCGCCGCCCGTCGCTTTCGCCATCTTGCCAACGGCGTCCGTTTCTGCGGATCCGGCAAATTTGGGCGATATACGTCGTCACGCCGACTCGCCGCCCGGTTATTCCGGTTGAGCCATTGGGAAATGGTGCATGATGGGGTAAACCCGACGACATGGATCTTGAAAAAAACGTCCCCAACGCTTCTCATTGAAATAGCAGTACTTAGCGCCGGGTGCCATGCTACGCCGTTAACCGTTCGATTTAGCTTGTTCTTGGGGTGCCACGGGCTCAGCCCGTGTCTTCGTCAACCGTGCGAAGGGCACTGGCAAAGCCAGTGGCACACGAAAAGGGTTAACGGCGTAGGGTGCCATGCCCACGGCTTTGCGTGGGCATGTCCTCGAATGCATGCCCACCCAAAGCGGTGGGCATGGCACCCACCACTCTTTTAGAGAGTGCCGATTTGTGCCGCAACGAATGTCATTGTCGGAATTTGGCCTGATTGAAGTCGCCGCCGTCACGCCCGAGTTGCGCGTCGCCGACGTCGAATTCAATACCGCGCGCGTCATCGACGCGCTGGCCGCGTGCGCGGGCGAAGGTTGTCGCCTGGTACTGTTTCCCGAATTGGGGCTGACCGGCTACACCTGCGCCGACTTGCAGTATCAGTCGCTGCTGCTTCAGAAGGCCCGCGAAGCATTGCAAACGATCGCCGAGGCCACCGAGACGCACGGCCTGACAGCGGTCGTCGGGCTGCCGCTGGCCGAGGCCGGCAAGCTTTACAATTGTGCCGCGGTGCTGAGTGGCGGCGCGTTGCTCGGGCTGGTGCCGAAATCGTATATCGTCACCACAAACGAGTATTACGAGAAGCGGTGGTTTACATCGGCCTTCGATCGCACCGTCGATTCGGTCAACATCAATGGCCGCGAAGTCGAGTTTGGGGAAGACCTGCTGTTTCGGGCCGAGAACCTGCCAGGCTGCGTCATCGGCATCGAGATCTGCGAAGACCTTTGGGCCGTCGAACCGCCCAGCGGCCAAATGGCCATGGCGGGAGCCACCGTGCTGTTGAACCTCTCTGCCAGCAACGAGACGCTGGGAAAGGCCGAATACCGGCGCGACCTGGTGCGACAACAGTCGGCCCGCTGCCTGGCTGCTTATTTGTACGCCGCCGCCGGTCCGGGCGAGTCGTCGACCGACGTGGTCTACTCGGGCCATTCGATGATCGCGGAAAACGGGCTGCTGCTGGCCGAGACGGAGCGATTTCGTTTCGAGACGTCGTTTGTCACGTCGACGATCGACGTCGAGCGCCTCGCGCAAGAGCGGATTCGCAACAGCAGCTTTTCGGCCTCGCGCCCCTCAAAAGCGTTTCGTGTCGCCGACTTCAAGCTGCCAGAACCGGTGATGCCGTCCGCCTGGCAGCCGGCCTTGCATCGCCCGTTGTCGCGAACGCCGTTTGTGCCTTCCGACCGCCGTGAGACCGCGGCCCATTGCCGCGAGATTTTTGCCATCCAATCGACGGGGCTGGCGAAGCGCCTGAAACATACCGACGTGAATCAAATCACCATCGGAATTTCCGGCGGCTTGGATTCGACCTTGGCGCTGTTGGTGACCATCAAGGCCTTCGACACGCTGGAGCTCGATCACTCCGGAATCATCGCCGTCAACATGCCGGGGTTCGGCACCACCGCGCGCACTCGCAGCAACGCCGAGCGATTGGCCCAATTGCTGGGGGTGACATTGCGAACGATCAGCATCGACGCGGCCGTCCGCCAGCATTTCGATGACATCGACCACGACGAAACGACGCACAATGTCGTTTACGAGAACTCGCAAGCGCGTGAGCGGACCCAGATTCTCATGGATATCGCCAACCAGGTCGGCGGTATTGTCGTCGGCACGGGAGATCTTTCCGAGCTGGCGCTGGGCTGGTGCACTTACAACGGCGACCACATGTCGATGTACAACGTCAATTGCAGTATTCCCAAGACGCTGGTCAAGCACCTGGTGAGCTGGTGTGCCGATGAGGAGTTCAGCGGCGAGGTCTCCAATGTTCTGCATGACATCTGCGCCATGCCGATCACGCCGGAGCTGCTTCCGCTGGACGAGCAGGGGGGGCTGACGCAGGAAACCGAAAGCAGCATCGGCCCGTACGAGCTGCACGACTTTTTCCTGTTTCACACGGTCCGGCATCCGTTCTCGCCGCGCAAAGTTTTCTTTCTGGCGGGCCATGCGTTCGGCAGTGACTATTCGGCGTCCGAGCTGCTCGAGTGGCTGGGCGTGTTTTACCGCAGGTTTTGTGCCGCCCAGTTCAAGCGGTCGGCCATCCCCGACGGGCCGAAGGTCGGATCGGTGGCTCTGTCGCCCCGGGGTGATTGGCGAATGCCCAGCGACGCCAGCAGCGCGCTGTGGATGCACGAAGTCGAGAAGCTGACGGAACTCTACGCTCGTCCGCCCGTGGGTGCGAGGGTGCGATCGGACGCTTCGACCACTCCATGATCCGACCGGTGAACCCCATGACGCATACCGACCATCAGCCGGGCGGTCACTCCGGCCGTCACTTGGAGTTGTGGGAGGTTGTCGATCAGCGGGAAGTGTTCGCCGCGCCGCCTTGGATTTATATTTCGCGGCAACGAGTTCGTTTGCCCGGCGGCCGCGTCATCGACGACTACCACTATGTTCGCCTCACCGAGTTTGCCGTCGTGTTCGCCGAAACCGCAGACGGGCGGGTAATTGTCGAACGGCAATACAAGCACGGCATCGGCAACGTGAGCCTGACGCTGCCGGCTGGAATGATCGAGGAACACGAGGATCCTCTCGTGGCCGCCCAGCGGGAACTCCTGGAAGAGACAGGCCACGCAGCCGAGAACTGGCATGCGCTCGGCAATTACTCGGTCAACTCGAATTATGGCTGTGGCCGGGCACACTTGTTCTCAGCACGTAAAGCGACACGCATCGCGGACCCGAAATCGGGCGACCTGGAAGAGATGGAAATCCTGTTGTTGACGCCCACCCAACTCGCCCAAGCGGCGCACAACGGCGAAGTGTGCTCGCTGAGTTCGATTGCCGCGATTGCGTTGGCGACCAACCCGCTCTGGACGGACAACATGGAGTGACGTTGGCGTGCCGACAAATTCGATCTCTCAGTGGAGTGCCTGGTTGTTGAAGATGCCGCGAAAGCTGGCGTTGGCGGCGAGGAGCCTGGTTTTGCCGTCAGCGGTCGCCGAACCCTATCGCTTCGACGACGCCCGCGCGTATTGGACCAACGTCCCGCGCGCCCAGGGAAGCAACCCCTTCAACAGCCGCGCGCTCGGCGAGATCTCCGACGAACAACTCGGTGACGAGTTCCGCCGCGAAGTCGAAATCGCCCGCAAGAAAGACGAACGCCGCATTGGCTACCAGCGCGCGCTCGAGTCATTGGACGGGATTTCGCGGCCACGCGTGATGGACTACGGCAGCGGCATCGGCTTTTACGGTTATGAAGTTCTCTGCCGCCGTCGCGATGCGCACGTCACGTTTGTCGACATTAACGCATCGAATCTCGCTGCCATCGAACGAATCCTGACGTTGGAGAAGCTCGTCGATCGTGCGGCGTTTTGCGTCGTCCGCGATGAAGCGGCCGAAGATCTCAACTTCGACGAGCCGTTCGATCTCATCGTGTCGATGGGCGTGCTGCATCATACGCCGCACGCGCGCCGCATCGTGGTCCGGTTGACGCGGTTCCTCAAGGATGCGGCCATCTTCCAGGTGATGCTGTACAACCGCCGGTATCTGCGCGAAATGCAATGCGTCGCCGGCAGGAAGTTGAACGACGCGACATTCGGACACATGACCGACCCGCCGGTGTCGGACTTGAAGAACCCGTTCTCGGAAGCCTACGACGACGAAAAGGCGAAGGAACTTTTCGAGGGGTACGACCTCGTGAGCGCCGATTATCCCCACAAGTTTTACAACACTTACCGGTTTCGAAAACGCCCATCTTCCGATCGTTGTGCGACACCCTGATGAAGCTGACCGTCTTTACCGCGCCCAAGCCGTTTGAGGGCCACGTCGGCGTCATTCAACGCAACGCCATACGAAGCTGGCAGCTTCTCGATCGCGACTGCGAGGTCATCCTCTTCGGCAACGAAGCCGGCACGGCGGAAGTCGCCCGCGAGCTTTCGCTGCGTCACGTTCCCGACGTCGCCCGCAATGAGTACGGCACGCCGCGGTTGGACGACCTTTTCGCGCAAGCCGAGCAGCAATCGCAGCATTCGCTGTTATGCTACGCGAACTCCGACATCATACTGTTGCACGATTTTTCCCGTGCGGTCGATGGGCTGGCCACACGGTTGTCGAAGTTTGTGATGATCGGACGGAGGTTCGATCTCGACGTCGAAGGACCTCTGTCTTTCGCCGCCGGCTGGGATGACCAACTGCGCCGCGACGTGCAACAACGAGGCCAACGGCACTCGCCACAGGGGATCGACTACTTCGTCTTTCCGCGCGGAGCGTTCGGCGAGATTCCGCCGTTTGCGATCGGCCGCACGGTGTGGGACCACTGGCTGATTTACCGTGCGCTGTGCCGCGGGCACCGCGTGGTCGACGCCAGCGGCGTTGTGAAGGCCGTGCATCAGAACCACGATTATGCCCATCACGGCGAGGGCCGAGCGGGCATTTGGGACGGAGCCGAAGCACAACAAAATCGGGAGCTCGCCGGCCGGTGGCCCCGCGTGTACGACGTCAGAGACGCGAACTGGGTTCTGACACGATTCGGCCTGATGCCCGCCTTGACGCCGATGCGCATTTACCGTCGACTGGCACATTGGCTGCTGTGCGGCATGTGGTCGCGCGAAAGCTGATTCCGTTTTCCGTAGGGCCGGTGAAACCGGCCCTACGGGTACTGCTGGTACAATTGGTGCCGTCCGCACATGACGTTGAAGACGACGCCAGCCGTTGCGGCGGGTTTCGCGAAAGAGCGGTGGACATTGGAACGGTTGTTGAACGAATCGGCCAAGGCAATGGCGACGTGAGTTGTAAATGTCACGGTGGGAAATCATCTCTAGGACCGGAAGCCTGATCGTTGTCAGTGCTTATTTGGTTTTCGCGATTCTTGACGCGGGGGTGGAGGGTCTGCAAATGGGTGCTGCCTTATTGATTCCGTTGGCGATGATCTGGTTTCCGGAACAACTTGGAAGTGCGACGGGGTTTATCGGGCACGGCAGGGTCAATGTCGAAACGCCACCATTTCTGATCTCGTTCATGGGCTGGCTTATTCTTTTTGGTCTCCCTGTGATTGTCGGAATCCTCTCGCGATAGGCATCAACACAACATGCACCCACTACCCGAAGTCACAATGTCCGATCCGATTCAATTAAGCACCAATATCTCGGGTTTTGAACATTCGGATTTCCTTCGTCCTTCCGGTTGGTGGGTTGGCACCCACCCTACTCCCGTTCGCCTTCTTCGGCGGGGATTTCGCGGCCGTGGGGATCCCGTGCGGGCCGATCGAGCTCGGCGGCCAGTTCTTCGCGGAGTTGGGGATCGATGTAGTGCTCGACGCGCGAAGCTGGTTCGTGCAGGTGATCGTCGGGAAGATTGAAATGGCGTCCCAAGTAGCTCTCCCAAAGCCGGTGCGAGCGAACGAGCCTGCGCGCTGATTCGCGCCCCGCGTCGGTGAGATGGTAACCGGCAGCGTCCACCTTCACCCGACCCTTCCTGGTCAGCCGCCACAGCGCAAGCCGCGTCAGCACGGGGCCGACGCCAACGGCCTGCGATAATAGCCGCGGCGCCTGCGTCATTTCGGTTTTCATTCCCGCTTCTTCCAGCCGGTAGAAAAGCCCCAGCAGGTCCTCGGCGACAATTCGGACCGTGAGACGGATCCGGTTGACCGCTTTGCTGACAATTCCATATCGCGGTCCTGCGAGCAGGCTCAATACGAAAAATCCGCCGGCCGCCACCGCCATCATGCCCGCGGTGTTGACGTCGCTGATGTCGGAAAAGCCCAGACGGCTGAAAATGATCGGCGGCAGCGTAATCGCACCGACGCGGCCGAAAACGGCGCTCGCCGCCGCGAAGACCAGGCTGAGCACAATCATCACTCCCAACCGATCGGTCAACAGGTACGCGGTCGCCGCCGGAACAATCAACATCGCGATCACCAAGATGCTGCCGACGCTTTCGAAGGCGGCCACCAGCGTCGCAGCGGTCACGGCCATCAGGGCGTAGTTCATCACCTTGGCGTTGATGCCCATGGCCGTCGACAGACCCTGGTCGAACGTGCTGATGCGCAGCTCTTTGAAAAAGATGATCACCAGCAGGCCGTTGACGGCCAGAACGATTGCGTTGGTGATGGCTGCCTGCGGAATGTCGGTCTTTCCCACGGTGCTCAGGACGACCATGTCGATTCTGCCGTAAAACACGCACTCGGGATCGATGTCGACGGAATCGGCTGCCAGGCGGATCAACAACAACCCCAGCGCGAAGAACGTCGTGAACACGACACCCAAGGCGGCGCTGGCTTCGACGCGACCGAGCTGGTGTATCCACTCGGTGAGCACCGCGGAAAAAACGCCGATGCCGACCGCCCCGGCAAACATCACCAGGTGGCTGAACGCTATCTCTGCATTAGGCGAAATCCATCCGGCGGTCTTCAATGCGTGAGTCAGCAAAAACGCGGACACAAT
>JBBDVZ010000309.1:0-18547 GCA_040903115.1 Planctomycetaceae bacterium
CTCGACTGAGCTCGCCGAAGTCCCCCAGCCCCTCCCTGGAAGGGAGGGGGGTTTGTCAAACCGCCAGTAGAAGGTTGAGGTAATGATGCTGTACCGCCGACTTGCCGAACTCGACGAGACGGGCCGCACGATCAACGTCGGTATCATCGGCGCCGGGACTTTCGGGACGCAAATCATCGCCCGCATCTGTCGCATGCCCGGGATGCGAATCGCCGTCGTCGCGGACCTGAACGTCGATCGTGCGAAACGAGCCTTGCGGCTCGGCGGCGTGCCGGATGAGGCCATCGTCGCGGTCGACTCAGCGCGTGGCGTCAACGAGGCCATCGTGCGCGGGACGTTTGCCGTTTCCAGCGATCCGGAAGCGATGATCGCCGGCAACGTCTCCGTTGTCGTCGAAGCGACGGGGAACGCAGAGGCCGGAGCGCGGCACGGTCATGCGGCGATCGCCGGGGGCAAGCACGTCGTGATGGTGACGATCGAGGCGGACGTTGTGGTCGGCCCGATTCTCCGCCGTCTGGCCGATCAGGCCGGCGTGATGTACAGCCTCGCGTACGGCGACGAGCCGGCACTGGCCTGCGAACTGGTCGATTGGGCGCGCTCGCTGGGGTTCCGCGTGATTGCCGCCGGAAAAGGGACGCGGTTCATCCCCGAATTCCGCCACGCGACGCCGGACGACGTCGGGCGGTTGTACGGCTTCACCGGCCAAGACTACAACGCGCAAGTGTTCTGTTCGTTTCTGGACGGCACGAAGCACGCCATCGAGATGGCCACCCTTTCCAACGCCACCGGCTTAACGGCCGACGTCCGCGGCCTGCACTTCCCCGCCGTCGATCTGCGCGAGATGCCCGACACGCTTTGTCTCAAATCGAAGGGAGGCATCCTCGAGCATGAAGGCGTGGTCGAGGCGGTCAGCTCGCTGCGCACCGACGGCGTCACCGTCGAGCGCAGCCTGCGCGGCGGCGTGTACGCGGTGTTTGACGCGCCAGATCCCGAAGCGATCCGCTCGCTCGCGACATACGGCGAAATCATCGGGATGATCATCGGCAAGACGAGCGGACACGCGATGATTTACCGCCCGCAGCACTTCGTCGGCCACGAAGTCCCCATCGGCATCGGCCGCATGTTCGTCTACGGCGAAACAGTCGGCGCCCCGATCGGCCAGATCTCCGAAGTGGTCGCCGCCGCCAAAAAGCCGCTCGAGCCCGGCACATTGCTCGACGGCGAAGGGGGCTACACCGTCTACGGCATCGTCGAACAGTCCGAAGTCGCCCGCCGCCAAACCCTGGTCCCCATCGGCCTGACGCAGGGAGCCATCGTCCGCGAGCACATCCCCGCAGACGGCCTGATCACCGACGCCAACGTGAATCTTCAATGCACGTTCGCGCTGCAGCTAACGAAGCAGTATGCGAAAGAGACCGGTGCGGCAACAGCGGTGTGTTAGGAGGGTGCCACTGGCGTCTCGCCAGTGCTTTGTCGAAGTTGACGAGGCCGGTGCTGCAACAGCGTCGTTCGCAAATCGGGCGTGAACCTGGAAAAACAGAAAACGAAAGAACGGAATGGACTCCGACGGCGCATTTCAGAAATCGTTCGTTTGTTGCGGGTTCGAACAAACGATCGAGATTACGGAAGAGTGCCGAGCGTCACGCCAGCGGGATAACCAGCACGTCGAAGCCACGTCTGCCTTGATCCCGTTCTTAAGACGTCCCCCCCTCGTGTGCATCGGCGTTCTCTGAGTGAGTCCCACGCAGTTGGCGGACCTGCTCAATGATCGCCTCGTGTGACAAGACCTGGGTAGCAATAACAAGTTTGACTCCGTTCTCGATGCACATATTACGTCAACTGGAACACCTTTAGCACTTCGTCGCCGTAATGATTGATCACCTTTACCGCGATTTTGCCCGTCTCCGGGTTGTCGAATGGGCGGCTGGTGGTGCTGTACAGACTCGACCAGGCTGCTTCATCGATCTCGGCCCGCAGCGCCCGCTTGAGCTTCTCGTACGGTTCGTCGGCTCCCGTGAAATAGGCGTGCCGCACGAAGAAGCTCTCGCTGTTGTAGTTCGTGTCAATAAACCAGCAGGCGATGTCGTCGGTCGATGACGAACGAATCTCGCCCGTCGTCGGGTCATACACGTCCAGGCCAAGAATAGTGACCTGTGTGGAGTGGATGGTGGATAGGGGCAGAGCGGCGGGGGTTAGAGCTTGGAGCGCAGCGACTTCATCAGCGCTGAGAGCATCTTGCGAATCACTTGCAGATCCATCAGCAGGGGTTCGCTCTCCTCCGCCTTCAGGTACCCGAACTCCTGGGCCAGAATGAGCAACGTCTCGGTTTCGGCTGCCGAGCCCCGCGCGATCCCGAGAAATTGAACGAACTCCCTCGTGCTGTTTCGTTCGGCCCCTTCCGCGATGTTCGCTGCCACCGACACCGCCGCCCGACGTATCTGGGATGTCAGCCCGAAGAGTTCTTCTCGAGGAAAGCTCCTGGAAATACGCTGGATTGTCGCTGCCAGCGCGATTGATCTCTTCCAGACTTCCAAGTCCCGATAATCTCTTAAGTCGCTCAATTCGCATCACCCTCCGTCCACGACTATCCACTATCCACTCGTCACTATCCACCACCACGTCCGGCTCGCCGAAGACCATGAACAGGTTGCCCGCGCCGGTCTTCTTGAGCAGCTCATCCCCCATCGACAGGTCGGGGTTCATTCGGGTCGGCAAGACAACCAGCTTGCCGTAGCGCTTCGTCTCTTCGCTCACGCTGGGGTCGAAAGCGAAGCCGCAGACGATCAGCACGTCGAAGCCGACGCCTTTGACGGCTTCCTTGGCCGCTTCCTTAACGAGCGTCGTGCCGACCGTGCCGTACTCGGGGCCGATGCAAACCGCTACGCGTTTGGTGACGGGTGCATGGTGCATGGTGGATTTATTCGATCCACTATCCATTCCCGCACTATCCACTCTCTCCGTGTAGGTCCCCTGGCCGTGAATCCACTCGCCGGCATAGGGTTCGAGCGAATCGAACTTCAGCCGCTCTTGCTTCACGGTGTTCTGCACGCCGGCTTTGCGCAGGTTTTCGAGAATCATGTGGCCAAAGTCGTCGGGTCCGACGATCTTCAGGTTCCGGCCATCTTTCCAGTACTCAGAACGCGCCTTCTTCTCGTCGGCGCTGATCGTGCGGTGCGGACTCAGGCTCTCGACGGTAAACGGTCCGGTCACGCGAACCGTTTTCTTGTCCACGTAAGGCTGGTCGTACAGCGTTTCGGTCTCGGCATGCCGCGAGATGGCCGCATCAATCTGCTCTCGCGTCATGCCTTCCTTGATGTCCGGGTTGTTGGCAATCGATTTGAGCGTGACGTGGGGTACACGCTTGTAGACGAAGCCCTTCTTGATGTCGGGCGTGGCATGGCCATCCTGGCCATGCGTTTCGCCACTGGTCGTCGGCGCGGAAGAAACACCGGCAGGGGAAGACCCGAACACTACGTCGGTCACGGGCTGGAAGCCCGTGCCACGCCCCACGCCCTACCCACGGCCAGTCTTGCAGGCCGGCAGCAGCCGGGTTCGCCAGCACGTACTCCACCGCGTGCCGGTAGTCCTCTTCATCGCGGATGAGATGGTCGTAAGGTTCTGGCTGCCAGAACGTCCCTTTGCGCCCGAGCAAACGGTCAATTTCATTCGCCGTGAAGCTCTTCCATGAATGGCAAATGTCCGGCAGCTCGAAGCCCGGCCGCGGATGCACCACCGCATGCACGTGATTGGGCATCACGCACCACACCACCAGATCGTAGCGTTGATCGTCGAAATGCAGCAGCGCGTCGCGCATGATCTTTGCCGCTCGCCCATCCTTGAAGTGGCATTCGCCCAGTCCCTGATCGAGAAACTTTTCGATTCGCTCCGAGTGGAGGTCGGCCAATTGCTGAATTTCGGCCGGGGTGAGCGGCCGCTTTCCGGTCGCCGCCCGCTGTAGGATGTCGTCCCGTTCGTGCAACCAGGCGGCCAGGACCGACTGCGGCAGGGAATCGGCCAGGCGGAACGTGACGGCGTAGACGCCTCCTTTGCAGGTCCAGTGCGGCAGATAGGCGCCGCGGCGAACATGGATTTCGACGCCGGTGTCCTCGTTGCCGCGCCCGGGGAGGTGGACGGGGCCGATGGTGCTGCCAGCCACGGGCCGAGAGGTTTCATCAAGCACGGGCTGGAAGCCCGTGCCACGTGGCTTCTCTTTACGTGGCACGGGCATCTTGCCCGTGATCTCCGTTTCCTTCTTGATCCCCTCGGGCGAATCGGCCAGCAAATAATACGGATATTTCGCTGCCATTAGTCGCGTGCGCGCCAGCGCCAATGCGACGCGGCTTGTGTCACAAGTGATCCAGCGCCGACCCCATTGCTCGGCGACATAAGCCGTTGTGCCGCTTCCGCACGTCGGATCGAGCACGAGGTCGCCCGGTTCGGTAGCCATCAGTAGGCAGCGCTCGATAATCTTGTTTCCGGTCTGCACGACATAAACCTTGTCCCCACCAACACTGCTTCCCACGTCGTTCCATACGTTCGTAATCGGAAACGCAGGAAAATCTTGCAAGTAACGAACGTAATTCAGAGTGTTTCCACTTAACTCAATTCTGTTCGCATTGATGAGTCGTTGAAATCCGTCTTGCCCCGTCTTCCAATAGCCAGTGGTAGGTCGGATTGTCTTTCCATGGAACGAAACTGGAAAGTCTCCAGGTGGCCTTTGGCTACGCATATCGCTGAGGCGGTAATATCGTGCCTTGGAAAGATCAGTTGCTTTGCTCAATGCCGCTGCTACTCGCATTCGCTGGCCATCTGCAAGTTCGACTTTATCGTATGCCGACGCGCCAAGACCATCTAACGTCTTGTCGATGAAAAGCTGTCGATATTTAACTCCTTCCTTGTCCTTCGCATAGAAAAGCACGTAATCGCAAGTCCCCGCCAATAGCTCGGTTGTCGCGCTACTTGTCTTTGAAAAAGTAATCAGAGAAACAAAATTCTCACTCCCGAAGACTTCGTCCATGGCGTTGCGAACGAGATGGAGATTCTCGTCGCCAATCTGCATGAAAACGCTACCAGTCTCAGTGAGTAAGTTGCGCGCGACGACAAGACGGTCGCGTAGGTAAGCCAAATATGAATGAATGCCCAGCTTCCATGTGTCACGGAACGCTCTGACTTGCTCCGGCTGGCGAGTCGCGTCTTCGGCTTTGCCGTCCTTCACGTCGCGTTTGCGCGTACTGACCTGCCAGTTTGAGCCGAATTTGATGCCGTAGGGCGGGTCGATGTAGATCGTCTGCACCTTCCCCTTGAGCCCTTCCTTCTCGGCCAGGCTGGTCATCACCAACAGCGAATCGCCGAGGATCATGCGGTTCGACCAGTTGCCCTCGTGATGGTAAAAGTCGACGCGCTGGTCGAACTCTTCCGGCAAACCATTGAAGTCGGAGAACAGGTCGAGTTGTGAATAGTGAGGAGTGGATGGTGAATGCGCATCCACCATCCACCGGGCACTATTCACCACCCCGTCGATGATCGCCTGCGGATGAATCTTTTCCTGAATGTAGATCGGGACGACGGGGACGGCGAGATCCTCGCGGTCCTGCTCGTCTTTACCTTTCCAGACAAGCTGCGGATCGAGCGACGGGTCGCGCGGATACAGCATGGTTTTGGGCGCATGCTCATCGTCGGCCACAAAATCGCGCAGCTCTTCGGTGGGGATGTTCGCCCGCTTATCCTTGTGGCGGAGGGATTCGACTTTCGTCGGGTCGGGTTTCTTCTTGGCCATCAGAATGATTACTCCGACTTGGGCGGAAGTTTGGGCTTGGGTTTGTCGGTAAGGTAGTTGTCGCGGGTGATGACCTTGCGGCCCGACTTGGCTTCCAGCTGGCGACGGGCATTGCCCGCGACCCCGCCTCCTTCGCGGGCCGCCTGTTTGTTTTCCGGGAAGCCCTTAGCTTCTTTGGTGCGCGCGATTTCGGTGGTAGCCGCTTCACCGAGCATGGTGAAGATCAACTCCAGGTCGGTCATGTGATCGCGGAGGTTTTCACGTTTGAGGCCCTTCAGCTTCTTGTAGTCGGCAGGAGTCAGGCCAAATGTGGCTTTGGAGATTTCGGCGGTGAGAATGGCGAAGTCTTTCTGGTGCGCGATGCCGCGTTTCTGCCATTCGCCGGTCAGTTCGTCACGGACGGCGATGCCGCGAACGCGCTTTTCGATCCAATCGTCGGGGTAGCCTTTGTCTTGATAGAGTTGGCGCATCCGCTGCTGGGCGAGTTCGGGGTTTTCAATCTCCTGGACGCGTTGATAGCCGACCTCGGCCAGCCAGCGTTTGAACGGCTCGGCCTTGGGGCTGGGGATGGACTGGATGATGCGAAAGGCGGCTTCGGTGTTGACGGCATCGGTTTTGTAACTCTTGCCGTCGGCCGAGGTTAGCTTCAGTTGTACACAAAGTGTGGACAACTGAACTTGGCTCTGCTTTAGCTCGCGCGCCTTCAGCATGCTCCAGTAATTCCGTGGATTATCGCTGTCGGTCAGGGCAGCAATGATATCCACGACGGAGAAATACCACTGCTCATCGTGCCAAGTGCGACGAATCTGCTTCGCCCCGAACACGATCATCTTGCCTTGGGAATGGGACGGTAGTTGTTCGCTCATGGAGTTGTCCTTTTTTGAAGGCTTGCTCGGATGGTGTTCTGCGCGTCCCAAGGGACGGCGACTTCAATAAATGCCCAGCGGCCGAAGGCGCCATGATTGTTGATCGAAGGCACCCACAGCGTCCGGGCAGTGGCGACTTTGGCGGCCTTGTCCTTTTTCTTCTCACCGGTGACCTCGACGATCAATTTCAGGAGGTCGTCCGAGCCATGGCCATCGTCGATGCAGGCGATGAAGTCCGGTGTGTATTGGTGCTCTTCGCCGTTCAGCGTGTAGGGAATGGTGAAGCCCAAGTTGTGGTTCTTGACGTAGTGGACTTGTTGTTACGCGTCTTCCGCGTCGTTTTGTTCTTCGCCATTCTCATCCGAGTCCAATGGAATGATTTGCAGGAGTTCCGTTCGCAGTTCCGGAATTTGAACAGTGACGATCTCCCAGAGAATCTCAGTGTCCACGTTGATATAGTCGTGGACGACCCGATGTCGCGTTCCGATGATTTGCGCCCAGGGGATTTGCTGATATGCTTCACGTGTCGTTTGCGAGACGCGTGACGCCGCCTCCCCGATGATCTGGACGAGATGCGTGAAAACGATCTGCTTGTCCTCGTCGGCGTCGTACTGATTTTTCCGGAGTCCACGAGTCCGCAGCAGGATTTTTTCCGTTGCTTCCAGCATGTCCTGGAGGTATCCCTCATCTCGCTCGTTCATATTGCACCTCGGCCGAGTTGAGGATGCGGTTGCGAAGTCGTGCCTTGATGAACTTGGGATTGATCATGTCGACTTTTCGCCCGCCCAACAGTTCCCCAAGCTCGTCCGCGATCGAAACAATGTCCCAGCCCGGTGTGTGCCCCGGTTCCCATTCGACGAGTACGTCCACATCGCTGTCTGGTCCGAAATCTTCACGCAGGACCGAGCCGAAGAACGAGAGCTTGCGAATGTGATGTCGACGGCAGAACTGGGCGATCTGTTCCGGCGTCGCGGGAATCGCTTTTTGAATCATCTTTCCTCCCCCTGAACGGGCACTGCCGCCGTTCATTATATGGAGACGACCTCGGCAGAAGAGCACGATGCAAGGAATGCGCGGATTAGATTCTCCGCGTCCCACGGGTCGGCGACTTCGATGAACGCCCAGCGGCCAAAGCCACCGTGATTGTTGACCGCCGGAACCCACAGCGTGCGGGCAGTGGCGACTTTGGCGGCCTTGTCCTTCTTCTTCTCGCCCGTGACCTCGACGATCAGGTTCAGAAGGTCGTCCGGGCCGTTGCCGTTGTCGATGCAGGCGATGAAGTCGGGGATGTACTGGTGCTCTTCGCCGTTCAGCGTGTAGGGAATCGTGAAGCTGAGGTTGTGGTTCTTGACGTAACGGACGACTTCCGACATGTCCTCAAGTGTTTGGGCGAGCTTCTGCTCCCAGGAATCGGTGTCGGCGACGACGTGCGAGATGTGGCACTTTTCGGCCCGCGTGGCGTAGACGGGACGAGTCGTGTCGAAGTCAACATAGCGCGTCGATCCGAGCGTGTCGTAGGGGCGGAGGATGGGCTTCAGCGCCGGCGTGCCATCGGTCGAGGCGACGATGGCCTTGTAGATGCGATCGGCGGCATCGTGCCGGTATTCGCTCAACAGCAGCAATTGCGGGAATGTGTTGTCCTTGAGCGTGACACACTCGGCCAGCCAGCGTTTGGCGATATCGAGAAGCTGCGGAAAAAGCCACGGTTTGTCGTTGCCGTCGTCGTCGCGGAAATACGTTTCGAGCGTGAGCTTGGCCACCAGGAAAGCGACTTCGTTGGGCCGACGGCGTTTGAGGTCGTCGAGAGTGTGGATACTCAATTCGCCGACGATGGGCGCGTTCTCGGTTTTGGTCGGGATGTCGGCCGCCGAAAGTGAAAGCTTCGACTCGTCGGTAAAAGTGGCGGTGAGCCTCTCGCCGGGCAGGTCGTAGCGGTAGCCGACGAGACGGGGGAACGCGATCTCGCAGCCGATCCGGTTTTCGAGGGCGCGCACTCGGGTGGGAAGCGGGCCGGGCTCGGGCTCTTTTGTCGAGCCGCTGCACGGGATGAACGAAAAAGGAACGCCGTAAACTTCTGCATACTCCGGCTCGAACCGCCCGTTGTTGGCGGCATAGCTCATACGGCGCAGTCCCCGGCCGACCACCTGCTCACACAGCAGCTGTGTGCCGAAGGCTCGAAGGCCCAGAATGTGCGTCACGGTATTCGCATCCCAACCTTCGGTGAGCATGGAGACGCTGACGACGCATTTGACGCGCTCGCCGAGCTTGCCGGCCTTGCCGACGGTATTCATCACCTCGCGGAGCAGGTCTTCGTCGGTGAGGTCGTCGGCATCGCGGCCAGGGAAGCGGGCGCGGTACTCGGCTTTGAATTCTTCGATTTCGAGGGCGGCGATTTTCTTGAACTCGGCGCTCATCGATTCGCCGGATTCGAGCTGTTGGCTGTCGACCAGGATGGTGTTGGGGCGCTGAAGCCATCCGCCGTGGCCATCGTCGTTGCGGAAGATGGGAAGTTGCCCGACTTGGACGACGGTTCTTTCGCCGATCTGCTTTTCCCAGCCGGCGATGTAATCGAAGACGAGCTTCGAGACGTTTGTATTGTTGCAGACAACAATGAAGACGGGCGGCGTTAGGCCTTTGGCCTGGGCTTGGACGTTGTTCTCCCACAGCCGGTAGTATTTCTCGTAGTTGCTGTAGAGACTGTGCAGCGCACCTTGAAGCTCGGCCGGCAGCTTTGGTTCGCCGCCGATCGCGTCGGTCTTGCGGCCTTTCTTCGGCAGGTGTTCGCGAATGCGGAGCCACAGATCGCGGTAAGTGGGCTGCTCGCCGATCATCGAATCGTCTGCGACCGGAACGCGGGGCACCTTTACAATGCCAGCTTCGATGGCATCGATGAGCGCGAAGTCGGACGCGACCCACGGGAAGAGTGTGCCCTCCGGGTAGCCCGAGCCGCGGAGAAAGAACGGCGTGGCCGACAGGTCGTAGATCGCCTTCACGCCAATCTTGGATTTTACAGCCTCGATGCCCGAGATCCAGACGCGTGCCGCCTTCTCGCGCTGCTCGGCCTCGACGCGATCGTCGCCGGTAAGCTTCTCGTCTTGGCCATCGGGCTTCCGACGATAACAATGGTGGGATTCGTCGTTGAGGACGATGATGTTCTTCTTATTGCCCAGCTCGCGGCAAACGCGACGAACCATCTGGTCGGGCGTTTCGGTGAAAGCGCTGGTTTGGCCTTCGGCGAGTATCGCCTTTGTGATCTTGCCAGCAGCAACCGTCTCGCGCGGTTGGAAGGCGTGAAAGTTGGTGATAAGGATCTTCGCCTGGCCAAGTTGCTCCAACTCGTGGGCGGAAACGATGTCGCGCTGGCGGTAGTAGTTCTGCGGGTCGTTAGGCAGTAGCACTCGCAGGCGGTCGCGAATCGTAATGCCGGGGGTGACGATCAGAAACGTGTCGGAAAAACGAGCGTCCTGCGGATTGGCGAGCTTGTTCAACGTCTGCCAGGCGATGAGCATCGCCATGACGACGGTCTTGCCAGAGCCGGTCGCCATCTTACACGCCGTGCGGGGCAGGCCGGGGTTTGATGTGTCGTTCGCCTCGCGAATCGCGTTTTCGATCCAGGCGTCCCCGTACTTTTTGGCCGCTTCCGTGATGTAGATGGCCGTTTCGAGTGCTTCGATCTGGCAGAAGAAGAGTTTCTTTTCACGGTCGGGGTTGGTCCAATTGGTGAGCAGCCGGCTTGTTGTCGGCGTCACTCCGACATATCCGCCTTCGCGCCAAAGCTTCACGCGGCCCCGGATCTGATTGACGAGCTTGTTTTCCTCGATGCGGTCCTGCGTCCATTCGGTATCGAATGGAAGCTGCTTGTGCCCTTTCTTGCGCGGTCGGGCGATAGGGACGAAATAGGCGCTGACCCGACGGCCGTTGATGATCTCGTTCGTGATGCCTTCGTCCGTGAACTTGAACTGCCGCGTCGGCTCGTCAAACGGCGAGTTGATGATCGGGTTGTCGATGACGACTTGCGACGCGGGCTTGATGGACATTGCAACAGCCGGGAGAATTCTAGCGCGGCAACGTGAACAGGGGTGAACGCAGTTTAGCCCGCACGTGGTCACAAAATAAAGAGACCGACCATGATTGCGACCCAAGCATCTCGTTGGGAGTTTGCTTCGAGCTATTGCGTTCCAAAAAACCTAACCATGGCGACAATGGCTTGTTCTACGTGAAGAAGTGCCGCATTTATTTTCCGGGTCGCGACACGCAGCCGGAACCTCGATTGATGAGACGGCGAAATGGGACTCGGATGCAAGAGTTGTGCTGCGTTTCCAGGATGGGCGATACGCCGCGACAAACGAACCTTTCTTGGGGCGGGTTTTCACGCGCGGCATCAGCCGTCTGTTGAGTCAGACTCTCGCGGCAGGCGATCGAGAGGGACGGCGGCCCTGTGACGTCCGCTCACTTACGTCACCCGAGGTGCGTACCGGTTACAGACTCACGTCCTGGATCACGGTTGGTGCGCATGTTGGCCGAAATTCAAAAGCCCTATCTTCTCTTTGTTTCGCGGTTGAGAGGCGACTCCGCCAGGGTGAAGATCAAGATCTTTTCGCCGGTTGTGGTGCTGATGTCGTGGTGCAGGCTCACCACTTTGATGCCGGTCACCTCCTCGACCATCGCTTCCATGAGCGGCCGCGCCGTTTCGATCAGTTGGGTCCGTACCTGTTTGAGCAGGTCCCTCCCTTTTTCAGCCGGGAGGGTCTTGACCAGATGCTGTTCGGCCGCGGTTAAAACACCCTGGAGACGGATCACGAGGAGATCACCGATCAGGTGCGTGTGGAGGCTCTTCGGTCCGCGTCCCATGAATTCCTGTTCAAAGTGCGAGATCCCTTCGCAGATGGCGGCTTCGATTTCCCCTTGCGATTTCATGGCGATCTCCGGCGTATTCCAATCCTTAGTTGGAGGCTTGCGCGGGCGATTGGCTGCTTGTCGCGATAAAACGGATGTCCTCGATCTCCGGGCGATTTCGTAAAAATCATAGCAAGCACCAGGCTCGGAACAAGGTCACACTTGCCTTTCCCGTTCCGAGCTGTATACATAAATTCAGCGGAGCCGAAGAGGAATTGAAATCGGGCTCCGAGATGAATGCTGGATCGATGTCATCGGTTGACGAAATGAAGGGCAACCCGGCCGTGCCGTGGGGGCCAGTTATTCAGTAGGCCGACGTCGTTGAATACCTGCGGGTGTTCCACGACGTCGGCTTTTTTTGTTTTCGGTGGTTTGAGACGTACGCAACCAACCAGCAGAAACGAATCCGATGGACAACCCCGCAGTGAGCATGGCGCAGCAGGTCGCCCAGGCGGCCAGCGCCTTCCAGAAGCAGTTGACCGGTCTCGCGCCCAAAGCCGTGACCGCGGCACTGGGTGAGGACACGCTGCTGGTCGCGCTGCACGGGGCCTTGTCGCCGGCCGAGAAGGTCCTGGCCAAAACGCCAAGCGGCGCGACGCGGCTGCAGGAGTTTCACCGACTGCTCTTTCAGAGTGCCGCCGAGTCGTTGCGGCAGCAGATCGAACGCATCACCGGGGTCGCGGTGCGCGAAGCCGCCGTGGAAGTCGAGATGATAACCGGCACGATCATACAGGTGTTCCAGCTCGCCGGCAGCGTTTCCGCGGAGACCTGGAGTGGACCGGGCAATCGATTTTAGCAACGGAACTTCTGCCATGTTGGTTCTGTCGTGGAAATGCCAGGAATCGGTGGTCGTCGAATGATCCGCCGGCTTCGAGCGTCGCATCAAAGTCACGGTGCTCGATATCCGCGGCGGGCGGGACATTCTGGGCTTCGACGTTGAGGACGATGTTCCCCTCCATCGGTTGAAGGTGCGGACGCGTGTCCCGCACGCATCACACATGATGAGTTCATCCTTGTGAAGAGGTGTGAGGCAGATGAGCGCTGAGATCCTTCTAAGTTGGGCGGTATGTGGGTTGATTGTCGGGCTACTGGCAATGGCGGTAGCCATGGCCGGGCTTCCTGTTGTTGCGCAAGTCCGAAGAAGTCGTACATTTTGCAGGACACCTGAAAAACGAACCCTTTCCCGGATCGCTCGAGCAGGTGCCGAAAAACGTGTCGACAAGGTTTCTGGTACAGTCGGGCCGACGTCAGTCGAATCGCGCCGAAATCCGGCGCATCAAATCAACGTTTGATGGGACGGCTGACGAGTACAGCGGCGCTCGCAGCCCAGCCGACAGACGAAGCCAGAGTTGGTCGCCGCGCGATATCGAGAAACCGTGTATCACGCGGCGAACAAATCGAAATAACGGCAACCCGACGGTACGATTGACGTAGTGACGGAATCCTTCGTGCGCGTTAGGCTGCAAATCTGCAGCCTGCAGGTATTACGCGGAAACAATCTATAAACAAGTTGGGCCACGAAGAATGGGCCGAACGCACAGTGGGGTTGCTCTGTCAGGAGATACCGTGGATCAAGGAGTTGTCCCGCTACCACCCGGCCCGAATGCACCGGCCGCCTGGCAACTCCTTCGCTATTCCCAATCACCGTTGTCCTTCCTTGAAGAGTGTGCCCGCCGCCACGGCGACCCCTTCACGATCCGGCTTGCGGGTTACGGCACGTTCGTGATGCTGGCTTCGCCGGAGGCCGTGAAGGACGTCTTCCGGGGTGATCCGCACGCACTTCACTCCGGAGAAGGCAACGAGTTTCTGAGCGCGACCGTAGGCAGCAATTCCGTACTCGTCCTGGACGACGAACCCCATGCACAGCAGCGGCGAGCCTTGTTACCCCCGCTCAAAGGTGAGCGGATGCGTTCGTTTTTCGACGCGATGCAAGCGGCCACCCTGGAAACCGTGCGGGCCTGGTCGCCCGGCCAGAAGCTCGGCATGGTCGAGCCGATGCAAGAGATCACGCTGAAGGTAATGCTCCAGGTGGTGCTCGGGTTAACGTCTGCGGCTCAGCTTGTTGAGTTCGCAGGCAAGGTCCGGCGGGTTCTGGAACTTGGACGTGGTCGGCATGGACTGATCCTCCTGAAGATCCTGCCGGTCGGACTGCTTCAACGGACTCGCTGGCTGCCATTCTACCGGCAGATGCACGACATGGACGAAGCTCTCTTCGCCTTCATCAAGAACTGCCGCCAAAAGCCTGTCGCGGAACGCGGCGAGAACGTCTTGGCCGATCTCTTGGAAGCGTTTCACGAGGACGGCAAGCCTCTCACTGACCAGGAGATCCGCGACGCCCTGGTGACCCTGATCTTTGCCGGCCACGACACGACTTCCGTGGCCCTCGCCTGGGTCCTGGAGCAGACCGTGCCCCGTGCGGATGTGGTGCAACGGATCACCGACGAGTTGCGGCGAACCACCGGCGGCCGGCCGCCACGGGCCGATCAACTGAACCAACTGGCCTATCTCGACGCCACGATTCGCGAGAGCCTGCGTATTCGCACCATCATGCCGTTCGTCGTCCGGTTGACCAAGACCGCGTTCACTGCGGGCGGGCGCGAGTACCCAGCCGGCGTCGTGCTGTGCCCGTGCAGCCACCTCGTACATCGGCGGGTCGACTTGTACCCCGAGCCAGAGACGTTCCGCCCGGACCGCTTCCTGGAAAGGCACTACGCGGCCCACGAGTGGTTTCCTTTCGGCGGCGGTAATCGCATGTGCCTGGGTATGGCCTTCGCTCTGTACGAGATGAAGGTCGTATTGAGTACACTGTTCGCGACGGTGCGCCTGGCGCGGCCGCCCGGTCGTCGATCTGCCCCGGTTCGTCGGGGAATCGCGCTGGCACCGGACGATGGGGCGCTAATGGTTGTGGCGTAGAGACCGGCCTAACCAGACGCCGCATCTGACCCGGCCCGCATGCCGGTTTCTAGTAGCCACCTGAGCTGGCCGGGCAACTGAACATGGTCGTTACGCTCTCGCCGCTCTCCCGTAATCCCCAACCTTTTTTGCGAATCCCATCAAAGGACCCGTAAATGAAACTCGCGTCACGCGTTGTTGAGATCGAGCTGGTCTCGCGCTTGTTGATACGCGGCGATGTTTGCGGCTGCATATTGCTCGTAGTCGAAATCAATCTTCGAAGCCACGCTTTGGATGACGGACCACAGCGCTTCGCGCAGGAGCGAGACGGCTTTTAGAATCCGCACTTCGCGCCGCAGCTGTTCATCCACCGTCCCGGTGTATGCCTCGAGCAGAACCGCTTCCAAGTCATCGGACAATTGCGAATTCGAGGAGATGCTGGCGATATCGAACAGCGGATTGCCGATCCCCGCGTATTCCCAATCAACCAGCCACAGTGTCTGGCCGTTGTCGATGATGTTGACCGGCAAGAGATCATTGTGGCAGAGCGTCGGATGAAAGGACGTCAACTCGCGCGACAGCCGTTGCGCATCTTGCAGGTGGGCCTCGATGCCCTCCGGGAGCCGGGCGTTCATTCGCATCGCGGTTGCGGCGTACGTCCGAATGGTTTGAAACGGACAGAAATATAGCATCTCTCCCGTCAGTTCGTCGCGCGCGTGGTGTAGTCGACGTAGAACGGTTCCCAATCGCGTGAGGAGCGTTCGGTCCCGCACATCCTCGGCGGAAAGTGGCGGAGCGTCGACAAACCGGCTAACAAGAATGCCGCCATCGTAATGCACAACCTCCGGAGCCACACCGGCGCGAACGGCGGCTTCCTGGCAGGCGCGCTCGTTCCGCCGATCGATTCCCAAGTGATGCTTGTCCTCGCAAAGTCGGACCATGTAGCAAGCGTCTCCGTCGCGAACACGGTAGTTCAGGTTCGTGATACCGCCAACAAATGGCTCGAGCGAAACTGGTCCATTCCAACAGGTCAGCGCATGAATGCGGTCTTCGCTCATTGGGACGCCCTTGGCCCGAACACTCTTCGACAGAAACGCCGGCCGTGGAAACGAACTCGTTGAATAAGATGAACGATAATCCATAAGTGTCGCAGGGAACGCCCGTCCCTCTCATGAGACCGAGCATACGCGAGAAGGCCATCGGTGTCTTGCTCGTGAGCAGGGCAACTTGCAAAGGAGTTGAAGGCCCGGTCGACGGGATGCAACGCTTGTTGATCGCGGCTGGAGAACAATCCGATGCGCCGGTGGGCGATGCGCACCAAAGAGGCGGAAGCCGGACCGTCTGAAACAGTTCCGGCGGCTGCCAGAGCATTGCGAAAGTTGGTCCGGTAGAATTGTCGGTGTGGACCGGCGTCTGAGCGGCTGGGCTGCGATGCGCTTCGTGGATCCGCGATCAAAGATGAACGGAAATAGACTATGTCGGATAATCGAGAAATCATCGTCATTGGCGGCGGAATTTGGGGATTGAGCACCGCCTTCCATCTGGCCAAATTGGGTGACGCTACAATACGAATCCTGGAACGCAATGTCGCCGTCGCCTCGGAAACCACGCCGCGGGCAGCCGGGCTGGTGGGGCAGATTCGTTCGTCGCCGATCATGTGCCGCGCGATTCAGTACGCGTTGGAATTGTTGTCTCGCTTCAAGGACGAGACCGGTTACGATCCCGGCTTACATCGAACCGGAAGTTTGCTCGTCGCGCTGACGCCGATGCGGATGGAGGCCTACGGCCGCCAGCTGCAGGCGGCCCGGGACAACGGCGTGGATGCAGCCTTCGTCTCGCATGCCGAAATGCAGCGGCTGGCGCCTGCAATGGACGTCTCGAAGCTGGAAGGAGGCTATTACGTCCACGGTGACGGATACGTCGATCCGCGGCAGTTTGCCGACGCCTACGCCAACGCCGCCCGCGAGCTGGGCGTGCGTATTGTGCTCAATACGGAGGTCACAGGGTTAAGGAGTACAAGGGGAAGAGTCACGGCTGTCGAGACCGCCGACGGGACCCTGCCGGCGGACCAGGTGGTCGTTACCGCCGGCCCTTGGACGGGTCTGTTGGCGTCGCGCGCCGGCTACCGTTTGCCGATGCAGCCAATTCGTCATCAGCGGGCTCGAACCATCCCTATCGCGGGTATCCCAGGTCACCATCCGGTGGTCCGCGTGACCGATGTGAGTTGTTATGTGCGACCGGAGCAAGGCGGGTATCTATACGGTTACTTTGAACCACGGCCCACGAGCATCGATCTTGAAGAATTGCCGCCCGGCTTTCGCACCGACGACATCGAGACTCCGGTTGACACAATGGCTGAAGCTCTGCGGCGCCTGTCGCCAATCTTTCCCGTTCTTGCACAAGCGAAAGTCGCTGAGTTTCACCAGGGGATGACCACCTTCGCTCCGGACGGGCGCTACTTGATCGGCCCAGTGCCCGGAATCGAGGGGCTGTTCGTGGCCTCGGGCTGCGCGGCACTCGGAATTGCCGGTTCAGCCGCCGTCGGACGATGGCTGGCCACGTGGGTGCTCAATGGCCGGCCGGAGGAACAACTCGATGAATTCGATCTCGAACGTTTCGGCGACAAAGCGGCCGACCGAGCCTGGGTTCAGCACGAGAGCGAAGAATTTTACGGCGGGTATTACAGTATTCGGCCGGATTTGTAAGGAAACGATCGCTGGTCGGTGGATCAAGCGGTCACTTATTCACTCAAACGGCAGCCGTTGAACGACGCTTTGCGTCGTGCAGTCGCCGTTCGCGCACGGAGAACATGGCGCAAACAAAAGGCATTACTGGCTGCACGACCTTCAAGGGCGCGCTGCTTGGGAGGCCGACCTCGCGCATCTCGAATTCGTCCGTCCACGGCTCACGACAAAGATCTCCGCGAATACCAAACACATCGTGTGTGTCAGTAGATTTGTCCCATCAACCCATGCGTATTTTCGAGGCGGTATGTTGCCACATCTCGTCGCGTTCTGGCGTCTGTCGCGGCCCATCTTCCTGCTGGGTGGCATCATTCTGTACTCCTTGGGTGCCGGAATCGCGCACGCTCAAAACAGCACGATCCGGTCGACGTCATACGTTTTAGGACAGGTTGTTGTCACAAGCCTGCAACTGATGACGCATTACCTCAATGAGTATTGGGACGTGGAAGCGGATCGACTGAACGAATCGCGCACGATGTTCTCCGGGGGCAGCGGAATTCTTGCCGCGGGCCTGCTGCGCCCTGAAACGGCGCGCACGGCCGCAACGGTCTGCATGGTGGCAAGTGTGACGGCCACTGGCCTGCTCGCGGTACTGGAAGACGTGAACCCCCTCGCCTGGGTCCTGATGCTGTGCATGTTCCTAGGCGGATATTTCTACTCCAGTCCGCCGCTGACGCTGGCAAATAGCGGCATGGGGGAGCTGGCTGCATCGATCGTGGTCGCGGGTTTGGTGCCCGCGCTGGGCCTCGCGTTCTCTGGGGGGCGTTTCAGCCTGACCTTTGCCTTTACGATCGTTCCGCTCGTACTGTTACATTTCGCGATGCTTTTGGCTTTCGAGTTCCCCGACCAGCTCAGCGATCGAACCGCCGGCAAACAAACGCTGCTGGTGCGCATCGGCCGCTTTCATGGGGCGCTGCTCCATAACTGTTGTCTGTGGGCAGGCATCGGCTTGGGAGTCTATGGGCCGCTGGCGGCTATGCCGGCTCAGACTGTGCTGGGTACGGCAATTGTTGCGCCGCTGGCCGTCTGGCAAATGTTCGCCGTTGCGGCCGTCGCCCGGGGCGGTGTGTTCCGCTGGGACAAATCACCTTTGTGGCCGTCGCCATCTTTGCGCTTGCCGCGGCATCACAGGCCGCCGTGTTCTGGAGCCTTCCAGTTGCCGAAACGTCAGCGCGCGCCGACATTGTGTCGGCGTTCCATGACGCATAGGATTCTTGGAATCCTAAATATCCAACCTTTTTCTCCTGATTTGCCGTGCTTGCTCCGGAGCTGGAGCGTCCTGATTCAGTTTGAGAGCTGTTGCCTACGGCCGCCCTTTCCCAAAAGTCCCGTTAACCAAGCGGGGGTTGTGAACCAGAGACAAAGAGAGTTTT
>JBBDVZ010000310.1:0-18528 GCA_040903115.1 Planctomycetaceae bacterium
TCGATCGTCATTGCCTTCATACTCGCCTTTTTGTTCCGCACGTTCGAAGCCGAGGCGTTTGTCATTCCCACCGGTTCGATGGCCCCGACTTTGCTCGGGCGCCACAAAGACGTCGTCTGCGACCAGTGCGGATACAAATTCACCGTCGGAGCCAGCTTCGAGGTCGACGACTTCGACGTCCTGAAGCCGGGGATGCGAATGCACACCGCGCACTGTCCGAATTGCCGCTACCAGATGCCCAAAGACGTCGTCAAAGATCTGCCCGTGTTCAAAGGCGACCGCATCCTCGTCAACAAGTTCCCCTACGAGCTCGGAGACCCGCAACGTTGGAATGTCGTCGTCTTCAAATACCCGGAGCATCCCGAAACCAACTACATCAAACGGCTGATCGGGCTGCCCGGCGAAACCATCGAGATCCGGCGGGGCGACGTTTATCGGCGACACGAAGACGGCCAATGGAAACTGATGCGAAAAGACGATCCCAACAAACAGAAGGAACTGCAAATCCTCGTCTACGACAACGACCATCCGGAGACGGCCCTCCACGCGCTCGGCTGGCCGAAGCGTTGGGCGGCAGTCAAGCGGCAGGATGGCAATGGCAGCATCGCGGGCTGGTCGAAGGATTCCGCAGGCTGGCAGGAATCGCCGGAATCGAACGGGTTTCAGCTCGATGCCGACCGCACGGCCGACGGCGAATTCCGCTGGCTGCGCTACCGGCACTTTGTCCCCCAGTCGAACGATTGGAACAACGCCGCCGCCGGCAAAGAGCTGAAACCTCCGCGGGCCGAATTGATTACCGACTTCTGTGGCTACAACGCGGCGACGGGAGACGTGGGCGGCGGGCGCCCAAATCAATTCGACTTCGGCCTCTACTGGGTCGGAGATTTGACCGTGAACGCCCAAGTGGAAATCGAAAGCCTCTCCGACGCCGACGGAAGCGAGTTGCTGCTGGAGCTGAACGAGGGAGGCCGCAAGTATCGCTGCCGCATCGACCTCAAATCGGGAACCGCAACGCTGTTCTTCATTGAGTCGGGACACAACGAGGAGGAAGAGCGCTCGCCGAGCGTCGACGGAACTCCCGCCACCGCCGAAACGTCTCTCAAGGGCGTCGGCAAATACCTGGTGACGTTCGCCAACGTCGACGATCGCCTTTGTTTGTGGGTCAACGACAAGCTGGTGAAGTTCAATGTCGACACGTCATACATCCCCGACGAACTTACTCGGCTGCCGCAGCAGCAGGACCTGGCGCCGGTCGGAATTGCAGCGCGTGGTGCGCGCATGAAGGTTTCCCGGTTGCTGTTGCAGCGCGACATTTATTACCGAGGCGATTACCTGAAGCCGGACGCCGAATTCGCCAATGCCGAAACGCACTACAAGGAGTGTGGGGGCGCGGAGGATGATCTGCTGCAACTGCGGTTCGATCCCGAGGCATGGGCCCAGTTATACAGCAATAGTGTGCGCTGGCGCGACAACGTCGATCCGCGAATTTACCAGTTCGAGCTCGGGCCCGACGAATTCTTCATGATGGGAGACAACAGCCCCAGCAGCCTCGACAGCCGGCTGTGGGCCAAAACCAACCGGCCGTCGGAAGAACACCGTTACGCGGTTTCACGCAACGCATTGGTCGGCAAGGCGTTTTTCGTGTACTGGCCCCACGGAGTGCCGCTCTTAAACGACGGCCGCGGGTACCCGATCAATATTCCGCTGCTCGATCGGTTCTCTTATCATCGCGACCAGGGTGGAAATATCGCCGTCGATGAAGACGGCCCGTATCCTTCGTTCACAGTGCCGTTTTATCCGCAGGTCGACAGAATGCGCCGAATTCGCTGATGGGCCGAGTCGGCCGCTGTGATTGCCATCGTCAAGGAGGACGAACGTCGATGCCACTGCTCGAATGCACCGGCCTGGTGAAGGATTATCCCGGTAAACGCGCCGTCGACGGAATCGATTTCTACGTCGAGCAAGGCGAAATCGTCGGGCTCCTCGGCCCCAACGGTGCCGGAAAAACCACCACCTTCCGCATGACGTGCGGCTTGATCGAACCGACCAAGGGACGCGTCGTCCTGGGTGGCACCGACGTCACTCGCTGGCCCATGTACCAGCGCGCGCGTTACGGCATGGGCTATCTGCCGCAGGACGACAGCATCTTCGTCAAGCTCACGGTCGAGCAAAATATTCTCGCAATCCTCGAATACTTGCACCTCAGCCGCAAACAAAGGATTCGGCAGACCGACGAGCTGCTGGAACAGTTTGGGCTGGCCGACAAGCGCAAGCAGATTTCTTCGACGCTCTCGGGCGGTGAACGCCGCAGGCTCGAAATCGCCCGCTGCCTGGCGAGCAAGCCTTCGCTGATCCTGCTGGACGAGCCGTTCACCGGAATCGATCCGGTCACCATTCATAGCATTCAGGACATCATCTCCGACCTGTGCGACAGCGGGATCTCCATTCTGCTGACCGACCATCGCGAGCGCGAAACCCTCACCGTCACCGACCGCAGCTACGTCATCTGCGCCGGGCGTGTGCTCGTGAGCGGCGATGCCGAGACCGTGCTTAACGACCCGCTGGCCCAGCAAATGTATTTCGGCACCCGCTACGAGACCGGCTCGATCATCGACGCACGCGAGGCCGCCCAGCACGGCGAACCCCGCGACCGCGGCAAAGACCGGGCCGCTTGACGAACGCGAAGCGCACCTCTACGCAGTCACCCAGTAATGGCGGAATACCCCATGCTCCCAGGTGCCTGTTGACGCTTTTTCCGGATTTTCCTACGATGCCGCCGAATTTTAGACCCCCAGATGCCGAAAGCGATTGTGTATGGGTCGATTCCAAATTCAGCGAGCAATTCGCGGCCGTCTCTGGGTCGTCGTGGCTTTCGTATTGGCCGCTGCCGCACTCACCGGCGGATGGCAGTACCGCCAACACCAACGCTACAAGCACCTGGTGGTGCACCAGCCGGGCATGGTCTATCGCAGCGCCTGGCTCGAGCCCGACGTGCTCAGCGATGTCATCGAGACGTACCAGATCCGTGCTGTCATCAATCTTTGCAAGCCGGGTGAGATGGGCGAGCAGCGATGGATCGACGAACGCCACGCCGTGGCTAACGCGGGCGCGCGCCTCATCGAGCTCGAAATGCCCACGTCGGTCGATCCCGCGGATCCGGCGATCGAAAAGCATCTGCAGGTGATGAGCGATCCCGATAACTATCCGATGTTGGTGCATTGCCAGCATGGCGTGACGCGCACCGCCAAGCACCTGGCAATTTACGACATCGTCTTCCGCGGCCTCACGGGCGACCAGTCGCTTGCGGCCCAGCCGAAGTTCGGTCGCGATGACCACAACGTCAACGTCCGCGCCTTTGTCCGTTCTTTCGAACAGCAACGCCACAAACTGTATCCAACCGCCTACGCCGACAACCTGAAGATCCTGGCGCGTTAACCGTCAGCGATCAAGATCGAGTGGTTGGCCGCAGAGGGCGCGGAGAAAGAAGAAGAATTCATCCACAGATTTCGCAGATCGACGCAGATTGAAAGAGGAACCGCGGATAAACGCTGAGTCCTGGAATCCTGATGTTGTTTTCTTACCTTCGTCAAACCCCTTTGTCGTGCAAATCCGCGGGCTTTTGTATCGACCCATAAGGTGAATTCCAAAATCTGCGTATATCTGCGAAATCTGTGGATGGCCTTTTTTTTCTTCTCCGCGTCTCTGCGGTTCTCATCCACGGAGCATGATTAGGGGAGAGACGAATGGTCGCTCGGCCGAAGATTACGATCTGTATCCCGCACTGGCAGGTCGGGCGGTACATGACGCTGTGCCTGCGATCGATCCGAAAGCATTCGCTCAAATACAACCTCGACGTGCTCGTCGTCGACAACGGCTCGAAGGACGATAGCCTCGCATATTTGCGCTCGCTCGGCTGGATTCGGCTCGTCGAGCGGCCGGAAGAAGTCCACACCAACTGGCCGCGAAACGTCTTTACCGCATGGGACTACGCGGTGCGCCATAGCGACGCCCCGTATTTCGTCTCCATGCATTCCGACGTGTTCATCAAAAGCGACCATTGGCTCGACCCGCTGTTGCGCGAAATCGAACGCAGCCCGTCAGTCGCCGCCTCCGGCGCGTGGAAACTCGAGCTCGAGCATCCGCTGTACCGGTGGCAGAAGCACGTGCTCGGCTACACCACAGCCCAATTGAAGACACTCTTCGGCCGCCGGCGCGCCATCTACTGGCAACAAGGGCACTATCCGCGCGACTACTGCGCGATGTACCGCCGCGAGATCATCGCCCGGCACGATCTGACGTTCCTCGGCGTCAACGGCTACTCGGGAGGCAGTCATTCAATCGCGCAACAACTCATCGACGCCGGTTACCAAATGGGAATGGTCGACGTCCGCGAGATGTCGCAGCACCTGGTGCACGTCGCACATGGCACGGCGGCAATCGTCCCCGAAAAGCCCCTCAACCACCGCCGCGCGCAGAAAAAGGTCGAGCGAAAAGTCGCACGGCTGCTGAGCGAACGCTGGATTAAATCGCTCGAAGCGGATGCGGCGCTTGATGGGCTGCGGTTTGCTGCGTGAACGAAAATCCCACCGGGCGCGGCCGGTGGGCTTTGCGCGCTCACGCGATGATCTCGCGAATCACGTTCCCATGGTCGATGTCGAGGCGCTTGCGGCCGGGGATTTCCAGCTTGCGGCTGTCGAGGCCCATTTGGCGCAGGACCGTCGCGTGCAAGTCGGTGATGTAATGGCGGTTCTCGGCGGCGTGGAAGCCTAACGCATCGGTCGCTCCGTGCGCGATGCCGCCCTTGATGCCGCCGCCGGCCAGCCAGACTGAGAAGCCGAACGGGTGATGGTCGCGGCCGTTTGTTGATTGCGCGCCAGGCGTGCGGCCGAACTCGGTCCCCCACACCACGAGCGTCTCGTCCAACAGGCCGCGCTGCTTGAGGTCCTTCAAGAGAGCAGCAATCGGTTGGTCGGTCTGCTTGCAGAGCTCCGAGTGGCTCGCTTTCAGATTCGAATGGCCGTCCCACATGCCGGCGCCGCCGTTGCTGCCGTGGAAGATCTGCACGAAGCGCACGCCTTCTTCAATCAGCCGGCGCGCGGCCAGGCATTGCTGTCCGAATTCCTTGGTCTCGGGCTGGTTGAGACCGTACAGCTCGTGCGTGGCCTGCGTCTCCTGCTCGAAGCGCATGATGTCGGGCACGGCGGTCTGCATGCGGAAGGCCAGCTCGTACGACTTGATGCGCGCCCGCATCGCGGCGTCGGCGGGATACTCGACTTCAGCCAGCGTGTTCAGCCGATTCAAGAGCGAAAACTCGGCCTGCTGCTCTTCGCGGAACATGCCCCCGCCAGGCTTGGCGAAGGGCAGCGGATTCTGCGGATCGACGTTCAGTTCGACGCCGCTGTGCTCCGGCCCGAGATAATTCGCGCCGTGCCCGCCCTGTCCGCCGCAGCAGTCGGCAATCGGTCGGCCCATGACGACGAACTGGGGCAGGTTCTCGTTGAGCGCACCCAAGCCGTAATGCACCCACGCGCCGATGGTGGGAAAGAAGCCGTCGAGGTTGTGGCGGCCGGTGTGAAACTGGAGCTGCGCGCCGTGGTTGTTGTCGGTGGTCCACATCGAGCGGACGACGGCCATGTCGTCGATGCAGTCGCCCAGGTGCGGCCACCAGTCGCTGACTTCGACGCCGCTCTGCCCGCGTTTTCGAAATCCAACCTGCAGCGGGAAAATGCTCGGCCAGATGTGCCCGTTGGCGTCGTTCGGCACGACGATGCGCAGATTGTCCTTGAGGTAGGTTGCGTTCAACACGTCTTTGTGGGGCGTGTCGCCGATCGACTTGCCGGCGAACTTGTTCAGCTCCGGCTTATAGTCGAACGTCTCAAGATGGCTCGCCCCGCCAACCATGAACAGCCAGATCACGCGCTTGGCCTTGGGGGCAAAGTGCGGCATTCCATGAGGCCGCGGCGCATCGCCCGCCGGTGTCGAACTGACATCGGCCCGCACAACGCCGTCCCGGCTGAGCAGCGCGCCCAGCGCAAGCCCGGCCGCACCCATGCCGACGTCGGCCAGAAACGCACGCCGCGCCGAGTTGTTTGGTGTACCAGACATCGTGATTACCGCGCGGTGACGAATTCGTTATGGTTGAGCAGCACGTGCGCCAGGCTTTCGCGCGCGTGCAGATGCGGATCGGCGCTGGCCGCCGGCTGGACCGCCTCGCCCCCTTCGAAGCTCGTCAGTTGTTTCGGATCGGCCAGTCGTGCGCTCTGCTCGGCCAGAAACTGTCTGCACGTCTGGCGTTCATCATCGGTCGGCGGTCGGCACAAAACGCGCTCGAAGAGCGAGTCGATGTAGGCCGCCTCGGTCTCCACATTCGCAGCCGTTCCCACGGAACTGTTGATTCGCGCCGCCAATCGTCGCGCCTGCGAAATCGACAACGGGCTGTTGGCCATCGCGAGGGCCTGCTGCGGCACGACAGTCTCGTTGCGGCGGTAACACTCGTCGGCGCTGGCGACGTCGAATAGCTTGAGAAACGTCATGTATTTCTCGGGCGCGTGCCGGTAATACACGCTGCGCCGAAAAGTCGCCTGGCCGGTTTCGGCGTCGAGATCGGGGCCACCCATTGTCAGGTCGAGCTCGCCTGCCACCGCCAGCAGGCTGTCGCGGACGACCTCCGCTTCCATCCGCCGCGCATTCATGCGCCAGTAATACAGATTGTCGGCGTCAACCGTTTCGTTTTGGCGACCCTCCGGCATGAGGGTCGACGAGCTCATGCGGTAGGCGTTCGACGTCACCATCAAACGGTGCAGGTGCTTCATGCTCCAGCCGTTTTCCATGAACTCGACGGCCAGCCAATCGAGCAGTTGCGGATGCGTGGGCGGCCGTCCGTTCATGCCGAAGTCGAACGTGGTGGCGACCAGCGGCTTGCCGAAGTGTCGCATCCAGATGTGATTGACGGCGACGCGGGCCGTGAGCGGATTTTTCTTATCCGCAATCCAGCGGGCCAACGCCAGACGCCGGCCCGTGCTGGTTTGCGGAAAGACCTGTGTTAGAGGCTTGTAGTTGGCGTCGACGTTGCCCAGGGCGTCTTGCGCCTCTTTGAGTGCCTTGCGGGCGGCTTCGACGTCGGCTTTCAGTTTTGTTGCGGCCTCGGCTTCCTTGGCGTCGTCGCCCGCCGCCGCGCGTTCGGCGTGAGCGAGCTTCAATTCGCCTTCGGCCAAAGCGGCGAGGGATTTATAGAGCGTCTCGTTGCGATCGGCGATGGATGCTGCAAGCGCAAGCTGATGCGGATCGACGGGACCCGCGTCCGGCGCGTGCACGAGCGCAGCCCCCCCCCGACCCTCCCCCGCGAGGGGGGAGGGGGTTTCACGACCGGGCGCTGAATGAGATACAGCGCGTCCTCGAGCTTCGGTCTCGTCCCCTCTCCGCGTCTCCGCGTCCCCGCGTCGCCGCGTCGCATTGGCCCCCCCACCCTGGCCCTCCCCCGCGAGGGGGGAGGGGAACTCGGTGTGAGCATCGTTGAAGCGCGCGTTGTCGGCGGCGATGCGAGCCTGGATCGCAGATAGCGTTGAGAGCGCGGCTACCAATTGTTTCTTCGCGACGTCGACGGCGGCTGCCGCATCGGAAACCGCTGTTTCGGCCGCGGCAATTAATGTCGCTGAGGCCGCGCCGTCGGGCAGCTTATCGGCAATCACAAAAGTTTCGGGAAGTGGATCGACGCGCACTTGAATAAACTCTGCCGCGCAGTCAAAAGTCCACAGCGAAAATCGCCCCGTGCGGCGCTCGTGCGGAAGCGTGTAGACCATTCGCAACAATCCGTCGACATACACGTTCAGCAGGCGATCGCGAACGTCGACGCGCAGCGTATGCTCGGAACCGCGTTCCACCGGCATCTTAATTCTGCCCGTATCCGGGTACGTCGCATTGCCGTCGCGTTTTTGCAGCACCTGCAGCTTTGATTCGGTGTCGTGAGCGCTCAGATACACGCCATCGCTGCTCGCGCCACCAACGTCGTCGAAACTCAGGCCGACCGAGTGATACGTCTGCCCGCCGACGATTCGAAATCGGAACGTCGCGCTGAAGTCGCGCGGATGGTCGAACGCGGAGTTGAGCGACCGCTGCTCGTTGACGACTTCCTGTTGCCACAACCGCCCGTCTTTGTACTCCCACTTGCCCCCGATGAGCCGCCACAATTGCGGCTTCGGAGCCGTGAAATCGTCGACCAGGAAGGGCGCGGCATTTGTCGATGCCACGGGTCCTCCGTTCGAGGAGGCTTGTTGAGCGGACGCAACCGCCGCATCGCGCCCGCGGCGCGCCTCGGCGAGCGTTTCTTTCGCAGCGGTCGCCGCCAGCTCGGTAACTTTGAGGGCCGCCTGCCGCGCGGCGAGACCGGACTTCGCTGCCGCCAACTCTTCCTGGCGGATGTAAGAGCGAGCGCCTGGATAGTACGCCTCGGAGGGGAGCTCGACCGGATGAATCTCGAACTTCGGACCCTCCAAAAACGCGGGCACGGTCGCCGTGAGCGGATGCTCTATGTCGGGCGATTTGTCGTTGCCACGCTGGAACAAATAGGTCTTTGCATCAGGCTCGGCATCAAATACGCGGGGCAATCCGTCCTGATCGACGTTCGCCTGGCCGGGAATTCGGTCGGTACGGACCTGGTAAGGTTCGAAGAGCGCCCGGAACCGATAGTACTCCTCCTGCGACACGGGATCGTACTTGTGGTCGTGGCAGCGGGCACAGTTCATCGTCAGCCCGAGAAATGATTTCGACGTGTGTTCGATCGCCGAGTCGAGCCACGTGTGACGATTGAACTTGTAGTAGTGTCGGGCCAGGAATCCGGTCGCGCGCAGCGAGCCGGCATTCGTCGGGTCGAGCTCGTCGGCGGCAAGCATCTCGACGATCATTTGATCGTAAGGCCGATCGGCATTGAGCGATTCGATGATCCAGTCGCGCCAACGCCAGATGTGCCTCGCGCTGTTTCGCAATTCGTTTTGATAGCCGTACCAGTCGGCGTACCGCCACACATCCATCCAGTGCCTGCCCCAGCGTTCTCCGTAGCGCGGGCTTTCCAAGAGCGCGTCGACCACTTTGTCATACGCGTCGGGAGAGTCATCGGCCAAAAACGCGCGCAGCTCGTCCGGCGAAGGCGGAAGGCCGACAAGATCGAGGTACACGCGACGCAGCAGCAAGTGCTTCGCGGCCGGCGATTGCGGAGTCAGCCCGCGCTGCTCGTGCTCGGCGGCCAGAAATGCGTCGATGGGGTTGCGGACCCAGTCCGCGCGTTTTGGCTGCGGTAAGGCAGGGCGAACGGGCTGCTTATACGCCCAGTGCTCGTTGGGGGCGGGGGGAATCTTCTCATCCGCCGGCGCGACGGCGCCCTGGTCGATCCACAACCGCAGCAGGGCGATTTGTTCCGGCTTGAGCGGTTCGGCGTCGAGCGGCATCTGAAAGCCGGCTTCGCCCGTGACCGCGGCAATGAGCGGGCTTTCCGCGGCTTTGCCGGGCACAATCGCCGCTCCGTTTTCGCCCCCCTTGCGTATCAGGGCGGCGGCATCCAAGCGAAGCCCCGATTTCTGTTTGAGCGCTCCGTGACACGACGTGCAACGGTGCACGAGAATCGGCTTGATCTGCTTGAGATAGTCGACCTTCTCGTCGGCCGGCGAAACTTGGGCGAACAGCGCCAGCGCCAACAAGCCTGCCAGACCGGTGGAAAATCGGAGCATGGTTGCGGACCCAGACTGAGAACGCAGTGCGGCGCAATGGCCGCAAACATCGACAAACGCTGATCGGTTCATTCTCGCAGATCAATTGGCAGGGTCAAGTCGCGACTACATGCGAGCGGCCGACGTAAGCCGGCTGGTTCGACTGTTCGTCGAACCAGGGAGCTTACGCTCCCCGCTCGCCGACAATGTTACAGAACGCCGAATTTGCGGTAGGCGTCGGTCGCTTTCATGCCGGCGGCAATGGCGGCGCGAACTTTGCCCTCGTTGTGCACCTTCGTCCACGCGCGGCGGATCGCTTCGGCTTCCACGTCTTGCGGAACAATGACGACGCCGTCGACGTCGGCGAACACCAAGTCGCCGGGCGAGAAGCGCACGCCGTCAATTTCGACGGGTACGTCATAATCCACGACGCGCTGGCGGTTCAGGCTGTCGTAAATGCAGGTGCCTCGCGCGAAAACCGGGAAGCCCATGCCTTTCATCTTTTGCACGTCGCGGACGGCGCCGTCGACGATCGCGCCGACACAGCCCGCGTTGCGTGACGCGGTGGAAAGCAGCTCGCCCCAAACGCCGGATCGCATCGATCCGTTAGCCGCTGCAATCAGCACGTCGTCCGGCCGGCAACTGTCGACCGCCAACAGTTCCTGTTCATACGGTCGCGGATCGTCGAATGCCATCTCGGTCCACTGAGTGATTTTGCAGCGGCCGACCAGCACGGTCTCGACCGTCAGCGGTTTCAACTGCACGCGGGGCGATTGCCGCGTGTAGCCCAAGCTGTCGAGCGCGTCGCAGACGACGGCACTGAAGAGATGCTCACGCATCATGGCGAGCGTAATGGTTTGGTTGTTTGACATCCCTAGCTCTTGGATGATTGATCTTGGGTGGCACTGGCGTCTCGCCAGTGCTTTCCCCAAAGTTGTTGCGGCCACTGTTTGTCATGAAACCCAAAGCACGGGCCAAACGCACAAGCTTTGCTTGGACTCTGATCGAGCATGGTGAAGCTGTCCTTCATCGATAAGAGCACTGGCGAGACGCCAGTGGCACCCGACTTGTGGCACTCGACTTGTGACACTCGACGCGAATGTCTTTTGGCCGGCACGACAGATTATGATAGTCGACTCACGCCGCAACCGATAACCAGGACTGTGTGATGCCCGACATCGTGAAACTCAAAGCAAAACAAATCGACGGCGCTCGGCCGGGTCCGCACTTGCTGATTACCGGCGGCGTACACGGAGACGAGTTTGAGCCGATGGCGGCCATCCGCAGGTTGATGGGATGGATCGAGCCGGCCCAGTTGAGCGGCCGCGTGACGTTGGTGCCGGTTGTCAACGAGGCGGCCTATTTATGCGGGCAGCGAACCGCGGACGACGGCCTCGATATAGCGCGAGTCTGCCCCGGTCGGGCCGATGGCTCGATCACCGAGCGAACCGCGTTTGCCCTCAGCCAATGGATTCGAGCCGCCGATTATTACATCGACCTGCACACGGGCGGAACGGCATTGGAGGTCCTGCCGCTAACCGGGTACACGCTGCACAGCGATCGAACGGTTCTGGAGGCACAGCGGCGGATGGCCCGCGCGTTCAACCTGCCGGTGATCTGGGGCACGCCGGGCTTGCCGGGGCGATCGTTGAGCGTCGCGGCGGGCGCTCGCGTGCCTGCGATTTATGCCGAGTACCGCGGAGGTGGCCGTTGCGATCCCGCGGGCATCGAGGCCTACGTCGACGGCTGCATGAACGTCATGGGCGAACTCAAAATGATCGAGCGCGAACCGCCGCAATCGAAGATCCAACACATCGTCGAGGACAACCGGCCGAACGCCGGATTCATGCAAATTCAAAATCCCTCACCGATGACCGGTTTCTTCGAGCCGAGCGTGAAGCTTGGCGACGCGATCAACATTGACGATGCCCTGGGGACCGTGAGCGACGCTCCGGGGACCAATGTGGCGACCGTCCGTGCTCGCCAAGCGGGCATCGTATTGGTGCTCAGAACGTTTAGCCGCGTTCTGGAAGGGGAGAGCGTGGGGGTGATTTTGGAAACAGAGCGGGATTGTCGCGATGCGTAGGGTGGGTGACAACCCACCAAGGTCGCGTGACCAAAGTCGATGGTGGGTTGGCACCCACCCTACGGAAAGCACGAAGCACGAATGTCGAAAGAAGCACTAAGCACGAAGTCCTAAATGGCGCACGAACATGAAGTATTCATTCGTGCTTTGAGGCTTCGGACTTCCTTCGTCATTCGTGCTTCGGATTTTCCTGCTCACTTGTGCTCTGCATGCTCGTGCGGCTCTTCCGCAAACTCACCGGTGAATGGGGTGCCTTCGATCTCGCCGGTGATTGTGCCGCTGAACTCCTGGACTTTGCCGAGATTTTCATGTGTTCCGACAAATTGGGATGAGCTACCCTCCGGATCGCCTTTCTGCGGTGCCGCTTTGAGCGCGACCTGAAACGCGGGCGACTTGATGCTGAGCTGGATCTCGGTTGCCTTGATCGGTGTGGGCGTTTTCTCGTCGCTGCCGAGGATGTAGACGGTCGCTTCTTTCTTGTCGTGGTCGACGACGAACTCGACGTGGTACTTTCCCCCGCCCCAGTCGGCCAGTGTTCCATCGTGTGGTCCGTCACCGTGTTCGTGGCCATTTTCGTGGTGATCGGCTTTGTCGGCCTTGGCCTTGTCAGTTTGCTTGGCGGTTGAACTTTCCTTTTTGTCTTTCCCCGAATTCGGGTCGGTGCAGCCGGTAATCCACAACATCGCGGAGAGGATCACCACGCTATGGGACCAGATTCGAATGCGCATTTTCGTGCTTCCTTCAGGTTAGAGGTTTCATCGTGCGTGATACGCTCGCGAGTGAACTACACCATCTCGCGCGAGTCAGTAATCAGAATAGCATTGTCATCGTCAATCCTGCGAACCATTGCCTCCGCGTCTCTGCCGCTGAAGCGCCAGAACAGGCCGGGGTGAATCAAAAACTCACAGAATGTCGAGGTAATCAGCCCACCCAAGATCACCGTTGCCACGGGATACAAGATTTCCCGTCCTGGTTCGTCCCCGTCGATCACAAGTGGAATGAGTCCGATTCCCGCCGTGAGCGCCGTCATGAGCACTGGGGCGAGTCGTTCCAAGCTGCCCCGTAAAACCATTGCCTTCGTGAATTGTTCCCCTTCCTCTTTCATCAAATGAAAGTAATGCGTGACGAGCAAAATGCCGTTGCGCACCGCGATGCCGCCGAGCGAGATGAACCCGACCAGGCTGGCGACCGTCAACGTCTGCTGGGTCACGACAAGGGCCAGCACTCCGCCGATGAACGCCGTCGGCAACGCATTGAGAATCTGCAGCGTGACTCGCACCGAGGGGTACAGGATCATCAAAACGACAAACATGCCGACCACCGATACGGCGGCCAATACCGAGATCAACATCGTGGCGCGTCGTTGGCTCTCAAATTGGCCGCCGTACTCGATGAAGTAACCCGAGGGAAATTCCATGCGACTTTTGACTCGCTCCTGCAACTCTGTCACGACGCTCGCCAGATCGCGTCCCTGCGTGTTGCAGCGAATGACGATTCTGCGCCTGGCATTGTCGCGGTTGACGGCATTCGGGCCGACTCCCTCACCCACGTCGGCCAGGTCGCGCAGCTCGATCTGGCCGCGATTGTCGGGCAAATCGATGCGCAGCCGGCCGAGTTGCGCGTAGTCGGAGCGATAGGCTTCCTCCAGGCGGACAACCAGATCGAAACGCTTTTGTCCTTCCAACACTTGAGAGACCGGCTCCCCCTGCAGCGCCGTTTGCAGGAATTCGGCGATGAACGCGCGGCTGACTCCGTGGAATGCGAGATCATCCGGGCGGAGGCGGATATGCAGCTCCTCCGTCTGCCGAATCGGCTCGATGACCGGAGGCGTGAGTCCGGGAACATCCTTGATGATGCCCTTGACCTGGTCGGCCAAGCGGCGAAGCGTGTCCAAATCATCGCCAAAAATCTTGATCGCGATCTGCGCATTGACGCCCGACAACATGTGGCTGATGAGGTGCGCCAAGGGCTGCTCGGCCTCGATGTCGACGCCGGGCGCGTCCTTGCGCAGGTCGGCCAGTAACTGCTTTAAGAGCTCCTCTCGCGTGCGCCCGGAGTCGGGGTTGATGCTGAGAATGTACTCGCTCGCGTTGACGGGCATCGCGTGCTCGTCGAGGTCTGCTCGCCCCGTCCGCCTGACGAAGTAACGAATTTCACCGCGCGGATTCGAGTCCGATTGGCGCATCTGGCCAAATCGCGCATCGATTGCGCGGGCCACTTGATTAGAAGCCTCGAGCGATGAGCCCGGTGGGAGCGACACGTTGACCTGGACGCTTCCCTCGTCGAATTGCGGCAGAAAATCGGCACCCAACCGCGTCATCTGCCAGGCCGCAAAACCGAAGGCAGTCCAGGTCAGCACGAGAAGCAAAGGGGCAGCGGACATGCTCAGACGAATCAAATAGCTCGCGCCCCATTTCAGCGTTCGCAATAGCGGACCGTCTCCGGCATGATGGGTCGCCCTGGCTTGCGGAAGCAGGTAAAACGACAGCACCGGTGTCACGGTCAGCGAGACCAACAGCGAAGCCAGAATCGAGACAATGTAGGCGATGCCGAGCGGAGCGAACAGTCGCCCCTCGACGCCCGAAAGCGCAAAGAGGGGCAAAAACACCAGAATCACGACCATCGTTCCGAAAACGATGGCACTGCGAATCTCGCGGCTGGCCTTGTATACGACGTGAATCGCAGAGTGCGGCACGGCCAACGCGTTGTTCTCTTTCAGCCGGCGGAAAATATTTTCGACGTCGACGATGGCATCATCGACCAGTTCACCCATGGCGACGGCGATTCCGCCCAGCGTCATGACGTTGATGGATAAGTGCGCCCCGGTGAGAAAGCCGACGAGCCGGAACACGACCGCCGTGATGACGAGCGACAAGGGAATGGCGGTCAGCGTGATGAATGTCGTACGGAAATTCAGCAGAAACAGAAAGAGGATAATCAGAACGAGGACCGCCCCAATGACCAGCGCCTCGCCGACGTTATAGATTCCGCGGTCAATGAAGTTTCGCAGTTGAAACAGATCGGGAGCAATCAGCACGTCTTGTGGCAGCGATTCCTCCAGTTGGCGCAGTGCCTTATCGATCTGGTCCGTCACCACCCGTGTGTCCATGTGGGGCTGTTTGGCGATCGTCAGGACAACGCCAAACCGCCCGTTGATCGCGCCGTCGCCACGCTTGAATTGAGGACCTTCGACGACGCGGGCGACGTTTTCGAGCAGTATGGTTCGTTCTTTGGTCGTTTTGATCGCGACTTTACGCACGTCGCGCATGACCTGCCGTGGATCGGGTCCCAGGCGCCCCAGCACTCGAATCGGCCGTTCCGTCTCGCCTTGCACCGCGAATCCGCCACTGGTGTTGAGGTTGTTGTCCTTCAATGCCTGTTCGACTTGCTGCAGCGTGACGCCATACTCCACGAGCGCGGCAGGATCGATGAGGACCTGATACTGCTTCCGCTCTCCACCCTGAACGAAGACCTCCGCAATACCGGGGATTTTCAGGAGCCGTGGCCGGACGGTCCAATCTGCAATCGTCCGCAGGTCCATCTGCTGTTGGAGCGCCGTCGGAAACTCGACTTCGTGGGCGTGTTCTGAGACCGTGACCGTGGCGCGCCGGCTGGCCCGCGGCTCGGCTTCGGCCGCAGTCCCCGATGCCGAGATCCAAGAAACCGCCTGGACAGGAATCTCGCGCCACGTCTGCGGCCGATGCCGATCGACGACCTCCCAAACGTGAACAGTCGGCGTCTGATCTTTTGGTGCGACGAGTTCGGCCAGGTGTTTTGTGCCCTCAATGGGCGCCAGATCGCCGCCATTTGGCCCAACTTGCCGATAGAGTCCGCCAATCACGATTTGGCCCATCATCGAACTGGGCGGCGTCATTTGGGGACGAATTCCTTGCGGCAATACTCCCGTAAGGGTCAACAATCGCTCCTGGACGGTCTGCCGCGCGGCGCGTATCTCCGTCGTCCAGTCGAACTCGATATAGATCACGCTCAAACCGCCGGCGGCCTGAGAGCGGACGGCTTGAACGCCGCTGGCCCCGAGCAATGCCGTCTCAATGGGAAGCGTCACCAACGTCTCGACCTCTTCGGCGGCCAGACCGGGGCATTCGGTAATAATGACGACGCGCGGCCGGTCGAGATCTGGAAAGACGTCGATCGGCAGCGTCGTGGCGAGGTACGATCCGTAGCCCATCAGCGCCAGGCTCAAAACCACGATGAGCATGCGATAACGAAGCGCGAATCGAATAACGGCATTCAGCACGATGGTCTCCTCAATGTGCACCGTGAACTGAACCGTCGGCATGAACGTGGAAGCCCGGTGGCATTCCGCCGCTCGACGATTGCGCCTTGAGTACGCGGTTCAACGACGCCGCTGCGCCTTGAGCGAGATACGATCCCGCCGGAATGCTGCCGTCGTTGGCGACGACCACATTCAGCCGATCCTCGTACAGAACGTGAACGGGCATTCGATGGAATAAGTCGCCGTTTTGCCGAAAGGCAAATGCTTCCGGCCCCTCGCGCGCCACCGCGGCAGCGGGCAGCACAATCACGTCCTTCATTTCTTCCACAGGAACGTGCAGCCGCACGCGCTGACCGGGCCGAAATCGCCATACCAGATACGTCCGGCCGTCATTCTCGTGGGATCGCGACTGGTTGATGAGCGGCACGAAGAACGCGAACGTGCGACTTTCGAGATCAACCGAGTTCGCGAGATGGCGAATGCGGAACGTTTGTTTGAGAGGCGGCCAGGCCTGGCTGTCGTCCTCGGCAAATTCGACGTTCACCGGCCAACCATTATGTAAAGTTCTTTCCAGATAGGACGCTTCACGCTTAAAGGTATGGCCTTCAATGAAAAGAGCGCGATGGTTCGACAGCAAGCAGAGGGCTTCGCCGGCTTGAACCTGTTGACCCAACTCAACCTTCAATTCCTGGACCTCGTAGACGGGCAACGATTCGACCGGCTCAAGTTCATTGCCAGTGCCCTTCGCTTCGGCGCTCTTCTCGTCAAAGGCCACCGGCTGAACTCCCGCCTCGACTGCCACGTCGGTGCGCGGCGGAGGCGAGACAACTTCAATATCAATGACGAACTTGCCGTTGCTGACTTCTTCGACCTGCGCTGCGGTCAGGCCCCGAGTCATCAGATCTTGCCGATAAGCGTCCGCCGCCGCGGTAAGCCGCTTGAGCTGGTTCTCGAGTTCGATGATGCGTGACCCCGGCACCGCGCCTGCCGTCGCCGCTCCTTCCAGCCTCGCGAGCTGTTCCTTCGTGATTTGAATATCCTGTGCGTTCTTGAACAGTTCCGCCTGTGTGTTTTGCAGGTATTCGCTGCTGAGACGCAGCGTAAACAGTGGGTCGCCAGGCTTGAGTGTGTCGCCGGGCGAAATGTGGATTCGAGCAACAACGCTCACGGCCGGCGCAACGACGCCGCGATCCGAAATTCCGGGCCGCTCTTCGATCACACCCGGGACCTGAATGCTGCGCCAGTATGTTTCGGGCTTGAGGGGCTTCGAAACCAGCGAAAGATTGCGGCGTGCCTGCTCGCTGAGCTCGAGAATTTTTGCGTCGTTGCTCGCAATGTGTGCGTCTTGCGTTTCTGTCGTTTCAACCGACGGCTCTTGCAGCCAGGGAGCCCACTCATTGCGCGTCCAGAACGCCAGCGCAGCCAGGCCGGCTACTGAAGCGGTCACGACGATCAGGATGAAGCGACGTCTGGGCACGGCTATCTCTCCCAAGGCAGATGCCAACGGTACTCACGCTGCACGCAGCCGGTAGTAATCGTGCGCGAAACGGCGTCCGCGCGATGCGACTCAGTTTGCGCTCGGGCCAATGACCGGAAAGTTTGCCGAGTTGGTCGGCGCACACCGCGCGAAAGCTAGCGACAGCTTCGCCGGGTTTCTAACTGGGCCGACCCACATTCAGTCATCGCAGCCGCACTCCACGGGTTTCAACTTCCTTGCCGACACACCGGAGGCAGCGCTCTACAGCAAGAGCACGCGACACCGCGACCGCTGCGCGGCTAGTCGTAAGGACCCGCAATCGAAATCAACCGTCGATTGAGTCGTCGAAGAGGGGCCGGTCGTCGCGTCGCGATTCGCCGTCTGTATCAGCGGATTGACGTGCGATATCAGAAAGCACAGATCGCTTCCCGCGGCGCGACTGACAAAGTAGACGCAATGTCCGCTGGGGCTGCACGGATAGTCGGGCTGGTTCCGGTCGTCGTGTTGTGGTTGCCGATGGTGATGACCGTGACAATCGCCGGCGAGTTCGGGCGGGCTGGCTGCTGAGAACGAGAACGCCAACACGTCGCACGGACGACACGCCGCACAGCCCCAATGTGCGTGTCCGACAATTGCGATTCCTATGGCGACTGTCAGCAACCCGCGCGTCAAGATCATCCTCCCCTGCGATGCATTCTCGTGTGCGACGGCAACAGTGTCAACCGTGGTTTTCACGGCATTTGCAGTGCTGATGGGCTAATTGGCGTGAGGGACTGCAGCGAGCCCAATTGCCGCCGCCAGGCTGTTGTTCGCCTCACCATCTCGCCGTTATGATTCGACCGGGAGGCTGACATATCGGAGAAACGACAGCAGGGGCGAGCGCCGATTAGGGAGCTGCTTACCACGGCACTCTTTTTCTTGACGGCTTCGGTCGGGGCTTTGTTGTCTGGGATCGAGCATCGCAGCGCGGGAGAACCAGCCCTCATTCCCTTTGCCGCCTGCGGCCTGTCGCTGACGGTGGTAATCGGCA
>JBBDVZ010000311.1:0-17361 GCA_040903115.1 Planctomycetaceae bacterium
TGCAAAGGCTCGGGAACTTCGTCGCGCGACACGCGGGAATCGTGGTTCTCATCAAGCCGTTGAAAGCCGACCTGTGCCTGATCGGATAGCGTCGGCGTGATGAGCAGCGACATCGCCAGAACGAGCAGGACGCGGACGTTTGCGGGCACGAAACTTTGTCCGAACACCGGGCCGATCGTCATCAAGCCGCTCATGCGTACGAAGACCAACGTGAACGCATAGAAGTGGCTCATCGCCAACCCGACGAGCTGTCGCACGCCCAAGTCCGCGAGCGGATCGAGCAGAAGTCGCTGAAACAGAGTTTCCACGTGGGGCTCGGCTACATCATCGTGGGAATGTCGTGGAACAGGTTGGTCGAGTACTCGATCATGCGGTTCATGATCCACGGAAGGACAAAGAGCAGGGTGAGCAGCATGGCGACGATTTTCGGCACGAAGCTCAGCGTCTGATCTTGAAGCTGCGTCACCGCCTGCAAAATGCTGATCAGCAACCCGACGGCAACCGCTACCAGCATCACGGGAGCGCCCAGCATCAGCGTGAGCATGATGGCGTTGCGCGCCAGTTCAATGGTTTGGTCGACCGTCATAGTGTCGCTCGCTATCCGAACGGCCTCACGCTTTCGAGCAACATGCCGACGGTGAGGTACCAGCCGTCGATCATCACGAACAGCAACAATTTGAACGGCAGCGAAATCAGCACGGGAGGGAGCATCATCATGCCCATACTGATGAGGATTGACGAGACGACCATGTCGATCACCAGAAAGGGCAAGTAGACTTGAAAGCCAATGATGAACGCGGTTTTCAGTTCGCTGAGCATGAATGCCGGCAGAAGCACGCTGAGCGGGCAGTCGTCGTAGTTCTCTGGGAGCTGATAGGTCTGGCCCTCGGGCGACTGGGGGTCCGGGCGTTGAAACTCGAGGAACATCCAAACGGCGTCGCTGTTGTCGGCCGCCTCGATCTGTTGGCTCATGAACCGCCGCAGAGGAGCCACCGTCTGTTGGAAAGCCTGGTCGAAGCCGATGGAAGCCGTGCTCGACTGGGGATTGGTGTAAGGGCGGATGCCCTGCTCGTACGACTGTTGCCACACGGGCGCCATTACGAGAAACGTGAGGAACAGGCACAGTGAGACAATCACTTGGTTCGGGGGAAGTTGCTGCGTGCCGAGCGCCTGCCGCAACAGTCCGAGCACGATCACAAACCGGATGAAACACGTGGTCATGATCAAAATCGACGGCGCGAGGCTGATGACCGTCATGAGCAACATGATCTTGAGCGTCGACGATAAGCCCCCCGGTGAAAGCATGCGATCGACGTCGAGCCCCGTAGGCAACAGGCTTTGCTCGTTACCGGAAGGTTCGCTGCCTTGAGCGCGAGCATCGCCTGCCGGTACGAGCGGGGCGCTCTCTATACCCTGGTTCGGAGTGACAGTTCGGGGTGTGGTTTGTGCCGGCAACGTGGCGGGCATTAACGCGTACACTGCCGCCAACAGCAAAACGGATAGGAGAATGGAGGTGCAGCGGGATAGCTGCGCAGCGGCGTGGTGGTTGCCGATCAACCGGATGGGCTGTAACTTCAGACGCTCAACCACGGACTTCCTCCAAATCGGGTCGGTGGAAGCGGGGTGCATCGCTTTTGGCTCGGGCAGGGCGTTCTTCCGGTCGATCGGCAGGCTGCGGTTGTCGGCTCGGAGATTGATCCGGCGAGGAGCGGCGGTTGAAAAGCGCGCGAAACGTCTGGCTGACTGCGCCGTCGGCCATCGTTTGTCGGCAGACCCCGGCCAGAAAATCGACGTCAACCGGATCCGTGATCTCCGCCAGCGTCCGCAATCCGCCGGTCGATGATCCGAGGAGCAGGATTCGCGACCCCAGCCGCACCAGGTGCAGCGATTGCCGGGCGTCGATATGCTTTTTGCCGAGCAATTCGACGGCTTCCGACGGGATCTGCCCACCGATGCGGGAACCGTGCTTTTTCCACGACCTGGCAATGATCAGTATCAGAAAGACGACCACCGCCAGCGAGCCGATCGTCGTCCAGACCGAACCGGCGCTCGACGCCTTCTCGTCGGCCTGCTCGGCTTTGGTCGAGCCGCCGCGTGTCCGCGGTGTGATGGACTTGGGCGCCGGATGGGACGCCGAAACGCGATGTATCGCCTCAGGTTGTGCGCTGAGCGCGTCCGGGAATTGAGCCGCCAATGGCAGCGGATCGACGCTGCCGCCGACGAGCAGCATGATGGAAATGATCAGCAGTCGGGGGGGCATGCGAAATCCTTTTGCGGCCGCCGCAACCGACACGATTGCTGGAAAAGGTTGTGACGAGTTCGAAGCGATGTGACGCCTGACTAAACGCGCGGCGCGAGAATTTCGGCAACGCGGACGCAGAAATTATCGTTGAGTACCAACACTTCGCCCCGCGCGATGAGCCGATCGTTGACAAGGATGTCGACCGGGTCGCCGGCGAGTTTGTCGAGCGGAACGACGGACCCTTCCTTGAGCCGCATGATTTCTTCCATCTGCAATTCCGCCCGGCCCAGCTCGATCCGCATATCGAGGTCGGCGTCGCGAGGGACATCCAGCCCGAGCGAGGCGACTTCTTCGTCGGTCGGCAGGTCGAGCGAATCGAAGACGAACGGCTGCGGGCTGCCCAGTGAGACGTTTTCGGGCGACATGACTGTCTCCTCCCTGATCGCGACCATTCGAGCGCGAATGACCGCCCGCGATGGCTGTCGCATCGGCGCACCGAGTCTCTTCGAACCGGTTGGACCCGTGTGCGCGGATGCGATTTATAAGAGTCTGCGAGAAACAGGTCAACCCGATGATTTGCCAACCCTCAGCGGAAGCTCGTGGCTTCTACAGACTGCGCAGCTTTCGCAGAATTGAACCGGGCCACGGCCATCAGAGGGGGATCTGGTTCCCAAGCTCCGCTTGGGAACCCACTGTCTCGAAGCTCTGCTTCGAGTGAACTTCGCGAGCGTACGCGAAGCGGAGCTTCGCAAGAGTGCGTTCCCAAGCAGAGCTTGGGAACGAGACACAAGAGCGAATTACCGGGAGGCGTCCGCCAATCGATTTGCCCGGCAGGATTCATCGAGCTCGCGAACCTCGCGCCGCTGCTGCTGGTACCGGAAGTCGGCTGCCTGTTTCTCTTCGAGCGTTTCCAAAGCCGACACGTCCTGCTCGGCTTGTGTCACGGCACGGCGGCAAAGTTCGATTTGCCGCGCGACGATGTCCCGCTGGTGTTCGACCAGGCGAATCTCGCCGGTCAACTGGCTGATGTAGTTATGCCGCGCCGTCGCTCCTTCAATTTTGAATGCACCTTGCTTTCCGAGTGCCCGAAGCTCTTCCAACTGAACCAGTCTTCTTCGCACGAGACTTTCCTGCTTCTTCATCAGCTCGCGATCTTCGGCCAGGATTTGCGAGAGAAGCTGCAGACACAAATCGCGCCGGTTCTTGCGATAGCGCAGCAGCGACTCGAATTTGAATTTGAAGTCCGTCAAATGTAAGGTCCATTCGGCTTAACGAAAACGCGGGGTGCCATGGCCACGTCTCGACTGAGCTCGTCGAAGTCGGCTCTGCGTGGCCATGTCTTCAAACGCATGCCCACCCAGAGCGGTGGGCATGGCACCCTCCATGGGCTGTTCGGTCTAATGTGAACGCTGTGCCACGGTTGGAAAGCCCTCACGGAGCCGCGCGAGCTGCAGCAGGCTCTCGCGCGACTGTTGAAAATCAAACTGATCGCTGGCGCTTTGTTGCAGGTGCGTCTTGATGCGATCGCGCAGCCCGATGGCCTGGTCGACCAGCGGGTTAGTGCCGCTTTGATACGCGCCGATCGAAATGAGATCCTCGGCTTGATCGTACGCGGCCAATAACTGTTTGACGCTTTTGGCCGCCTCGAGCTGCTCGTTGTCGACGACGTCGCTCATCGAGCGGCTGATGCTGGCAAGCACGTCGACGGCGGGCCAATGGGCCTGCTCGGCCAGCTTTCGCGACAGCACGATGTGTCCGTCGAGAATTCCCCGCACTGTGTCCGAGATCGGTTCGTTGGTGTCATCACCTTCGACAAGCACCGTGTAAAACCCGGTAATGCTGCCTCGATCGCTGCGACCGCTGCGCTCGAGCAATCGGGGCAGCATGCCGAAGACGCTCGGCGGATATCCGCGCGTCGCGGGCGGCTCGCCCGCCGCCAGGCCAATTTCGCGCTGCGCCAGCGCGAATCGGGTGAGGCTGTCCATCATGAGCAGCACGTCGCGGCCCGAGTCGCGAAAGAATTCGGCAATCGCCGTTCCCAAAAAGGCCGCCTGCAGACGCATCAGCGCCGGCTCGTCGCTGGTGGCCACAACGACGACGCTTTTGGCCAGGCCTTGCGGGCCGAGGTCGCGTTCCAGGAATTCGCGGACTTCACGTCCGCGCTCGCCGAGGAGAATGACAACGTTGACTTCAGCGGAGCTGGCCCGCGCCATTTGTCCCAACAACGTGCTTTTGCCCACACCGCTGCCTGAGAAAATCCCGAGTCGTTGTCCGCGGCCACATGTGAGCAAGCTGTCGATAACTCGCACGCCGGTCGTCAGCGGCGCATCGATGCGCGGCCGCCTCAGTGCCGGTGTGGGCGCTTGGTAGAGTTCGACGCGATGGGGCAGGGCAGCCGGCGGCCGGCTGTCGAGAAACCTCCCACGACCGTTAATCACCCGCCCCAACAGCCGATCGCCGACCCGCACCCCCGGTACCGACTGCGACAACGTCACACGATTTCCCCGGCAGACGCCGACGAGATCGCCGTACGACAGCAGCAGCGTTTCCTCGCCTTGAAAGCCAACCACGGCGGCTTCGACCGCCGGACCATGCTCGCGTGAGACACGGCAGATCGCTCCCAGCGGAGCGGGAAAGCCCGCCACCGCGGCGGTCAGCCCGACGATCCGCGTCACGCTGCCGGTCAGTCCGACCGGAAGAATATGTTTGACTTGTTCCTGAAGTGCGCTCATGAGGGGCAGTATTCAGTGTTCAGTTTTCAGTGTTCAGTTTGCCGAAATCGGCGATTGCGGTATGTAAAGACCCGTTTAGCCGCAATGCCGCAGGCATGCGGCGGTCTTTCTAAGCCGCGGATTGCAGCAATTCCTCGGCGATTCTCGTCAATTGCGTTTCAATCCGCGCGTCGATCGTTCCATGCTGCGATTCGACGATGCATCCGCCCCGCGTGACTTTCTCGTCGGGCACGATGGCCGCTTCGGCGCATGAGGCCATGCTGTGGACAAAGTCGGCGGCTTGGTCGCCGAGACACGCGACGTCGTCGGGATGAAGCCGCACTCGGATCGCGAGGTTGCCGGTGGCGAGTTGCAGCGTTTCAGCCATCATGCGGGTCACGCTTTCCGGTTTCAGCTCGAGTTGGCGGCGGAGTATTCGCTCGGCGACGGCGATGCTCAAATGCACCGCCGCCGATTCCCATTCCGCCAGCCATTGCTCGCGCTGGCGACGGACCGCTTCAACCGCTTCAATCATTGCCGGCAGCGTCGTGCTGAGTCTCTCGGCGGCGATTTCTTCCGCGAGTCTCATCGCGCGGTTTTGAATTTCGCTTTTCAAGTCGCGCACGCCTTCGTCGCGGCCCGCCGCCAGCCCTTCCGCAAATGCCCTCTCACGAATTTCCACCGCTTCCGCGCGGACTTCTTCGATCATCTGCTCGGTGCGGCGGCGTGCATTCTCGACGTTCTCGGCACAGCGCTTGTTGATGTCCTCGTAGTTGAACGCGACCTTCGAGCCCAGAGTGCGTGCCGCGTCGGCCTTGAGAATGCGTTGTGGTTGTGTCGGCGTCATGACGATATCGCAATGGGTCAGGCGACGAACTGTTCGTCGCGGGTGAGAATTTCGATCTGGCCGGCATCTTCCAGGCGTCGGACGATGTCGACAATCTGCTGCTGCATGGCTTCAACGTCGCTGACTTTTATCGGACTGAGGAATTCCATTTCTTTTTCGAGCAACTCGGCGGCCCGTTGCGAAAGGTTCCCCATGACTCGCGATTGAATTTCTTCATTGGCGCCCTTCAAAGCGACGGCCCACTGGTTGTTGTCGACTTCTTTGAGCAGTGTTTGCATCGCCTGATCGTCGAGCTTGAGCAGGTCGTCGAAGACGAACATCAACCGGCGGATTTCCTCGACGAGTCCGGCGTCTTCCTGTTCCAAATTTTCCAGGATGCCCTTGTTCGTCATCCGGTCGGTGACGTTGAGGATTTGAGCCACGATCGTGATGCCGCCGGCCTTTTCGTGCTGTTGGTGCAACGTCGACTTCATCCGGTTTTCGAGGCTGGATTGGACGTCGCGCACCACCTCGGGGCTGGTCGGTTCCATGTTGGCGACGCGGCGAATGACGTCAAGCTGCCTGGTCGAAGGAAGGCCGCTGAGCACTTCGGCCGCCAGCGGCGCGGGCAGGTGCGACATAATGAGTGCGATTGTTTGCGGATGCTCTTCAACGATGAACGTCACCAGGTTGTCAGCGCCCGCCTGTTGCAGAAACCCGAAGGGGGCCAAGTTCATCGACTGGCGGACGGTTTCCGGCATCTTGCCGGAGCCATCCTTTTCCAGCGGCTGCTGCAACACGTCGTTGGCGACGTCCACGCTGCCGTTGTCGATATGCGAGTTCTGCTCCGCCAGCGAACAAAACTCATTCAGGACCGATTCCCGCTGCTCCTGCGTGACGTCGTCGAGCTTGGCAATTTCCAGCGTCACCGATTCGACGAGGTCTCGCGGCATTTGGCTGAGCACTTCAGCCGCCAGAGGCTTGTCGAGATTTAGCAGCAAGATGGCCGCTTTGCGGATGTTGTCCATGATTACCGGCGTTTCACAGGATCAGTGTGCGCTCCGCAACCATTTTCCCAAAACGGCGGCGGCCATTTCCGGGTTATCACGAACGGCGCTTTGAAGTTCATCGCGCCGACTGGGCAGGAGGATTGCTTCTGGCAACACTGATTGTTCGGCAAGGGAATGCGCGAGGATCACGCTCTCTTGGTCGGAACCTTCCTCTTCAGCGGCTCGCTTGAGAACGCTTTTGCCGATCATCCGCAGCGCAAAGATCGCGAAAAACGCCAGTCCGATAGCGCCTCCCCATTGGCTCAACATACTGCCGATGGTTTGCGTCAGAGGGGCATCGGCCTTGGGAGCTTCCGATTCGCCCCGGACGTATGAGCTGACGACCACCGCGTCGGCCGATTCCTGCTTGGGGATCGATTTCGCGACCGTCTCTTTGACGTCATTCTTGACCTGCTCTTCAACGGTGGCGACGCGGGCGTTCACTGCCTTCTGAAACGCCTTCGTCTCGTTGTCCGTCTGTCCCTCTGTCGTGCCGCCGGCTCGAACCTGTTGGGCCGCCACGGTGCGGTAGTAGTCGTTTGGAATATAGACCGATACCTGTACCGATTTGGGCATCCCGCTGTTGGTGACTTCGTTTTCCTCAGTCGGCATGACGCGGGCGTTGACTGTCCCAATTTGAGCAACGTAACTCTTTTGTGCATTGATGCTGGCCGAGGAGTTAGAAACAGCAGCGGCTTCGTTGGGGGTGACCCCGCCGTTAGTGCCGGACGGTTCCTGGTTCAACTGCCGCATCGTAGTCCGATCGCGCTGGCTTATTGCCGACGTGATTGGGCTCGGCGTTCTCGTCGTCTTTTCCGACGATTTGATGCTGTCCAGCTCGACGTCCACCGTGACAATCACGCCGGGAATGAACTTGAGCTGCTCGGAGATCTTTCGCTGATACAGCGAGGTGAATTCTTTAATCTGATTCAGCACGCGTCCGCTGTACGGGTCATCTTCATGCTCCGGCGCGAACGCCGTCATCTTCACCTGGTCAAACACCACAACGTTTTCGGATTTCAGATCGTCAATCGCGCCCGCGACCGAGTGGCGTATTCCCTCCACCAGGTTCATCGACAGTTCGCGGCCGGGCCGCGTTTTCACGCACACGGTTGCCGTGCGGCCGGAGTCGCGCCGAAAAGAGTGCCTTTTGGGCGGCGTCCAGATGACGTTGGCGTCTTCGACGTCGGGGACCTGGACGATCATCTCCCGCAACGCCTTGGCGAGCTGAATTTCCTTGATGTTCTGATAACGTTCAGTGCTGGTGAAAGTCCCCGACTGTTTATCGAATTTGCGTTCCCACTCGGAGGCCCAGCCACTGGGCAGGCTGCCGCCGGCCACCAGGGCTGCGTTGTAACTGGCGACCTGCTCGCCGGGAACCAGGATCTGCCGGCCATCTTGGCGAAAATCGTTCAGGCCGGCGCCGGAAAGGGTGCGACTGGCCTCGACCATCTCTTCGGCAGTAAAGGCCTTGCCCAATGAGAGCGGGACGTATGACGATCCGGCCCCCGAGCGCACGAGGAACGAAATCCCGCCCGCCACCAATAGTGGCACGAGAATCAGCGTCGCGCGCTGGCCGGCCGACATCGACGAGCAGAGTTTGCGAAACTGGTAGTATGATTGTTTCAGGGCTTCCATTGTTTCGACAAATCGACCATGCCGGGAGTGATCGCACTAGCGGACCGGCCGACCTGATCTGGTGGGTGCCATGCCCACCGCTTTGGGTGGGCATGCTTTCGAAGACATGGCCACGCAGAGCCGTGGCCATGGCACACAACCACTCATTCGCCCGGTCAGCTCATTACATTCGGATATCTTTGATCTCGTTGTAGGCCTCGAGCAGTTTGTGGCGCATCTGCAGCATCATTTGCAGCGACAGGTCGGCGTTCTTGACATCGATGAGCGCTTCGGCCCGCGTCATGTCGCCGTCGACAGGCGCGTTACCGATTGCCCCCTCTATCTGATGGGGCTTGGCATTCGTGCCGGCAAGTGAATCGAGCAATCGTTCATGGAAGCTCGAACCCTGTTGCGGTGCGCGAATTTCAGCGGCCCCGCACTTTAATTCCGGCGGGATGATTTGAAAGCCGCCGAGTCCGTTGATGGAGCTTGTCATTTGTAATCCTTGCATCACAGGCGATGATCGGGACGCGCCGCAATCACGCAGCGCGGTCGGATTCTCGGCGGTTCGAACCGGGGCCGCCTCGCGGGGGATAGCCATACTCGCGAAGCTTGCCCGAGAGCGTCCGCAGCCCGATCTTGAGCGCCTGTGCGGTCTGCTCGCGATTTCCGCCGCATCGGGCAAACGTCGTTTCAATGAGCCGACGCTCCATTTCCCGCAGCGACAGCCAGGGCGTCTCATCGCCTTGATTTTCGGTTTCGGCGGCCAGCCACGGGCGGATGGCCTCGGCCGTAATTCGTGGCTCGTTGCCGCAAACGCTCGCCTGCTGCAGCACCCGCCGCAGCTCGGCGACATTTTCGGGCCATCCGTGCTCGCGCAGCAGATGCAGCGAGTTGAGCGATAGCCTCTTCGATGGGCGTCCGGTCGAGGCGGCAAGCTGATCGAGCATCGACTCTGCCAGGAGTCCGATGTCCTCGGGCCGTTCGCGTAATGGCGGAACGGTCACCGCGGTCGCCGAGAGCAGGGCGAACAACTTGTCGCAGAAGTGGCTGGTTTCGGGTTGACGCTCGGCATTGTCGTAAATCGCGACCATAACTCGCAGCGCGTCCAGCTCTCCCTTACGTCCGGGCCCCTTTCCACGCACCGCGGATTCAATCGCCGCGAGCAAAGCGCCGTGCAGACGCTGCGACGCGCGATCGATGTTTTCCAGGAGCAACGTACCGCCTTCGGCCCAATCGAGTCGCCCGGTGCTCGCTCCGTCGGGTTGAGTCTCTTTGCCGAACAGTTCCCGCTCGAGATTCTCCGACGTCAACAAGCTGCAGTCGATTTTGGCAAAAGGGCGGTGTGCGCGACGGCTGGCCGCATGCACGGCCCGCGCGACGGCGGCAAGTTCGGTCCCCGCTTCGCCGCGAATGAGTATCGGTTGGTCGCCGGCCGCCAGTTCCGCAACGCGGTCGCGAAGGGCCACCATGGCCGATCCCATGCCGATCAGCCCGGCGTTGAGCTGCTGAGACAACTGGGCGCGCAGCCGGCGGTTCTCAGCGAGCAACTTCGAGCGCGCGACGCCCGATTCGACGGCGGCCTTCAATCGTGCCGGCGAACAAGGAGTCTCGATGATTTCACCCGCGATGGCGGGAATGGTCGCGCGGTCCGCAAGCTGCTGGGCTTCAACCAACAGGAGGCATTTTGCCTCTTGATTCAAAGCGCGTATCCGCGAGGCGGTCTCGCCGTCGAGGTGACCATCGTCGTCGATGACGCAAAGGTCAAATCGCCGGTTGTTGAGCTCGTCGAGGAGGACGGTAAAGTCGGCAGCCGTCTCGACCGAAAAACCGAGTGACTCGATGGTTTGGGCGAGCTGCTCGCGGGCGCTCTGCTGGAAGGCGTAAACGAGCACGTTGCCTTCAGCCGTTGACGACGGACAAGAGCGTTCGGTTGTCATGATGGCTTGTCATCCCTCTGGTTGACTTTCGGGGCGCCGCACGACCGCTCGACGCCTTGAAACCTTATTGGCGGCTACTCGTGTTGGGCGTCGGCCACTTCTATTGGCCGACGTCGAGATGTTTATTTGTCGATGGCGCGAGATGGTGGCGAGACGTCTCATGCACCTTTGGACGATGTTCAACCGCTTGCAGTTGCCGCTGGGTCGAGTCGCGACGACGAGTTAGGTACTCCGTGCTCTCACTTTCTTCCTGCAACAGTTCGACGAAGATCGCTTCCGTTTCAGCGAGCACATGTTCGCATTCCTCGCGCAGTGATTCATCCATCGACTCCCGCTCGGCACGCCAGGCTTGTTTGAGATTCGGTCCGGGACCAGCCAACGCGTCGAGGCTGCCGAGGATCCGCTGCTTGCGTCCCAGCACGTCGAGAAGGGCGGCAAAGTTGTCGCCGTCGATAAGCCGACGTTGCACGCGGGAAAGCTTGAGCAACTCGCGGCAATGCTCGCGACGGTCCTTCAGAACGTCGAGGATGTTGAAAACCGCAGTGACCGACATGCTGGTGACCTTCGCAGAAGGGTTACCGCTGTATGTGGTGTGATGAATCGTTGCTGAGATGTGAGTTGAGACGCGTAACACGCTTGCCGGGCTGGCCGGCAGGACCGGAGGATGGTTCAGCCCGTCCGTTGAGTTCTCGTCCTGGCAGGCGCGCAGACGCACGATGGCGCGTGACGACATTGTGGAAATGCCGCAGGGCTTCCGTGCGTTTGCCGGGGAAACGATAACGATTGGAATCTGGAGAGAGAGGAGAGTTGCGGGCGTGTAATAATCGGAATCGGCGGTTTCTGTCAAGCCGTCTTGCGCACTAAATGTGCTTCAAAAACGGTACCAGACGGGCTACCGGTCCCAAAAAAACGACCCCCGGAAGGACTCCGGGGGCCGTTGTTCGTTGTGCCCGAACTGATCACACTAGGACTTCGTTCGAGCTGTTAAGGTGATCGAAACTGCGAATTAGTTGCGCATTCCGAAGAGGCTGGCCAATCGGTTGGGACGATCGGACTTGGCCTTCGTTTGCTGCTGACGCAGACGCGAGGGGAAGTAGGCCTTCGGGTCTTCCGGCGGGGCCGGAGCAGGAGCCGCACCACCCTCCGCCGGAGCCGGCGTTACGGTGGGAGCAGCGCCCGTGCCACAGCAAGTGTTGCAGCAGCCGTCGACGATTTCATACCCGCAAGCTTCCAAGGCTTCTTCAGCTTCGGAGACGACGTCGTCGTCACAGTCGGCCAAGGCACAGGTCAACGCCGCAACCACTTCCTTGCTGCAGCAGCAGGGACGGTCACGGAGCTGGTCGCCGATTTCGTCGGCGGCTTCGGCACGGACTTCTTCGTCGGCGTCGTTCAAGGCGTAGACAAACGCGACCATAATCTCCGGATTGCACTGGCAGGAGTAGTCGCCCAGGTCATCGATCGCCTTTTCACGGTCGTCGGCGTAGCAGGCCGTTTGCGACTGGTAGATCAACTTCGCGATCTCGCAGGGATCGGCACAGCAGTACTCGACTTCCTTCACGCAAACCCCTTTCGGGCGGTGACGGAACAGTTTGTCGAACAGGTTGCACTTGCCATGTCCACAACCCTTATCCGCGCAGCAACTGTTGTCGCAGCACGTCGGGGCGGGGGCACAGCAGGCTTGAGCCGGAGCCGCACATGCCGGAGCACATGCAGCCGGAGCCGCACAAGCCGCCGGAGCACATGCAGCGGGAGCCGCACATGCCGCCGGAGCCGCCGGAGCACACGGTGCAGCCGGAGCCGCACAGGGCGCCGCCGGAGCACATGCGGCGGGAGCCGCACACGCAGCCGGAGCCGCACAAGCAGCCGGAGCACAGCACGCCGGAGCACAGCAACTGGCCGGAGCGCAGCAGGTGTCACAGCAGGGTGGTTTAATGTCTGAACATTTACGCTGGTAAACGTGAACGCTTACCCCGCACGGGCGCGTAATGGTCGGCTTACAGCAGCAGGGCTGACATTCCGAAGCACAGCCGCAGCTCTTTCCGTGTCCGTGGGAATGTCCCCCGAACAGTTTCATGAGGTCCGCCTGTGCGACGGTGGTCAGACCCAGTGTCGCGACGATTGCGCTACAGAATCTGAGCCATTTCATAAGACAGAGTCTCCTTCCCTTGGGATTCATGTCGTGGGTCGTCCTTACCTAATTTCGTGTCGGCAAACTGACTTTCGTAGGCGGTCGTCCCTTGTATGGTGAGGAATTCAACGACCGCCGGCGACGCGCGTCGCGTTTGCTCGAGAATACCAGACCACCAAAAAGGCGCGGACGACGAAAACGTTTTCACCACGTCTTACGTGATCTTCCAAACTCGCCATCACCGCTTTCGGCTGATGCCGATTCGAACTCCGCAGAGCCCGCCAGCGGCGACGACTTCGATGTTCCCTTTCAAACTGGTCTCTGAGGGACTGGAGCAATCTATCGGCGAGCCGCGCAGAGTCGCTTGAACTTCTGAAGTTGCTATTTGGCAAAAAGGTTACGTCAAATCGGGTGTCGATTTTCAGGACCGTAACGCCTGGTAAAAATGGATGCGACCTTGCCGCCAAGAGGCACCCAACGGATCCTTGAGACAGGTTCAATATGCGTAGGCTGGCGGAAGTTCGGCAAAGCTGGAAGACGCGAGCGCATATGGCGAATCTGAGCCGCGGATGGATCCTGTGCGGTGTTTATGTATAGCGGATTCGAAAAAACACGCGGAGACGCGGCGATCGAAAGAGCCGCATACATGCGATTTCGACCACCCACCGGTCAGTCTTCCCGCAGCCTGCGGCCGGTAGCCTTCTTAAGCTGAAAGCTGACCGCTGAAAGCTGTCAGCTCGCCCCGCCTCAGCCGTTGTCCGCGAGGCTCAGCAGGTACTGCCCGTAGCTGCTGTTGCGCATGGGCTGGGCCAATTGCTGCACTTGCTCGAAGTCGATGTACCCGAGTCGCCAGGCAATCTCCTCCGGGCAGGCGACTTTCAAACCCTGCCGCGACTCGAGCACGCTGACAAAGGTGCCCGCCTCCAGCAGGGACTCGTGCGTCCCCGTATCGAGCCAGGCGGTCCCTCGACCGAGAACTTCGACGCGCAGATCGCCTCGGCGCAGATAGGCGCGGTTGACGTCGGTGATCTCGAGCTCCCCGCGCGGCGACGGCTTGAGACCCTTGGCGATCTCGACGACGTCACGGTCATAAAAGTAAAGTCCCGTGACTGCGAAGTGCGAGCGTGGGCGCTTCGGCTTCTCTTCGATGTCGATTGCGTGCCCCTTGCCGTCGAGCACCACGACGCCGTACCGCTCCGGATCGCGCACGTGATAGGCGAACACCGTTGCGCCCGTCGTAAGCCGATTGACGTCCTGCAGACTGTGACTGAGGTTCTGTCCGTAGAAAATGTTGTCGCCCAGAATCAGGCACGAGGGGTCGCCGCCGATGAACTTTTCGCCGATGAGAAACGACTGGGCCAGTCCGCCCGGCTCGGGTTGCACAGCGTAGTGAAAGTCCAGTCCCCAATGCTGGCCATCGCCCAGCAGTTGCTGAAACTGAGGCAGATCGTGCGGCGTGCTGATGATCAAAATCTGCCTCATGCCCGCGAGCATGAGCGTGGTGAGCGGATAATAAATCATCGGCTTATCGTAGACGGGCAACAACTGCTTGCTGACGACACGCGTCGCAGGATGCAGCCGCGTGCCCGCACCGCCGGCGAGAATTATGCCTTTACGGTTGTTCATCAAATCCCTCGCGCGGGAAGCACACCGCTGGGTTCAATTAAGAAAACAGAGATCGTCAGGCCGCAACCGAAAAAAGAGTTTGACCACTGATAACACGGATTTTCACTGATAATATTCAATTTGGTCCAGTCGCTTTCTACGATCACGGCAATTCGACATCAGTGCCATCCGTGGAATCCGTGGTTGTCTGATCAAACGCGATAATATTCGCGGTACCAATCCACAAACTTCGCAACCCCGTCTTCGATGGACGTTGCCGGTTGAAACTGGACGTCGTGCACCAGTTCGTCAACGTCGGCGTATGTCTCTCGAACATCGCCCGGCTGCATGGGCAGCAGATTCATTCGCGCCTTTTTTCCGAGAGACTTTTCGAGCAGGCCGATCACGTGCATCAATTCGACCGGACGGTTGTTCCCAATATTGTACACGCGATAGGGCGCTGTGCTCGTCGCCGGGTCGGGCGAATCGGAAGACCAGCGTTCGTTCGGCTCGGCAATCCGGTCACAGACCCGGATCACGCCTTCAACAATATCGTCGATGTAAGTAAAGTCGCGCCGCATGTCGCCGCGGTTGTACACGTCAATCGGCTCGCCGGCCAGAATCGCCTTGGTGAACATGAAGAGCGCCATGTCCGGGCGTCCCCATGGTCCATAGACGGTGAAAAACCGCAGACCCGTGGTCGGCAGATGATAAAGATGACTGTACGTGTGAGCCATCAGCTCGTTGGCCTTCTTGGTGGCCGCGTACAGGCTGATGGGGTGATCGACGTTATCGTGCACCGAGAACGGCAACTTTGTGTTTGCGCCGTACACCGAACTCGAAGACGCATAAACGAGATGCGGCACCTGAGAATGCCGGCATCCCTCCAGCACGTTCAGAAAGCCGGTGAGGTTGCTCTCGACGTAGGCGTACGGGTTCGTAAGCGAATAGCGCACGCCCGCTTGAGCCGCAAGATGCACGACGGCCGACAACTTCCGCTCCGAGAACAGCCCTGTCATCGCTTCGCGGTCGGCCAGATCGCACTTGTGAAACTCGAAGCCCACGAGCTCGTGCAGCCTCGCCAGCCGGGCCTCTTTCAATCGCACATCATAATATTCGTTGAGATTGTCGATGCCAACGACGCGGTCGCCGCGCTCCAGCAATCGGCGGCTAACGTGATACCCAATAAAGCCGGCCGCACCGGTGACCAGAATTTGTTGAGCTTTCACCACGCCCTGTGCCGGTTGCTTGCTCACGGCCCCTCCTGGGCGAGCAGTTGACGATAGTAGCCGATGGTTTGACGCAGGCCGTCGTCCAGCGAAATCTCGGGCGACCACTCGAGCAGCCGCTTAGCTTTCGAAATGTCGGGGCAGCGCTGCTTCGGATCGTCGGCGGGAAGCTCGACGTGCTTGAGTTTCGACGACGACTTGGTGGCGGCGATGATTTTTTGCGCCAGCTCGATCATGGTATTCTCGACCGGGTTGCCGAGGTTGACCGGGCCGACGTCGACGTCCTGGTTCATCATCCGCATCATGCCTTCTATCAGATCGTCGACGTAGCAAAACGACCGCGTCTGCATTCCATCGCCGTAAACCGTCAGCGGTTTTCCCTTGAGGGCCTGCGTGATGAAGTTCGAAATCACGCGGCCGTCGTTCGGATCCATGCGAGGCCCGTACGTGTTGAAGATGCGAACGATGCGCACCTCGACGCCGTGGGCCAGGTGATAGTTGATGCACAACGATTCGGCCACGCGCTTGCCTTCGTCGTAACAGCTCCGCGGGCCGATGGGATTGACGTGCCCCCAGTACTCTTCGACTTGCGGGTGCACCTCAGGATCGCCATAAACTTCCGAGGTCGACGCGTGCAAGACGCGCGCCCGGCAGCGCTTCGACAGCCCGAGCACGTTGACCATGCCCACGGTCGATGTCTTGATGGTTTTGATCGGATTGAACTGGTACGCCTCGGGCGACGCGGGGCAGGCGAGGTTATAAATCTGGCTGACTTCAAGAAACACGGGGTGCACGATGTCGTGGCGAATCAGCTCGAACCGCGGATGACCCAGCAGGTGCTCGATGTTGGCCTTGCGCCCGGTAAAGAAATTGTCGAGACAAAGCACGTCGTCGCCGCGCTCGACGAGCCGATCGCAGAGATGACTCCCCAGAAACCCGGCCCCGCCCGTGACAAGAATTGTCGCCATGAAAGTGGTGATATCCTTCCTGGAAACGATTGCGACGCACTCGGCCTGATGGGGTGCCTGGGGTCGAACCGCTTCGGTTCGCCCCCAGGACCAACGATTCTGGGGGCTCGCTGCGCTCGACCCCAGCCACCCCGGCGCGGGTTAAGCGTCGCCCAGCATCTTCCGTGACGTGTAGTAGACAGAAATCGACGTGCACGTGCAACAGGAACGCGATCACACCGAAGCCAGAAGCCCTAAGCCCGAATGACGAAGGAAATCCGAATGTCCGAAGCCCGAATATTTTAGTGCTTCGTGCTTTGTGCCTTCTTTCGACATTCGAGCTTCGTGCTTCGGATTTTCCATCAACCCTGCTTCAATCGCCGTGCGGCGTCGACGGCGAAATACGTCAGGACGGCGTTCGCTCCGGCGCGCTTGAATGCCAGCAGGCTTTCGAACATGGCCTTTTCGCCGTCGAGCCAGCCGCGCTCGGCGGCGGCGCGAAGCATCGCGTATTCGCCGCTCACCTGGTACACAAACGTTGGCAGCCCGAACGCCTCTTTCACGCGATGCACGACGTCGAGATAGGGCATTCCCGGCTTCACCATCACCATGTCGGCGCCTTCGGCGATGTCGAGCGCGACCTCGCGCAAAGCTTCGTCGCCGTTGGCCGGATCCATTTGATACGTTCGCTTATCGCCGCTGCCGAGGTTGCTGGACGATCCAACCGCATCGCGAAACGGCCCGTAAAACGCCGACGCGTACTTGGCGGCATACGAAAGGATCTGCACCTGCGCGAAGCCGGCTTCATCGAGAGCGCTGCGGACGGCGGCGACGCGGCCGTCCATCATGTCGGACGGCGCGATCACGTCGCAGCCTGCTTCCGCCTGCACGACCGCCTGCCGGCTCAGCACGGCCAACGTTTCATCGTTGACAACGTAGCCGTCGCGAACCAGGCCGTCTTGTCCGTGGCTGGTGTACGGGTCGAGGGCGACGTCGCAAATGACGCCGACGTTGGGGCAAGCCGCCTTAATCGCTCGGACCGAACGGCACACGAGATTTTCGGGATT
>JBBDVZ010000311.1:17371-18526 GCA_040903115.1 Planctomycetaceae bacterium
GTCCGGGGTTTTGCGGGCCGGATCGGTCGCTGGAAAAATGGCGACCGCAGGAATGCCCAGCTCGTCTGCCGCTCCCACGGCATCAGCCAGCAAGTCGACCGACAGCCGGTCGACTCCGGGCATCGATAGTACGGGCGTTCGCTTCGCCGATCCGTCGTGAACGAAGATCGGCCAAATCAAATCGTCGACGCTGAGGCGGTGTTCGGCGACCAGTCGTCGCGACCAATCGTGCCGACGGTTTCGCCGCATCCGCGTCGCGGGAAACTTTCCAGGATCGGCGGGCAAACGAGGTCCGGACATTGGTGGGCGCCTATTGAAAAGAGTATTCCTCGATCTTATTCGAGCGTGACCCCCGCGAACAACGGGGAGGGTGGATCGCGGAACTCGGAACGCGGAGTGCGGAACAGGCGAGCGGCCGGCGTAAGCCGGCTGGTTGCATCGATTGCGGATTGCGGATTGCGGATTGCGGATTTAAGCCAAGGCCGGTTTCACCGGCCGGAACGTCCCTGAAACCTGTGCGCACAATTCAGAAACAGCGAGCAGCACTGAACCCCCTCCCCCCTCGCGGGCCTGCGGCGAGCTCAGCCGAGCGGGGAGGGCAGGGTGGGGGCAAGCGTTCATCGACAATGAAACCGTTACCGCCTGCGCATCACGATAAAGGGCCTAACCATTGCCCTATTTAAACAGCATCCCGCCGGTATCGTCTCCTTCCTCTTCCGGGTCCGATGGGTCATTTGTCTCGTTGTCGTTGCGAGCCTTCTTGCCGCGGCGCGTGCTGGCTGTCGACTTGGATTGTTCCATGGTCGAGGTCGCGTCAAAGTCGGCGGTGATTGGGCCGCAGTTCGGATCCATGCTGGTGAGGATCTGGATCTTCTGCTCGGCACGCTCCAGCGTTTGATGGCACCGCCGCAAAAGCCCGACGCCTTTCTCGAACCGCTGCATCGATTCTTCGAGGCCAAGCGTTCCTTCTTCGAGGTCCGCGACAATCTGCTGCAGTTCTTTGAGGGCGTCCTCGAATGAAGGCCCCGTGTCGCCGGTCGAGTTTTTGTTTGATTTTGTCATTGATTGGCTTCTGCTCTCGGGTGCCTGGGGTCGAGCGGAGCGAGCCCCCAGAATTGTCGGATCTGGGGGCGAACCTAAGCGGTTCGACCCCAG
>JBBDVZ010000312.1:0-18447 GCA_040903115.1 Planctomycetaceae bacterium
GAAGAGGCGCGCACGTTCGCGTCGTATCTCGAACGGCAGGCCGGCGACGGCGTCGAAGCGCAAGTCGCGCTGGCGCTCCGGCGAACGTTGCAGCGCAATCCAACCGCCGCCGAGGTTGCGCGAGGAGTCGAATTCATCCGGAAATCGCAACACGACCATCAGCTTTCCGCGGCCGAAGGTCTTCAGCGCTTCTGCGTGATTGCACTCAACCTCAACGAGTTCTTGTTTCTCGAGTGAACGGACATTGCCATGGATCAATCGGAACTTGATATGCCGCTCAGCCCGCCACGAAAGCCCCGCACAGGCTTCTGCGGGCGCACGCGGCGCGAGTTTTTGTGGGAGGCGGGAGCAGGCTTCACCGGCGTCGCGCTGGCCGGGATGCTCGGCGACGACGGCTTTCTCGCGCGGCAGTCGCTCGCAGCCGACGGCTCGACCCCTTTTGTCAATCCGCTCGCGCCGAAGGAGCCGCACTTCGAGCCGCAGGCCAAGTCGGTGATCTTTCTTTACATGTACGGCGGGCCGAGCCACATCGACACGTTCGACTACAAGCCGGCGATGAAGGGCATGGACGGCAAAACCGTCGACGTCAAAACGTTCGGACGCGGCGGCCACAAGAACCAGGGGCGCATCGTCGAGACGCCCTGGAACTTTCGCCAATACGGCCAGTCGGGACAATGGGTCTCCGATCTCTTCCCTCAACTGGCAAATTGCGTCGACGACATCGCGTTCATCAAGTCGATGACGGCCGACTCGCCCATTCACGGGTCGGCGATGTTGATGATGAACACCGGCCGCATCCTCAGCGGCAGCCCGTGCCTGGGCTCGTGGGTGAACTACGGCCTGGGGACCGAGAACTCGAACCTTCCCGGCTTCGTGGTGATGCTCGACCCGCGTGGCGGACCGATCAGCGGCGCGAAAAACTGGAGCTGCGGCTACATGCCGGCGAGTTTTCAGGCGACGATCGTGCGCTCGAAGGGAACGCCGATCCTCAACCTCAAGCGGCCGGAGGGCGTCTCAGAAAACTTGCAGCGGCAAATGCTCGACACGTTAAGGGCCTACAATTCCGAGCACGAGGCGTTGCATCCCGCCAATAACGACCTGGCAGCCCGCATCGCCAGTTACGAATTGGCCTTCAACATGCAAAGCGCGGCTCCGGAGGCGACCGAACTTGGCCAGGAAACGCAGGCGACGCAGCAACTTTACGGTTTGGAAGACGAGCGGACGGCGCCCGTTGGTCGACAGTGTCTGCTGGCGCGCCGGCTGGTCGAACGCGGAGTCCGCTTCGTGCAAATCTATTCGGGGGGACATCACGACGACGCCAACTGGGACGCGCATGGCGATCTGAAGATGAATCACGAACTGCACGCCGGCGAGACCGACAAGCCGATGGCAGGCCTGTTGAAAGATCTCAAGCAGCGGGGGTTGCTGTCACAAACGCTGTTGGTCTGGGGAGGCGAGTTCGGACGCCAGCCCACCGCCGAATACGCCAAGGGCACCGGCCGCGATCACAATGCCTACGGCTTCACCATGTGGATGGCGGGCGGCGGAATCATGGGCGGGCAGTCGGTCGGGAAGACCGACGAGTTGGGCAGCGCGGCCGTCGAAGACCGGTACCACGTGAAGAACCTGCACGCCACCGTCCTGCATCAGTTGGGAATGGACCCCAACCGGCTGACGTACTTCTACGCCGGGCTGAACCAGAAGCTTGTGGGCGTCGAAGGGGCCGAGCCGATTCGCCAGGTGATTTCGGCGTGATTCATAGCCAAGTCGACGGCTTCGCCGTCGATACGACCGCAAGCGGTCGGCTTGGATAGAAGACGTAAGGCATCAGCCCTTCGCTAATGTCGGCATCAGTATGGGCCACAGTCGGAGCATTCATCGCAGGGCTCGAGCCGACCGTCGTGCAGCCAGAAGTTTTGGCAACAGGGCTTGTACACGTTGTAGTGCGAGATGCCGACGGGATCGACTTTTGCCGTCGATTCGGCCGCCTCGGTTGATTTCTTGTACTCTCGTCCCTTCAACACGTGGCGCGCGTAGTCGATGCGCGTGCAGCCGGTGGGCTTGACGCGGCAATGTCCGCGGGGGCACCAATGATGCCACGGGCAGGCACACGCCTTCCCGTCGTCCCCGCAGCAGAAGGGGTAGGTCAGCCAGTTAAATAGGCAACAACAGGAGTGCGGACCCTCGTCGCAGTCGGAAAACTCGCACCCTTTTATGGTGCCCTGCGCCAGGTACGGGCTGGTGTCTTCAACGAACTCGATGCCGTTCGCAAGAGCCGGGTTGGATTCGACGTAAGACCCATTGGCCGACGGAGCGACCTGTGTGTCGACGCTCACGTCGGGCGATTGAGCTCGGGCCAGACTCCCGGTTGCCAAAGTGCAGATTGCGATGGCCGCCATCCCATGGACGATTAGAAACCGGTTCGTTGACTTCATTGTTCCCTCGCAAGTATTGTCGCAAGTTGTGTTTGACTGCAATCGATCAAGCGTGCGGCAGCGTTCCGCCGGGTGCCGTCACACGCGTTGTCATACTTATCGAATTCCGCCCGTTCGGACGGTTTGCGAATTGCCGCCTCCGTTGCCGTTCCTGTCGAAATTTCCACGTCGATCGTCAACATCCGTCGAGTCTTCGCGACGCGTAAAGTTTAGCTATCCGGCCCAGATTTCACCGCGGGGATCTCGGAGAAGATAAGAAAAAGCGTCCACAGATTTCGCAGATTGCACAGATTTAAGAAAAGCCAAAAAACTGCCGTGCGACCGCTGAATCGACGAAATGATCGATAAAAAAATCTGCGAAATCTGCGAAATCTGTGGATGAATTCGATTTCTTCTTGGCGATTTGCGGCACCTGTCAACTTGAAAGCGAGAACGGACATGGCACTTCGGAGTTCGCACGCATTCTTCGCCCCGTTGATGATTCTGATGCTGGCGGGTCCATTTGCCGCCGCTGAGGAGCGGACGCAGAACTTCGACGTCGATCCGGGTTGGGACGGGCGAAACAACCATTCCACCGTCCCGGAGGTCCGGACGATGGTGCAGGAATTCGGCTATAGCAACACGAGTCACGCCGGCGGAAAAAGCGCCGGCGAGTTGGGAGGCATGATTACTCCCGCGGGCGAGCCGGCGTACTACGCCAGGCCGATCACAAAAAAAACGTACGACGACCGCATGATGGCGTCCGGGACGCTGAACTGCACCGGCCGGCATTTCAACGTGCTGGTTTGCTTCTTCAATGCCAACACGCTCAAGGAGTGGCGGACGCCGAATACCATCGCCCTGCGGCTTTACGGCCGGGGTGACGTCTTTTATGCCTATGTCGAGTACGCGACCGGACGTTGGCGTGCCGGCGGCGACTCGCCTCGTCCGTTTGCCGTCACCGAAGATCCGCAGACCGGCCGCAAGACGCCGATCAGCTTTGCCTCGAACAAAGTACATCGTTGGTCGCTTACGTACGATCCTCTCGCCAACAACCGACACGGGGCGATCACCGCCACGATCGACGACGAATCCGCAGTCTGCAATCTCGAGCCCGGCCACAAAAAAGACGGCGGGGAGTTCAACCATTTCGGCCTGTTGAACGTTGTGAAGCACGCCGACACGGGGGGCGAAGTCTGGCTTGACGACGTGGCCGTCGATGGACAAACCGAAGACTTCAGCCGCGACCCACGCTGGGACGAGTTTCAGAATCGCCGCACCTATGTGACGACCGACGTGCGGCCGCGGTTCGATTTTGGGTATAGCGCCACGAACCATGCCGGCGGGCAGCGTGTCGGAGAACTGGGAGGCCTTATGTTTCGGGGCGACAACCGCGACCCGGCCAAGATGGCATACTACGGTGATGGGATCGGCCCGCTGTCGATCCAGCAGACGCTGAGGGCGGGCGGCAAAATCAGCCTGCGACGCGCAAACTCCGACAGCACGACGTTGTTCGGCTTTTTCGACTCGAAGGAAAGCACGATCGTCAGCGACGATCAATCGCAAAGTCTGCCGAAGAATTTTCTTGGCATCGCGATCGAAGGACCAAGCCGCCATGGATTCTTTGTTTATCCCGCTTGCCGCACCGACGGTGACGCTTATCGATTCTCATTCGAACCCGAGCCGCCGCGCATTCTGCCCGACGGCTCCTCGCACGACTGGACGCTGCAATACACGCCCCCGACGCCGCGACGAAAGGGCCGCATCACGGTCACGCTGGATGGCAAGGGGGCCAATCTCAATCTCGACGGGCGCGTCAACCCGGCGGCCCAGTTCGACCGTTTCGGCCTCATCACCACGTGCATCGACGGCAACGGACAGGGGATTTATTTCGACGACCTGTCGTACACCTCGGCGAACTAGGTTTCGCGCGCGTGAGACGTAGGTAGCAGACGGGGAGACGCGGAGACGCGGGGACGGGGAGAGGAGATTTGTAATCCGAAATCCGAAATCCGAAATCCGCAATCCGAAATCCGCAATCCGCAATCCGAACTGCCATGACTGAACCGTTCCGCACAGATTACTACGTCTCCGAGCTTGCCGAGTTCTATGACGAACACAGCGAATATCGCGATCGGCCGGACGTGCCGTTCTTCGTCGACGAGGCCTTGGCGGCGGGCGGACCGGTTCTGGAAATCGGTTGCGGCACCGGACGCGTGTTGATTCCGACGGCGCGTGCCGGTGTGCCGATCGTCGGCCTCGATTTTTCCGAGAAGATGCTGAACACTTGCCGTGCCAAGTTGACAAGTGAGCCGGCCGACGTGCAAGAACGAGTTCGCCTGGTTCACGGCGATATGCGGGCATTCGCGCTCGGCGAGACGTTTCGGCTGGTCACGCTGCCGTTCCGACCGTTTCAGCATTTGCTGACCGTTCCGGAGCAATTGGCGTGTTTACGCTGCATCCGCGATCATCTTGACGTTGGCGGGCGGCTGATTCTCGACGTGTTCAACCCGTCGATCTCGAAGCTGGCGGAAGAGACCCCCGGCCCGGAGTTCGATGAAGGAGACCCATTCACACGCTCGGACGGCAGCACGGTGCAACGCCGCGCCCGCGTCGTCGATCACAACCGGGTCCGTCAGGTTTTGTCGATCGAACTGATTTACGACGTCTCACATCCCGACGGCCGCACGGAGCGACTCGTCGATCCGCTCAAGATGCGCTACTTCTTCCGCTACGAGGTCGAACACCTGCTGGCCCGCGCCGGTTTCGAAGTCGTCGATCTATTTTCCGGCTACGACCGCAGCCCGCTCGGCACGAAAGACCCCGGCGAACTGTTGTTTGTTGCGAGAAAGGCAACGTAGCGATCGTCACATCAATACAGGACAACCACGGATTTCTCGGATGGCACTGATGGAAAACAGGACCCAACGTCATTGATGTTCCATCGGCTTCGATTTATCAGTGATAATTCGGGACTTGATCTGCGGCATTTCCGCATCGACCGAGGTCCGTATCCGGTTGTACTTTGCCGTCTCCGCCTGAGTCAGTTTTCGCTTGCGCGAGACCTTCTTCACTTTGCGCTTGGACATAGTTACTTTGTCTCGCCCAACTTCCCAGACACGATCGCCTCCACGTCCCAAACAAGTGTACTGGTATCAACGCCCGCTGACGCAAGACGTCGACCGTCGCCCGAGAACTTGATGCGGCGAACCGCTCCGCCGGACTTTGCAGTCGCCAGTCGTTTCGCTCCTTCGAGCTGGTAGAGGACGACCGTGCCCCCACGTTCCGCGGTTGCGATCAAGCGGCCGTCGGGCGAAACGGCAACGTCATCGACGTATCGCGTGCCGTAGCCTTCACGATAGGCGTCTCCCGGGAACGCTGCCAGCACCAGTCCAGTCTCCAGGTCCCAAAGCTGCACCGCATTTTCGTATTGCTGCGGTGCCGGCGTCACGACGCGGTTCCCGTTCACGGTGCGCACGTTGTTCGCCATGCCTCCACTCACCAGCCGAGTGTCGTCCGCCGAAAAGGCAATCGCATCGACCCCGCCTTTCGGAGAGGCCATCTCGTTGATCTGCGTGCCGGTTGCGGTGCTCCACACGCGAATGACGTGACTGCCCGACTGCTTGGAGCTGCCCGCTGAGGCAATGAATTTGTCGTTGGAGGAGATCGCCAGACAGTTCAGCGTGGGCTCATCGTGCTGAAAGCTTTGCAGCTCCTTTCCGGTTGCCATGTCCCACACGCGCACCGATGCCTCGTTCACGTTTCCAGCGACCAGCCATTTGGCATCCGACGAGAAGGCAAGCAAGTTGGGTCCGACGTTTTGTTGATCCGGAAACGATCGCACGACCTCACCCGAGGCGACGTTAAAAACGCGTAATGCATTGGAACCCTGGGTGGCGCCGACGGCGAGGAGCTTGCCATCGGACGAAACGGCCACCGCGTTGACCTTCACGTTCGGCATTTCCATTTTCCGAACCAGCCGCCCCGTCTGCGCGTCCCAGACCCGGACCGAATCGTCCCAACTGCCGGTGAACAGCAGCTTGCCGTCGCGCGTATAGGCCAGGCCCATCACCTTGTACGCGTGGCTTGTCGGCTCGGGACTTTCTTTTCCCGATGCGACATCCCACAAATGGATGATGCCGTCTTGGCCCCCACTGGCGATCGTCTGTTCGTCGGGTGAGAATGCCACTTTTTCAACGGTTGCGCAGTGGCCGATGAACTGCCGTTGTTCTGTGCCGTGTTCGACGTCCCAGAGGCGCACGACCTGATCGCGGCCGCCGGAGGCCAAGAATCGGCCGGACTTCGAAAACGCCAACGCGCGAACCCATCCGAAACACTCGAGCCGATGCAGCAGCTCGCCTGTCTCGAGGCTGTGCAGATCGATGGAATCGCCCCTCGATCCGAAGGCGAGGATGGTTGCGTCCTCGTTGACCGCAAATCCCCAGTCGGATTGATTATCGAGCGGAAACCGAATCAGCTCTTTTCCGGACTCGACGTCCCATACGGCCGCAAAGTTGTTCTGAACGTTTTCCTCGTCGGCACGTTGGGGGCGATTTGTAATTTGGCGGATCAATCCGACGAGCCTCGTGGCATTGCGAGCGATCCGGATGTGATCGATGTAACCCTGTGCTTCCGGAATCTCGCGCAGCTTTTTCAGGTCGCGGATTTGTTTCCCCGGTTCAATTTTCCAAAACTGGATTTTACTGGCTTCGTTCGACTGCGATGCGACGCCGGCCAGAATATTGCCGTCGTCCGAGATTGCGAAAAGCCTGAAAGCCTGAAGCTCCATATCGTCTTGACCGATGACGCGCCGTATTCCGGCGACGAACGGGTTCTCCGCGTTGGCTGGCGGAATTCCCTCTTTTTCTCGCAGGAAGTTCCAAAGATGCACTTGGCCGTCATTCGACTGCACCACCGCCAGCGCCTGGCCGCTGTCGGAGTAATTTGCCGCGTGCACCCGCGCGAAGTAAAAATCATTTCGCTGAATGAGTCTCCCTGACTTGGCGTCCCACACGCAAAAGGCATTGTCCTGTGCCGAGGAGACAAGCTGCTTTCCGTCGTTCGAGAACACGAGCTGCGAGATGAACTCGCTCGGCCTCAATCGTGCGGAGCCTGCGCGCGCGATCGCGCCGGCGGGCAGCGGATCGCCCTGTAAGTCGACCTTTGGCGCGGGCGACTCGGGCTGCGCCTCCTTCCGAGGCGTTTCCGCCAGCGAAAATATCGGCGACGCTGTGAGCATGACCAAGGCAAGCAGCGCGGAATGGCTACGTCGCTTCCGAGCCGCGCAGTGCGGATACCGTCCTTCGATGATTGCCGCGGTTCTTGCAGTCATGACGGCTCCTCGACGCAGACCAGTGACGATGCAACCCGAGCGATCCCCCGATTATACAACCTGCTAAAAATTCTGCACTGCAAATGACGTTTGGGGGCGCGTTGTGTGGTGGGAGAAACGGAGGAATACGATCCACAGATTAACCCAGTGCGGCGTAGCCGCAACCGACTTCCATCAAGAAAAGGGGAACCACGGATGAGCACGGATCGGCACGGATGATCGATCAGTGAGGAGAAGAGGAGGAATACGATCCACAGATTTCGCGACTCGACTGTCTTCGACCCTGAAGCCTGCGACGAGCTCTGCCGTGCCGCTCAGACCCGAAGGGAGCGCGCCGAAATCAGATGACCGCAGATTTGGCTTCGAGGTCTCGGAGACATCCGTTCGGTTTCACGAATGGGTAGTGAGCGAATTTTATGAGGAACCCGGGAAGCCAGGAAAATGCCATGAAGAAAGAATTCCTGTATATCTTAGAGGAGATTATTCGCACTCGAATTGAGTTGTTTCCCGGGTTCGTCGAAAGCGTCATTGTCCGATTCAAAATCCGTGCGAATCGGTTCCATCAGTGGTCTCCTGCTTTTTCCTTCTGCTCCGCGCCTTCGGAGCGGCTACAATTCGAAGATGGTAGCAACCGGAATTCTAAAGCCCGGCAGGAGTTCGCCGCCGTCAATCTCGTCGGTTTCGTTCAGCGAGCGAACATCGCCCGTGGGCCGATGAACCGCGACCGTTCGCAGCTTGGCGTCGATGACCCACACCATCATCGTGCCCGCCGCAAGCCACGCCTCTACCTTTTCTGCGACTTCGGTGCGCGAGTCACCGGGTGAGATCACTTCGACGGCAAGATCGGGAGCGCCCGGCCAAAAAGCGTCATCGGGATCGGTCGACGGGAGATGATCCTTGTGAATGAATGCCAAATCGGGGGCGCGGACGGTATCGGGATTTCGCTCGATCAGGAATCCGGTCTCCGCACCGAAGACGCGTCCGAGATTGTGACGCTTGACATAATGGCCTAGATGAGTGTGAACGTTGCCAATGACCGTGCCATGCTTCCAGTTTCCAGGCGACATCTTTCGCAACTCTCCTGCCACGAGTTCGTACCGGTAGCCATCGTCCGGCATTCGGAGCAGTTGGTCGGCGGTCACAGGGGTTGTTGTGCTCATGATCGACTCTCGCCGGGTACTTGGCAACGAAGGCGACAAGTTCCAGTTTCGGGATAGCGGCTATTGTCCCCGATGCGATTGTACCATTTCATGCGAGCGGCAACAGGCCCATTTCGGGCCATGGCAAGTTCGGGCGGGCGCCCATCGCTCGAGAATAGAACACACACATCCGCGGTTTTGGTCAGCCTCCGCATTCCTCCATCCGTCACTTCGCAGTCGAGCCTGCGAAGCGATGGGCTGCCAACAGCTCGGCAATTTGCACGGCGTTGGTGGCGGCCCCTTTGCGCAGGTTGTCGCTGACGCACCAAAAACTCAATCCGTTGGGATGAGAAAGGTCGCGGCGGATGCGGCCGATGAACACTTCATCGCGGCCCGAGCAATCGGAGGGAAGCGGGTAGCGTCCGTTGGCAATGTCGTCAACGACGATGATTCCGGGGAACGTGGCAAACAGCTTGCGCGCGTCCGCGGGCGAAATGGGTCGCTCGGTCTCGACGGTGATCGACTCGCTATGGCAATTCGCCACTGGAATGCGAACGCAGGTTGCATTGATCTGAATCGAGTCGTCGCCGAGGATTTTCCTCGTTTCGTACACCATCTTCATTTCTTCGCTGGTGTAGCCCTCTTCTTTCACGCTGCCGATTTGCGGGATTGCGTTAAAGGCGATGGGGTGTGCGAACGCCTTGTACGTGTAGTGAGCCTGGTTGAGATGCGCGCGCGTGCCTTCGATCAAGTCGCTTGTTCCCTGCAGACCCGCACCGCTCGTTGCCTGATAAGTGCTCACCACGACCCGCCGAACGGGTGAGACATCGTGCAACGGTTTCAGGGCGATCACCATCTGCGTGGTCGAGCAGTTCGGGCTCGCGATAATGCCTTTGGCAGTCAAGGCCGCCTCCGGATTGATTTCCGGCACCACCAGCGGCACGTCGGGGTTCATCCGCCAATAGCCGCTCTCGTCGATCACGGTTGCCCCTGCCTCGACGGCGGCCGGCAGATACTTCGCAGCGACGTCGTCGGGTGTCGACGAGATGACAAGGTCCGCTCCCTCGAAGGTGTCGAGCGTGAGCTCTTCGATGACATGTTCGCTGCCATTAAACGTCAGCGTGCGTCCCGCGCTGCGCGCCGATGCCAGAAAGCGAAACCTCCGGGCTGGAAAGTTCCGCTCCTGCAGCAGTTGAAGCATGATGCGGCCAACGGCGCCAGTGGCGCCGACAATGGCGACAGTCTCGAACACTGCGAAATCCCCCCCCATCTGACGTCAAGCCCGACATACAGAATCGTTCAACTATATCGGGCCCCATTGGGCTTCGACAATTCTATCTCGCGCCGAACGTCGTTCGAGGGCAAAAAAGGGCCGGCTCCCGAGGCCGCCTGGCCGCTCAGCGGACTTTGGCTACAGGGCCGCCCGCTCAAGTGATATAATCCCCGTGACGAATGGCACTTTGGCATGATTGGCTTTAATCGTTCTTATTTGACTGTACGGATGACGCTGCCATGAAGGTTTTGGTGGTCGGGCAAGGCGGTCGCGAGCACGTTTTAGCCTGGAAGCTGGGGCAATCGCGGCTGGTGTCGCAGATCTTTTGTGCTCCGGGCAACGCGGGAACGGCGCGCGACGGCACCAACGTCGATATCGATTCATCAGACGTCGAACGCCTGGTCCGGTTCGCCAGCGCCGAAAAAATCGACCTCACCGTCGTCGGTTCCGAGGCGCCGCTGGTCGCGGGAATTGTCGACCGCTTCGAGACGGCCGGGCTGCGAGTCTTCGGCCCGACCGCGAAAGCCGCCGCCCTCGAGGGGAGCAAAATCTTCTCGAAGGAGCTCATGCGGCTGGCGAACGTCCCGACGTCCGATTTCCACGTTTTCGAGACGGCGGGCGCGGCCAACACGTTTATCGAAGAGCGCACCGATCAGCCGCTGGTCGTCAAGGCCGACGGTCTGGCGGCCGGCAAAGGCGTCATTGTCTGCCGCAACAAGACGCAGGCGTTTGCAGCCGTCAAGCAAATCATGGTCGACCGCGGGTTCGGGGCGGCCGGCGATCGCATTGTGATCGAAGAATTCTTGGATGGGCAGGAAGCCAGCATCCTGGCCATCGTCGACGGCAACACCATCATTCCGCTCGAACCGGCGCAGGATCACAAGGCGGCTTATGATGGCGATCAGGGCCCCAACACCGGTGGTATGGGGGCCTACTCGCCCGCCCCGCTGGTGACGGGTGAGTTGATGGACACCATCATCGAAAAGGTGCTCATCCCCACCGTGCATGCGATGCGCAAACAAGGCCGCCCGTACCGCGGCATACTTTACGCGGGGTTGATGATCACCCGGCAAGGGCCGAAAGTCTTGGAATTCAACGTGCGCTTCGGCGACCCGGAGGCCCAGCCCGTGCTGATGAGGCTCAAGTCGGACCTGGCGGAGGTGCTGCTCGCCGCCGCCGATGGAAAGCTGGATTCTCTCGCGCCGCTCGAATGGGACGAGAGGCCGGCGGTTTGCGTCGTAATGGCGTCCGAAGGGTATCCCGGTCCGTACCAAAAAGGGCACGTCATACGCGGGATTGATGAAGCCGAGAAACTCGCCGACGTGAAAGTTTTCCACGCCGGCACGGCGCGTCACGGCGATAGCATCGTCACCGACGGCGGCCGCGTTCTGGGAGTGACGGCGCTGGGCGACAACATCCCAGCCGCCAAACTGCGCGCGTATCAAGCCGTGAAGCGCATCCGCTGGGACGGCGCGTGGTGCCGCAAGGATATCTCCGACAAAGCGCGGGCGATCATCCCCTAAAGCAGCGGGCACACATCACACAGGCGAGCGGCCGGCGTTAGCCGGCTGGTAGTTCCAAACGTGCAACGCCGGTGGCTGTGTCAAGGAAACCAGCAAGCTGACGCTTGCCGCTCGCCGGGCGTGTTCATTGTCAATTTCGGTGCTTGACGTGGCACGATTTGCACGCCGCCTGGATGCCGGCAAATGCCGCAGTCGCTTCTTGCGGCGTGCCGTTTTTGAGAACCGTTTCGAGGGTCGCAGCGAGCATTTCGGCATTGCTGAGTACCGTCCAAAGCGGCTCGCTGTCTGTCCCGTCGAGTTGCCGCGCCGACTCGCGGAACGCTTCCTTCAGCAAGACCGCCTGCTGGGCTGGCTCGATATCGGCGTGGTTGGCGGGTGTCTTCCATCTCGCTTTCTCACAAAGCTTGAGATTGTCGGAAATGTGATCGATGTTGACCATTGCTGCGGTCAAGGTTTCGACCTCGACAGGGTTGGCAAAGGACGGTGCGCTTACTCCGGAACGAGCTTTCTCGTGCGGATGCGCGGCAGATGCCCCTGTTTCCGCAATCGCAGGATTTCGGACAACAGACGTTCGCCGGAAAACTCCTTGTGAGCGGTTTTCCGAAACTTCGTGGTGAGATCGTGCAGCGCTTGGGGTGACTGGCTTAGCTGATCCGCAGAAACACCGACTTCTTCGTATGCAACAACCAAACTGTGACGCTCATCATCCGTCAATGGCTCAAAACCGGTGCGAATTGCACGGACAATGTCCTCGAGTCTGCCCAGCGGATAGACCGGGTACTTTCGGAGCACTGGTGGCAGCTTTGTCGATGACGGACCATTGATCAGAACAAAAACCGGTTTGTTCCATGCCGTTGCAGCGCCAATCTCAACCATGCCCATCGCGTGTGCAGGTGTGTCTGGCGAGATGATCGCAATTAATGCACGGCTTTCCGCCAACGCATCCCAGATCGCGTCGCCGATATCGATCCCCGTCTCCACGGTTTCTGGCCGAAAAGTCGCAAGCCCAGACGCTGCCAAATTCTCGGCAACTTCCGCCGCCACATGCCTATCGGATGCGGAGTAAGAAAGAAACACATCGCAGCTTGTGCTGATCGTTGCAGTCATTGCGCGACTCGTTTTTCGAGTTCCTTGAGATACTGGTCAAACTCGTTGAGATGGTAGGCCTTCTTGCCTTTGATTATATCGGGAATCGCATCGACCGTGACATGGCAAATCACTGGAACGATTCGATAATTCTTGCGGCAGCCCCATGCCGCGCCAACTTCGAGAAGGACCCAAGGCCGATCCACCGATTCGGGCGTCAACAAAACCACCAATTCGCGTGATTGTTTGATCTGAGCGCGAATTTCTTCGGGGATCTCGTCGCCGCCGCGAATGTCGCGATCGTCGCGAAATGTCGTTGCGTGAGTTGCTTCGATTTTCTCGCATACAGTTGTTGCCAACCATTTATCGGCCGTGGCGTGGCTGACGAAGACTTGGTAGTCAGGTTTGTTCGCTCTCTTTGCCACGCGTACTGTCCGGTTTTCGTGATGTTTCTAGGTTGAATCCATTGACATGGAAAGTTGACGTCACCCGCGGAGCCTGCGCGATATCTCGTCCACAACGCCATCAATTGGCACGCGCACTTGCTCCAGCGTGTCGCGGTCGCGAATGGTGACGGCGCCGTCGGTTGTTGTTTCGCCGTCGACGGTGATGCAGTATGGCGTGCCGATTTCGTCTTGCCGGCGATAGCGGCGGCCGATGGCTCCCTGCTGATCGAAATAGCTGGCGATGCCGGCGGATTTCAGGTCGCGGTAAATCCCGGCGGCTAGTTCCGGCATTCCCTCTTTCTTGATGAGCGGAAAGACGGCCGCCTTGATGGGCGCGAGCCGCGGGTGGAAGCGCATTACGGTTCGCTTTTGCAGCTCTCCCTTCTCGTCGGGCTGCTCATCCTCGTGGTAGGCTTCGCAAATAAAGGCCAGCGTCGCGCGGTCGGCACCCGCGGCCGGCTCGATGACGTGCGGCAAGTACCGCTCGCGCGTCTGGTCGTTGAAATAGACAAGATCTTTGCCGCTGCCGCGATACTTGGGGTTGCCCTCGGCGTCTTTTTCGACCACCAGCTCGTTGCCCTGCCGAATCAGCTTGCCCTCCATGTGCGAGCGCAAATCGAAGTCGCCGCGGTGAGCGACGCCCTCCAACTCGCCGTATTGGCCCGCCTCGAGAAACGGAAACGCATACTCGACGTCGGCGGTGCCTACCGAGTAGTGCGACAACTCGTCGACGCTGTGGTCGCGCAGGATCAGGTTGTCGCTGGTAATGCCCAGGTTCACGTACCAGTTGTAACGGCGATCGCGCCAGTATTGGTACCAGGCGCGCGACTCGCTGGGGTGGCAGAAGAACTCCATTTCCATCTGTTCGAACTCGCGCGAACGAAACGTAAAGTTGCGGGGCGTAATCTCATTGCGAAAGCTCTTGCCAATCTGTGCGATGCCGAACGGAATCTTCACGCGGCTGCTGTCGAGCACGTTTTTGAAATTGACGAACATGCCCTGCGCGGTCTCTGGCCGAAGAAATGCGGTCCCCTCTTCACCCGCCAGTGCGCCGATAATCGTCTTGAACATCAGGTTGAATTCGCGCGGCTCGGTGAGCCGGCATTTGTCGTGCTCGCCCGGATGCTTGCTGGGTTTGAGCGGGCACTCGCTGGTGGAAATGTGATCGGCGCGAAATCGGGCCTTGCACTCGCGGCAGTCGACCATCATGTCGTGAAACAGGTCATAATGGCCCGAGCACTTCCACACCTGCGGGTGCATGACGATCGACGTCTCGAGGCCCACCATCGAGAACGCGCTCGGGGCGCCGGGCGGTACCGAGAGCTCGTCGTGGTTCGTCACCATGTCGCGGTACCAGGCGTCGCGGACATTGCGCTTCAGCTCGGTGCCCAGCGGCCCATAGTCCCAGAAACCCTGCAGGCCTCCGTAAATCTCCGACGACTGAAAGATGAACCCGCGCCGTTTGCACAGCGCGACGATCTGTTCCATGCTTTTGCTCATGCGTGTCCCTAAAGAGAGTCCGCCGTTTTGAAGGAAGCATGAAGCTCGAATGTCGAAAGAAGCACTAAGCTCGAAGCCCGAAGCAATCTGAACTTCGGTCGCGTTTCTTTAGTGCTTCGTACTTCGGATTTCCTTCGTCATTCGTGCTTCGGATTTTCCCGGCAACTCAATCCGACCGGTATGCGGGAAGTATTCGGGGATGAGCGAATATACGTTGCACATCGCCGCTCGGTCGATGTCGAGCTCGAGACCGAGTTCCTGCAGGTTGCGCCCGCCGCGGCTTTCGCGAATGGCCGTCAGCAGCGAACAATCGTCGTCCGAGTGAGCCGCGAAGTATGCGATCGCGACGTCGGTTTGATCGTCTGGTGAGAATCGATCATGGGCCGATTCGCCGATGCCCGCTGCGACCGCGCCCGCACACAGCACATCTTCGCTGGTGATGCGGCCGTCTGTGCCAGCGCAGACCAGGTGAATCGGGCGACTTTCCGACACCAGGCATTCAACAATCGCGTCAAGATTCGTCAGCGCGCCGACGAGAATGCGATCGGCCCGGCTGGACCGCAATAGTGCACGCGTGCCATTGGTCGTCGTGTAGGCAATGGTTTTTCCCGCGACCACGTCGGGCGAATAGTTGAGAGGCGAGTTGTCGAGGTCGAAACCCTCGATCCGCGTCCCGAAGCGTTCTCCACCAAGAAGGACGTCCTCGTGTGCGGGAGGGCGAGGCTCCCGCCGAGCCGCCCCGTGATCATCGTCTTTTCCCCGCGTCCCCGCGTCCCCGCGTCCCCGCGTCTCGTTCGCCCCCCCACCCCGGCCCTCCCCGCTCGGCTGAGCTCGCCGCAGGCCCGCGAGGGGGGAGGGGAATTGAGAGTTCCCGCTGGTGGCGCGGTTCGCGGCAACCCGGCGGGCTACGTCAATTTCATCGCAGGGAATGACCGCCAAAGCGCCGGCGGCGAGTGCGTGAATGATGGTCGTCGAGGCCCGCAGCACGTCGATCACAACGGCAATTTCGCCGCGCAGCTCGTCCGGCTCGAATAAATCCGGCAGAAAATGAACACGCAGTTCCCGCGACATGCCGCGATGATAGAGCCGCCCCGGATAAGGGGCAAGGCAACGTCACGACCATCCCATTGAGTGCCGCACGCACTGACGAACCACAACCCGATGAGTGGCAAAACCGTTGAGCGTGCAAAACGAAACGCCACCGCTTATCGCGATGGGGCCTTCGCGTCTCGCTTCTTCGATGGCTTCGGCGTCTCGCTTTGGCTGGGCGTCGACTGCTTGGCCTCGGGCTTGCTCTTGTCCTGCTTGTTATCGCCGGACTTTGTTCCCGATGCGATTGGCTTCTTGGTCGGCTTTTCCTTCAGATCCCAAGCCGTCAGCCAACGGGTTTCTTTAAGCTGCAAGTCGAAGTCGGCGATCAGCCTTTTTTCCATGTCGGGCATGTGGCCCGAGCCGTAAAAGATGGCGAGCGACTTTTTGCCGCCGTCGATCTCATCGCGGAGGACTTTGAGGGCCTTCTTGTTGCGCTCGGTGATGATGGTGCTGCCCGACGTCCCATTGAGGGCTTCGAGCATCACGTCGGCCTCGCTGAGCTCGTCGGCCATGATGCGCTTGAGAATGCCCGGGCCTTGCTCTTTGTCGAAAAACGCCTTCAGCACGAGCGTCGGCGATGCCGGCTCGCGCTTTCGTCGCGATTGTAGTTCGGCGCTGGCTTGAAGCATCCGGAAGAAGATGGTGATGGGACTTTCGCCGCGGTCGCGCATCGTCTGCGAGAATTCATCGGGTGACATGTCCGCGTGCACGAAGTTGTCTTTTTCGTAATCGATGCCGTTCAATTGAAACTCGAGGTCGAGGATGTCCTTCATCATGTTCTGCAGGCCGGAAATGAAACCCGTGCTGCGCTTCTGGCCCTTCTTGGGAACCACGCCCGACGGAGCCACCAGCTCGTAGAGCATGGCGTCGTACCGCTCGAACTCCTGATTGAGCTGCTGATAGTAAGCCGCGTCGGCAATATGCACGGCGGCGATGAGATCGACCACCGGTCCCGACTTCGTCTTATCGGCTGGCACATAACGCCTGATGGCCGTTTGCATCGCCAACGGATTGTCGTCCTTATCGCGAGTCACGCGGATGAAGCGGTCCTGCTGCTCTTTGGCCGGCGACTTACTCGGTGCGTTTTTGACATCGTCGGCAACTGCATATTGGCCGATCGAGATGCTCAGCGCGACCGACATCAGAACGACAAGACGCACGTGGCCGGTCCAAGCGAAAGGTGTCTTCATGGCGTAAGAGCTCCCGAAATCGACCATTGGTCGTGTGGGGGACGGGCGCTTGGAAGCAGCCCCCATCTCAAGAGCCATCTTACGCAACGCGCGCTGCTTTGCCCACGGTAGAGCCGGCGGCTATGCCGGGTGAGGCCGCCTCATCGAACGCGAAATCTTAAGAAATGGCTGTCGCGACAGTCAGTCCATTCGGACTTCGTGCTTTGGGCCTGCGGCGAGCTCAGCCGAGCGGCCTTCCTTCGACATTCGAGCTTCGTGCTTCGACTCTTCAGGCGTGCTGCGGTTCCCCGTTGAGCCCCTTGGCGAGCTTCTGCAGGGCGTCGTTCTCGATCTGGCGGACGCGCTCGCGCGTCAGGCCGAGGGTTTCGCCGATTTCTTTGAGCGTGCGAGGCTCGCCGTCGTCGAGGCCGAAGCGCATGCGGAGGATTGTCGACTCGCGCGCGTCCATGAATTGCAGCATTTCGAAAACGTGTTTCAGGTTGTCGTTGTCGATCAGCTCGGCTTCAGGACCTTTCGTGCGCTCGTCGGCGACCGTCTCGCCCAACGACCAGCCGCTGTCGGTCTGATCGGATTGCGGGGTGGTGTTGTAGAGCTGGATTGCCTTTTTGACGATGCTGAGCTTCTTTTTCGGCAGGCCAAGCTCGAGGGCGACTTCTTCCGAAGTGGGGGTGCGCTTGAGCTCGTCCTGCAGTTTCGCGTTGGCCCGCCGCCACTTCGACAGCAATTCGACCATGTAGGCGGGAATGCGGATCGTTTTGGCGGAGTTGACAAGCGCCCGCTTGATCGACTGCTTGATCCAATAACTGGCGTACGTGCTGAACCGCGTGTTCATCTCCGGATCGAAGCCTTCGACCGCACGGAGCAAGCCGAGGTTGCCTTCTTCGATCAAGTCCTGCAAAGGCAACCCTTTTCCCGTGTACGCGCGGGCGATGTTGACGACCAGCCTCAGGTTCGCGCGCACCATCTGGTCGCGCGCCTGTTTGTGGCCCTCGGCAATTTGATAGGCGAGCTCCTTCTCCTGGCGTGCCGTCAACAGGGCCGTCTCGTTGATCTCCCGCAAGTACGTTTCAAGCGGCGACTGGACGGCGGTCGTTGTGCGGCGTCGCAATGTCTTTGTCATTGATGCCCTGCTGTATGATTCATGGTTCCGCGGAAGCCGCAAACGGACAATGTCTCTGTAACAGGCGCCGATGGAAGGCAACGGGTGCGCAATGCGCGGCTCGTCGAACCGGCACACAGAATTATCGGCTCCCCTGCCGGGAAGCTGCATCGCATCGGCCTCGCAGTAAGCATTGCGTTGTTAAGACGGGCACTTGGCGCAGTCATAACGGCCATTCTGTCGCGCGGGACCGGCCGTATATCTTCTCACGATTGAGCCAGTCGCTCGGATCTTGCAGCCGTCACTGAAGAGGCGCGGTGTATGCGACGTAGCACTTGCGACGTGCGCGCGCT
>JBBDVZ010000313.1:0-18232 GCA_040903115.1 Planctomycetaceae bacterium
CCATCGGGATCTGGGTAAGTCACCTTCAACAGCAAATCACCGCCGTACTCAAACGTTGTCACGCGGCCAGCAAAGTCGGTCACCGTTTCGAGCAATCCGGTTGTGTAGGTATAAGTGATGGCTCGTCCAAACGCGTCGGTGACCGATGCCAATTCATCGTTTTTGCTATCGTTATCCGCATCGGTATACCCGTAAGAGGTTGCGTTTCCATTGCGGTCAACTCGCGATGTCAGCATTCCGTCTGAGTCGAACTCGTCGCGGTTGCCGAACTTATCGGTCAGCGTGTAACTGCCGTCGCCGTTCTCGATCAGCGTCGAGAACACGGCCGGTGGTCGTTGGAAAGTCCCATCGCCGTTCGCTTCGAACCAAGACGCGGAGTTGTTCCCTCTGACCAACGCAACGCCCGCCGGATCGCCAGTGCCCGGATCGTAAGCGTATAAGCGGTCAAGGAAGCTCAAGCCGCGACGATTACCGAATTCCGAAGTCTGCAAGTTGTTAATGATCACCGTGTCCGACAGCTTCTTGGTTCCCAGCGTTCCGTTGGCATACTGGGCAGTGATCAACACGTCCAGCGGGTACAAGCCCGTCGCGAAGTCATCGACCTGCGCGCGCTCCGGCCGCTGGACACGACAACTTTGATCAATTCTGTAACCAAGACGCACCGGGCCCTCGTCGTCGACGAAGGATGGCGCACGTGCAGCCTGGCCGCCGAGATCAGTGCGTCGATCGTCGAAGGAGCGTTTTACGAACTTGATGCGCCGGTCGGTCGCGTATGCAGTGAAGAAGTTCCGATACCCTATCCGAAGCACCTCGAAGACGCGGCGCTGCCCAACGTCGAACGCATCGCGAATGCGGTGCGAGGTTTGGTAATCGCCGGCGCCCGAGGCTGAATCTTCAGCGAGTGAAAATGCCATGGCCGATTTTGTGATGCCGAGCCTCGGGGCCGATATGGAAGCGGGCGTCCTCGTCGGATGGCTGAGGCAACCGGGCGAAACCGTCAAACGGGGAGACATCATCGCAGAGGTGGAAACGGACAAGGGCATCATCGAAATCGAGGTCTTCAGAAACGGCGTCATCGAGGAGGTGCTCGTGCAGCCGGGCGAAAAGGTGCCGGTGGGAACCGTGCTCGCCAGGATTCGCGAGGACGCAGGTCAGCCCTCAGCGGAGACGGCTAACGTAACGGATGTCGCAAAGGCCCCGAAACCTCAAACCGGACCAATCACCCCCACGGTTTCAGCTCGGCCGCCGGAGGAGGCGGATCGAATCCGCATGTCACCGGCTGCGCGGCGGCTGGCGCACGATCTGCACGTCGATCCTGCCGATGTGCGTGGGACCGGCCCCAGCGGCGCCATCACTCGGGAAGACGTACTCGCGGCGGCTGATGCGGCGAAACGAAGACAAGCTCCAATTGCGCCAACCTCCATAGCGACAAAACCACGCGAGACTGCGGCTGAAGTTCGACTGCGGCGCATGCGGCAGACAATCGCCAGCGCAATGTCTCGTTCCAAGCGGGAGATTCCGCACTATTACCTGGCGACGACGGTGGATCTGCATCGCGCGACCGGTTGGCTGACAGAGACCAACTCCGCGCGACCCGTCACCGACCGATTGCTGATGGGCGTGCTGTTTCTGAAGGCCACGGCGCTCGCGCTGAAAGAGGTTCCGGAATTGAACTCCGTCTGGGAAGGTGAGCACGTCGCGCTGCGAACCGACATTCATGTCGGGGTGGCAATCTCCCTCAGACAAGGCGGGCTGGTTGCGCCGGCCATCCACGACACCGACCGGTTGAGTCTCGATCAATTGATGGGTCGATTGCGGGATTTAACAAATCGCGCCCGGTCGGGAGGACTGCGCAGCTCTGAATTGTCGGACAGTACAATTACGGTCACCAGCATGGGTGAGCGCGGGGTCGAAACTGTGTTTGGAATCATCTACCCGCCGCAAGTGGCGCTGGTCGGTTTCGGCAAGCTTGTCGAACGCCCCTGGTCTATCGACGGCGCGCTGATCTCGCGTCCGGTGGTCACGGTGACTCTTTCCGCGGATCATCGCGTGAGCGACGGGCATCGCGGTGGTCTGTTCCTGAACGCAATCGATCGCCTGTTGCAGGAGCCGGAAAAATTATGACGAAAGACGAAATTCGTGCGATTGTCTTGCGCGTGCTGACAGAGATTGCGCCCGAGTGTGATCCTTCGACCATTAAGCCCGAAGCCAACCTGCGCGACCAACTCGATCTCGACTCGATGGACTTTCAGTCCTTCGTGATCCGCTTGCACGAAGAGCTGCACGTTGATATCCCGGAGCGCGACTATCCAAAGTTTGCGACGCTCAATAGTGCGACCGAATATCTGGCGCAAAAATTAGCCAAATAACCTCCGACCGCCATGGCCCGGTCGAGCTTCCAAAGCATGCATTCAGAATTGTAATTGGAGGGAAGTATGAAGAAATCAGAACTTGAACGACTTAAAGGCAAGCTCCTGGACGCGCGTCCGCGATTGACCGATGAGATTCATCGAAGCATCGAAGCCGTCATCGAGGAAATCAATCCGGTTGGCGAAGACTACAAGGAGCCGAGCGAAGGGCTGGACAAAGAGGTTGCCTTGGAGCGGGCACAGGAAGGCATTCTCAATGCGATCAACGACGCCCTTGACCGAGTCGAGGCGGGAACGTTCGGGAAGTGCGTAGGCTGTGGGAAAGCGATTGCCCGCGACCGACTCGAAGCTATGCCTTACGTTGCCTACTGCACGGACTGCGAGCGCGCGCTCGAAGCGGATTAAATACAGATTGCAGTGATGTGCAATGCGCCAACCGCGCGGATTTCCGTTCACCGCCTCAAGTGACTTCCGATCAGCTCAACTGAAATGAACTCCAACCCAACGGCGGAAGAACGCTGCAGCGCAACTCAGTGTTTTGCAGCGTGCCCCAACGATCGTTCGACGCTTTGGATCATCTCGTCCAGGTGATGTTCGCCATGCTTGCGATCATCGATAGTGATCGTCGTGATCACCCGCGCGTGTTTACCAGCCACCGCATGGTGGCAGGCCTTGATCGCACCCATGACCTGTTCCCAATCCCCCTCGACGCTGGTTCCCATCGGTCCCAGCCGGTATTCGACTCCGGCTTCTTCCAGCGCTTCGACGGCCCTCGCCACGTCCTTGCTCATGTGCGTTTGATCAAGTGAAAAGACACTGAATTCGGCAAGCATCGGTAGATCCTTTCCTGCTTTCATAACACCGGTTCGCGCACCCTCAGGCGTTCTGCCGCCTAAGACGTTTCTCTTGGCAACTGTTCCTTTCTGTGGAGCGGGACTATTTTTCGTCGTTAACTTTTCGGCCGCATGCTCTTTGATACATCTCCCCGATCGTGTTTCGCGCGTCTGCCTTTTATGTCCGCGGTCGCAAGGGGACAGTCGACTCTCGCTCGGGATTTGCTTTGCCTTCCGTCGTGAAGACATCTACTTCGCTTCTGGGCCGGGACGACCCGAGCGACGTCTGGATCATGACCCATTCGCCAATGTTTTCGAGGGTCACCAGGCCGACCAGCGTCCCGCGGTGAACGACCGGCAGGATTGGGCAGTTTGCCTCCTGCATCCGCTCAAACGTGCGGTCGAGCATTTCGGTGTCTTCTATGACGCGGCAGTCGGGCCGCATCACTTCTCCAACGGGCGCGTCCCGGCCACGTTCCGCCAGCCCCTTTACGAGGTCGACCCGCGTCAGCACGCCGACAAGGCGTCCATCGTCGACCACAGGAAAATCCTGTTGGCTGCCGGCCAGAAGCTCGTCGACGGCCACGCCGAGCGTGTCGCGCAGCGACAGCGAGCGGAATCGCGTGATCATTGCCTGCCGCACAGGCACGCCCTTGACCAGCGACTGGACCTGCACCATGTGTGCCTCGGCCTGCGCGCCCAAGTAAACGAAAAGTGCGATAAAGATCAGGAACCAGTTAAAGAAAAAGCCAAGGACGCCGAAAAGAATCGCCATGCCTTGTCCCACGCTGGCTGCAATTTCGGTGGCCCGCAGGTAATCCATTCGGCGTGCCAGCAGCGATCGCAGCACGCGACCACCGTCCATGGGAAACGCGGGCAACAGATTAAAGGCCAACACAATGACGTTGACCCACATGAGCTTCGCCAGAAATGGCGCCGTGGCAGTGACGAGTGAGTCCGGGGGAGCCAGAACGCCGAACAGTTGAACCAACAGGTATAGGAATGCGGCGATTACTGCTGTCACAACCGGACCTGCCAAGGCAACCCAGAACTCCTGCACGGGATCGTCCGGCATGTGCTCCAATCGGGCGACCCCGCCGATTGGAAGTAGCGTAATGTCGCGGGTCTTGATGCCGAATTGCCGCGCCGTCAGAGCGTGTCCCAGTTCGTGCAGCACGATGCAGGCGAAAATCGCAAGGACAAACCCCACGTCGGCGATTGCCGCCGCGAAGCCGCCGTCGGTCGGTAAATGCGTCAAGAAGACCCATCCGATCAGCAGCAGGAATGTCCAGTGGACGAAAATCGCGACACCCGCCACTTCACCGATTCGCAAAGACCCTTTCATGCTGCGCCTCCCCCAATGCATGCCGGCTTGTCGCTGCCATGTACCCTCGTTACGCATTTTTGAACAGGTCGAGAAAACGGTCTTCGTAATCTTTGAAGACCTCGAGCTGGTCCAGTTTCCGTTTCAATTCGTACGCCTTCGATCGATCCTGCGTTGCTATTTCAAAAAGACCTTCGATCTCCCGCTCATCTTCGGGGCTGAGCCGCGGTTCCTCGATCGGCTCGGCGCCATACAGTTCTTCTTCGTCACCCCCGTGTTCGAGGCCTTTGTGTTCCTGCATGGCCGATTCCACTTTGGCCAGCAGTTCTCCCAGCTTTTCATTCACGGCGTCTGCCTGCTCGGACAGTTCGGTCAAATCAACCTTGATCGCGGCAATGTCGGAAAAGACGTCCAGTACGGCCAGCGACGCCTTCGGAAAGGGGAGTTGCGCGAAAATGTGCGGCATTTCACCGAGCAGGCAAGCGCCGTGCAATCCCGCCTCCGCGGCCGTGCCTAGCAAGAGGCCATTCAGGCCGCTGATCTGTCCATCTTCCAGCGGTTCCAGATTAAACTTGTTCAATTCCTCAAGTATTTCGGCGTCGGTTGCGGCGGCAAATACTCGTGACGGGTGCTCCGGATGCATTTGCGTCGCCATCGCGGCAAACGTGAAGATGCGCTCCACGCCGATTTGTCGGGAAAACTCAATCAGCTTTGAACAGAATGCATACTTCCCCAGCGGCGGCTGTGCCTCGCCGATGAAGATCACGATGTCGCGCTTTTCGTCCGGATCCTTCCAGACAAAAAGGCGACTTCTCGGCATGCGGCCGGTATGAATGAGGCCCCCCTTGACTTCGATATGGTCGACGTCGAACAGCTCGCGGGGAGAGAATTCGGCCAGCAGGTGCATGTCGAGTTTGGCCATCAGGTAAAAGCCCGCGCTGAGTGCGACATTTCCCATTCCCGGCCAGACGGCGACCAGCCAAGGGCGATTGAGTTTCGACAAATTGTGATCAGTTTGCATATCGTTCATGACGCGGCCTTTCCACAACGCATTATCCTTTGATGCACACCACAGGCCTGAGCATGGCCACTTTTCGCGAAAGCCCGGCGGCGTCCGCGGCGTCCACCACGGCGCTGACGTCTTTATACGCGCCGGGAGCCTCCTCGGCGACGCCCCGGTACGAGGGACTGCGAATAATAATGCCCTGCCGTTCCAATTCATCGACGAGTTCGCGTCCTCGCCAATTCTTGAGCGCCTGGTGGCGGCTCATGCTGCGTCCGGCGCCGTGGCACGAAGAACCGAACGACAGCGCTTCTGAGTCGGTCGTGCCCACGAGGATGTAAGAGGCCGTGCCCATCGACCCCCCGATCAGCACCGGCTGCCCTGTGCGCTGCAGCGCCTCGGGCAAGTCCGGATGTCCCGGGCCGAAGGCGCGCGTCGCGCCTTTGCGGTGCACAAAGAGCTCTCGTTCCTCGCCGTCAACTCGATGTCGCTCCACCTTGCACGTGTTGTGCGACACGTCGTAAATGAGCTGAAGCTGGGCCTGCGGCAGAACTTCGGCAAATATCTGGCGGGCCAGGTGGGTAATGATCTCGCGATTTGCCAGCGCGCAATTGATGGCGGCCCGCATCGCGCCGAGATAAGACTGTCCGATCGGCGAGTTGATTGGAGCGCAGGCCAATTCGCGGTCCGGCAGCTCGATTCCCAGACCGGCCGCGGCGACGGCCATCGCCTTCAGAAATTCCGTTCCGATCTGATGTCCCAGCCCGCGTGAGCCGCAGTGAATGCTGACCACGATGTCATCGACGTGAATACCGAACGCATCGGCGATGGCCGCGTCAAAGATTTCAGCGATGCGTTGCACTTCGAGGTAATGATTTCCAGAGCCAAGCGTCCCCATCTCGTCTCGCTGCCGGTCCTTCGCACGATCCGAGACTTCGTCGGGCCTTGCTCCCCGCATGCGGCCGTGTTCCTCGATCCGCTCGAGATCGTCCGGCGTGCCATAACCCTGCTCGACGGCCCAGCGGGCGCCCCCCATCAGCATGTCGTCCATTTCCTTGTTGCTCAGATGCAGCCGGCCCCGACTGCCCAGACCCGCCGGCACATGGCGGAAGATCGCGTCGGCGAGTCTCTTTCTGACCGGTTCAACGTCGGCATACTTCAGACCGGTCTTCAAAGTGCGCACGCCGCAGGAAATGTCGAAGCCGACACCGCCGGCGGATACGACTCCGCCTTCATCCGGATCGAAGGCGGCGACTCCTCCGATGGGAAAGCCGTAGCCCCAATGAGCGTCGGGCATGGCGTAAGATGCCTTGACGATGCCCGGCAGCATGGCCACGTTGGTCACCTGGTCATAGACCTTGGAGTCCATGTCGCTGATCAGTTGCGCGCTGCCGTACAGGACGGCCGGCACGCGCATTTTGCCGAAGGGGGCAATCCACCATTCTTGCGGCGATTTGCGGATCAAGAGGTTTGTGTCCATGACGTTTTCCCTATTCGCCTCTCCAATCTCGTCGGGCTCTTTCAGACGTCGACCACGCACTGAGCGATCCAGCCTTCGGCATCTTGAGCGACCCGAAGACACGTGAGAGTCGCTCCCTTAACCTCGACGGCCGGCTCGTGCCTCACCACGTCGATGGGCTCGCCCCACGCCGTGCCGTCGAGGCAATGATCTGACAGCTTCACTTCGAAGCGGCCGAACAACATCCTTCGCGTTGCCATCTCGTAGACAAGCGCATTCAGCCAGTCGACCAACAGCAATTCGTCATCGGGAGCTTCGCAATGAACGTCGACGCGTTCATTGGAGCGCAGCGACTGAGGATCGGTGATCACGGCTGTCAGTGCTGCCGCGGCTTGTTCAAAGGCCTCGCTTTTGGTGCGTCCCAGCCCGCGCAATCCGATGTCGGCGTCGTGAGCGAAATGTTCCCAATGATTCGCGCTCATGCGTGCGTTCCGGTCGATGACTTTTCTTCCAGGATTTGCCGAGGAGGTTTCGGCTCGAACTGCGTGCCGGCACTCCAAGTTCGATCGGCAAACGAAAAAGCCCCTTCATGCGGTGACTCGCACGAAGAGGCTGTCATGGCCTCTTTCAGCTCGCAAGCATCAAAAGCTAAACCCCACTGTGCAGCACGCACAGAGGGGCGTTCGCGGCTCGTCATCTGCCCGGCATGAGCAGTTCATCGTTGCAACTCGTATCATACCGGGTGACGAAGCGATGTCAATCACGATGGCGCGTGCCGTGCCGACCCGTTTCTGGCTGTCGTATTGAATCCGTCGACGAATGAGGAAAATGCCGATTGACGGCAGGGGTGCCGGATTGTACAAGGATAGCAGTGCTCGTGAAGGGCACGTCATGCACGGCAACGACAGCCCCCAACGCAAGCCTGAGCTGCGATTGGGGGTTTTGTTTTTCAGCAGCCACTTTATTTGCGAGGAAGGCATGACCGCTTCCGAAGACAACGAAAACGAACGCTTGGACGGCATGCCGTCGCATGCCACGAGCGACGAAGTCATTGCAAGGCTCGTGGTCGATGAACTCTATTGGGACAGCCGAGTCGATGCGTCAAAGGTCCAAGTGGAGGTCACCGACGGTGTGGTGACGCTGACGGGTCACGTCCCAACCGTTGCCGACCGTTATTCCGCAGAGGCCGACGCGCGAATGATTCACGGCGTCGTGACGGTCAAAAACCAGATTCGGGTCGACGTCCCGGAAATTCCTCCCGACCCGGAACTCGGCAGCAACGTGACCGCCGTGCTGGCATGGTCGCCCGACGTCGATTCCTCGGACATTGAGGTCTCGGTCATTGAAGGCGTTGTGACGTTAAGAGGCACGGTGCGGAGCTATTGGGAGAAGCTGCGCGCTCACCTTTTGGCGGCCCAGCTCAAAGGCGTCGTCCGAGTCGTCGACGAACTCGTCGTCGTGCCGACGCAGAGCCGCAGCGATCGCGAGATCGCGGACACTCTCGCAAAGACCCTGGAACGGCGACTGATGGAGGACGTGAACTCCGTGCAGATTACGGTTAAAAACGGGGTTGTCACGCTCAGGGGAAACGTCACCAATGCAGCTTTCCGTCGCAACGTGTGCGAGATTGCCGAACATACAGCCGGCGTGACCGGCGTTCACAACGAGTTAACGCTGCCGAAAATGTGAGTTGTGCAGAATGCTGTCATGCTGAGTCTTGTGACGTGCGGAGGCCGGTATGATCAATCTGAAGCGAATCCTGTGGCCGACGGACTTCAGTGAAAACTCGCGGGTTGCCGGCCTCTACGCATGCGCCCTGGCCGAGCAATTCGGTTCGGAACTGCACCTGCTGCACGTCGTCGAGGATGTGCTGACGATGATTCCGGAAGCGGGGATGACGTTCCCTCCACCGGACGAGTACCAGCCGAAACTTCGGGCGAGCGCAGAAAAGGCCCTGTCGCAGTTGCCTGATGCGGAATCGGCCCGGGGCAGGACGGTTGTCCGAAACGTCCGGAAGGGACACCCATTCCTGGAAATTATCCGGTACGCCAAAGAAACCGAAATCGACATGATCGTAGTCGGCACTCACGGGCGAACGGGGTTGGTGCACGTCTTGCTGGGAAGCGTCGCCGAAAAAGTCGTTCGCAAGGCACCCTGCCCCGTCTTGACGGTTCGTCCAGAGACGCATCAATTTGTGATGCCGTAAACCGTATTCCAGTTTTTGGTCATGGAAGGGATAGCTGCGATGAGCGAAAAACGTCCTCAAGAGTTGCTGCAGATGCTGTCGGACGAACACGATGTGCTGCTCAAGCAAATCGCCGACTTAAGACAGTTCTGGAGCGAGGTCAGCCAACTTGGCAAAGGCCCCAAATATGAGGAAATGGGGCATCGCGTGCGAGGCTTGCGCGAGGTTCTGGCCGCACATTTTGCCAGCGAAGAAGAGGGAGGCTACCTGGCGCCTGCCGTCGACGCCGCACCGCGATTTTCGGCGTCGGCCAAGCAATTGGAATCGGAGCATGCGCAATTCCTGAATACGCTGGACCGGTTTATTGGGCGGCTCGCGCAATGCGAATCCGCCTATCACGGCTGGCAGGAGGTTCGCGCCGATTTCGAAGACTTCATGCAGCACCTCGACCAGCATGAAGCCGACGAAATGTCGATCGTGCGTCAAGCAATCGAGAATGGCGCCAAAAGGGCCGGCTGAATCCCGCTTCCGGCTTGTTGTCCTTGCGGAAAAATCGGCTCCTTCGCGGCGCTCGAAATTGACATGACAATTGGATCCGGTTAGAATGCATGGCAGAACAGCCTAAGAACGGCAATTCACGAGTTGGCTAAGATGGCCCTTGCGTGTCGAACGACGCGGCAAGGGTTTTTTGTTGTGGCAATGAAAGCCCCGGCGTGCATCGAACAGCACGCAAGGGGCTTTTTGCATTTCGTTAGGGTGCCAGCGACGAAATCACGCTTAAGAGGAGACGTATCATCTGCCCTGAGCGTGGCCGATGGAACTCCGGCCGCCGCTAACCATCAAGAAAGGAACGCGAACGATGAGCGCTACAGGCCTGGCAACATTTGACACGACGGTCATGACGACAAACATCTGGTTGGACGAGTTGATGCAGGAACTCCACTGGAGCGATCGGCACAAGGCGTATCACGCCCTGCGCACGGTATTGCATGCACTGCGCGATCGGATGCCGGTCAACGAGGCCGTCCATCTGGGAGCGCAATTGCCGATGCTGGTCCGAGGCCTTTATTACGAAGGTTGGCACCCTGCCGGCAAGCCGGTGAAGGAACGCTCTCGGGACGAGTTTCTCACGCACATCACCGACGCTTTCCTGTTCGACGTGAACGCCGACTCGAAAGAGATTGCCTGTGCCGTCTTGCGGGTGCTGGCAAGGCATGTTACGGCCGGAGAGATTGACGACGTCAAGCATGTCCTCCCGGCCGGGATTCGCCAGTTATGCCCGTAGACGATTGTATTGCTGTCAAAATGGCGCCTTGGATTGTCGATTTTGGTTGGCGCGGACATTTGCCCTAACCTCATGCGCGATCGCGGGATCGACTCAGTCGCGTTGCAATCGCGTCGGATTTTGAAAATTGAAACCGGAATTTGCGAACCACCGTGCACCCGCAAGCGTAGAAATTATGGAGGAGGAGGCGCAAGGAAGCGCGGGCCGCCGAGTCGCCCCATCAACTAACTCGGCGGGTTTGAGGGCCTTTGGAAGGAGGGTAGAAGAACGACACGAGACATGTATTGGAAGGCAGCCTCGTGACCGGGGGCGAACTTCAGGTTACGTGGCCTGCTCGCCGGGCGGCGAGGAAAAGCGCCTGGCAGCAGACATCCTGCAATCGGGGAATGCTGATTCGCACGCTTGCGAGGCTGGGGGAGCCGCGGAAACCGCGGCTTCTTTTTGTGCGCGGTGTGGCACCTTTTCGATAGAATCTCAAAGATGGGGGACACCGGCCATGGACGAGCAAATGCTGACGAGAATTCCGGCTTTGAACGACTTGCCGATTCTTGACGCGGATGATGATCGGGCACGCACTCTTCTTGGGCGTTCCGTGTGCGAGTTGGCCGAGGTCGACGATCCCGTTCGCCTGCACGACATTTTGCACCGGGCCGAGTACAGGCCATTGGCGGCCGTTCGCGGCAAAGACGGAATTCGCGTGTATTTCGAAATTCGCGATCGCACGGCCGAACTCTGCGATTCCTAGAGCGATGAATGCCCGAGCAGCCACACAATCCGCCGGATCAGCGTCAAAACGTCCGTCCGGCGCTCGAGACGCTGAGCGACGAGGAGCTGATGCGGCGTGTCCGCGATCAGGACGATGCAAACGCATTCAACGCACTCGTAGATCGATTCAGCGGTGAGCTTCAGCGGTATCTCCGCCATTACTTGCACAATACAGATGCCGCTGACGACGTGCTGCAGACGGTCTTCCTTCAGGCGTACCGCCATCGAGACCAGTACCGATCAGAGCGGCGTTTGCGTCCCTGGCTGTACGGCATCGCCACGCATTCCGCCGTCGACTGGTTGCGGACCAAGACGCGACTTCACGAGCAGAGTTTCGATCAGCCGCCGGCAGCGGCGGATGAATCATCGGAGGCCTTCGAGCGGCGACTGCTGGATCTCGTGGCCGCGGACCTTCGCGGGCCGGCTTCGCAGGCCGAGTCGGGCGAACAACGCGCGCTGTTGCGGAAGGCCATTCGGAAGCTGCCCGACCATTTGAGGAGCGTCGTCGTATTGGTCTGCCTGCTGGGAATGAAGCAACGCGATGCGGCCGAAACGCTCGACGTGCCGGTCGGCACCATCAAATCGCGAACGCACGAAGCCATCAGAACGTTGCGCAAGGAATTCGCATCGCCGGGAGAAAGCGCGAGCTAATCGTGGCATTCGTTCTTGACTGGTCACTGAGCGCCGTGCAAGCGCGCGCATTGTGCCGCTCCGATGAGTGCGGCCTTTTCGTTCAGAATCACCTTGATCGGAATCTGCTCGAGGATGTCGGAGAGGCGTCCCTTGTCGGAAAATGCTTTCACAAATGTTCCATCCCGCATTTTTGGGAGGATTCTCGCCGCAATTCCGCCGCCGATGTAGATTCCGCCAGTCGCCATCAGCTTCAGCGCCAGGTTGCCGGCCTCTGCGCCATATAGTGAAACGAACATGTCGAGTGTGGCGACACACAGCGGGCAGCGGTTGGCGAGCGCGGCCTGCGAGATGGTTGGAGCAGGATCGCCCTTCGAGATCGCACGCGCGACGTCGGCAGATTCTTGCGCAATGCCGTGATCGCGCAGGCAAGTATAAATGTGGAACAGCCCCGGCCCTGAAAGCACACGTTCCCACGCGGCGTGTCCGAATTGCGCTCGCAAATCGAAAAGCAGCTCGGCCTCCGGTGCGTTGCGGGGCGAAAAATCACTGTGCCCGCCTTCACAAGCGAAGGGGCGGTGTCGCTCGCCGTCCCAGTACATCCCCGCTTCTCCCAACCCCGTGCCTGCCGCGATCACTCCCCGATTTCCTTCGGCATCGGGCGCGCCCGGTTGCAGGACGGCATATTCCGTGTCCTCAAGTTCTCCGATCGCGTAGGCTGTGGCTTCGAGATCGTTGATGACCAGCACCGTCTCGATTCCCATTTTCTTCGCGAGTTGCGCGGCATCAATTGTCCAGGCAAGGTTCGTCGCGCGGCACACGCCGTGACGGACCGGACCGGCAACGCCGAAGCAGGCATATCGGGCTTCGAGACGATGCTCCTTCAGGAACCTCAAGGCAATCTCATCGAGGCTGGCGTATTCACGGCTGGAATAACGTGCCTCCTCGACCATCCGAAGTCTGTCTGTGCTGACGTCGAAGAAGGCCAGGCGCGTCTTTGTCCCACCGATGTCGCCTGCCAAGATCATTTCGAGAGATCTCCGACCCTAGATCGACGTGCATTGGGTGTCCATACAACGTCGGCAGCAATGACCGCCTCGCCGCAGCGCAGGCTCCCGCCGGGCTCCTGCCGCCAAGACCATGAATCGACCTCGAACATGGTCGAATGAAACGATACCTTTGCGAGGTGTCATATTCAACAAGTTGGATTCAAAGCCGGCGTATCCTGTCGAGGGCTCTGACGGCTGCATTTGCTTTACATGATCTGCGTGGTACTGGCACACATGCTGGCATAGAACAACTCGCTTGAATACAAGAGAATACTTCGAGATCGGGCGGGACGCTTGAGGACGACGTGATCAACGTGCGGACGACATTGCTGATTTTAACCACGGCCTTTCTGCCGCCGGTCTGGGGATGGTCCATGCATTGGCTTGTGGTCAAGCTGTGGCCATCGACTCGACCTGATTCACGCGATCAGCCGTCCGATACGCGTCCACCGGTCCCTCCGATTGACTATCAAATCTGAGGAGCAGCCGTTGGAGTCATCACTCCAGGAATTTCTTCGTTTGGCGCCCTTGGGAGTGCTGGTGGGAGCGTACGGCACATTGGTGGGGGCCGGAGGCGGATCGGTTCTCGTGCCAATGCTGCTGATCCTGTTGCCCCAAGAATCGCCGGCAACGGTCACGGCGATCTCCCTGGCCGTGGTGTTCTTCAACGCTTATTCGGGGACAATCGCCTATGTGCGGATGGGCCGGGTCGACTACCGCGCCGGCGTACTCTTTACGCTCGCGGGCCTTCCCGGCGCCATCCTTGGCACACTGCTTGTTCACCAGATGCCGCGGAACCTGTTCGATCCGATCTTCGGTGTCCTTCTCCTGCTCATTGGCGGGTTTCTGGTTGCCAATCCGTTGGGGTCCCAGAGGCGGGGCGAGCAAGACCCTGGCGCGTCGGCCTCAGATCGTCGCATGCTGCTCGGTTCGGTCGGCAGTGCCTATATTGGCGTGCTATCCAGTTTGCTCGGTATCGGCGGCGGGATTATCCACGTGCCATTCTTGATCAGGGCACTGCGGATGGCGCCCCACACCGCGACGGCGACATCACATTTCGTTCTCACCTTCATCGCGCTCACAGCGACGGTGACGCACGTGATGATGGGTGAGCTGGACCGCGGGTTGTCACAAACGATGTATCTCGCGGTGGGTGTCATGATGGGAGCGCCGGTAGGTGCCGCACTTTCCGCAAGACTTCAAGGGTCGCTGATTGTACGCCTGTTGGCGCTGGCGCTATGCCTTGTCGGGCTGCGACTCCTGGCCCCCTTGTTTTGAACAGCGCGGTCAACCATTCGTGGCAATCGGAATACGGCATAGCGGTGCGGACCTAACAGCCGAGAGGACATGGTTTTGGGTCGATGGAGAGTTTGTCGCCCGACAAGCACCGTGCGCGAAGTCGAAATGACTGATTGACATCTCGAAATATTCCGATATATTTGAATATTGGAGCACGGGGTATGATCGCCAAAACCAAAAAATTGACGCCGCTTCCGGCCTTCCGGCAGGCAGCCGAGTGCTTGAAGACTCTTGCTCATCCGCATCGCCTGCGGATGATCCAAATGCTGCTGCGGGACCGCTACACGGTCGGGGAATTAGCCGAGGCATGTGGCATTCCCAGCCACATGGCATCGGAACACTTGCGGTTGATGCAACGGTGTGGATTCCTGGCGAACGAGAAAGAGGGCCGAAAGGCCTATTACCAGATCGTCGAACCGCACTTGGCGAAGATCATGGATTGCGTTGAATCACGCTTCGGCAACGGAGCCGCATAATTTTTTTGAGACGATATGTCGTAAACTTGCGACAATTCGATATTTTGATCCCATTGCCCCTTCCTCGGAAGGAGCGTGGACGAACAAGAAAAAAGGAGACCGTCATGGCCATTTCAACCATTTCCCCAGCAAACCTTGCACAGCTTCGCCGGACTGGCGGAAAGATCGACCTGATCGACGTGCGCACGCCCGTCGAATTCCGAGAAACCCACATTGAATTCGCTCGCAACGTCCCCTTGGATCAACTCGATCCCGCGGTCTTGATGCGGGAACGCAACGGCTCGGCAGGCGACCCACTTTATGTTGTGTGTCGCTCGGGGAGTCGAGGCCAGCAGGCGTGTGAAACGTTTTTCAAAATGGGTTACACCAAAGTGGTCAATGTCGAGGGAGGCACGATGGCTTGTGAACAAGCCGGGCTGCCCGTGGTCCGAGGAAAGAAGGCCATCTCGTTGGAGCGACAAGTTCGTATCGCCGCGGGATCGCTGGTGTTATTGGGTTCGCTGCTGGGATGGTTCGTGCATCCGGCATTCATCGGATTGTCTGTATTCGTCGGAGCCGGGTTGGTCTTTGCGGGGATCACCGACACCTGCGGGATGGGCATGCTATTGGCCCGAATGCCTTGGAATCAGTGCAGCTCATCATCGAAAACCTGCTGTTCTCGCTGAGTGTGCCAAACCAAACTCGAAGGAATGCTCGTCATGAAACTATTGATTATCGGCGGTGTTGCCGGTGGTGCTTCCGCAGCCGCCCGTGCTCGTCGTCTTTCGGAAGACGCTGAGATCATTCTCATTGAGCGTGGGCCGGACGTGTCGTTCGCCAACTGTGGTCTGCCGTACTACATCGGCGGCGAGATCACCGAGAGGAAGAAGCTGTTAGTCACGAAGCCGGAGCAATTGCGCTCCCACTTCAAACTCGACGTGCGCACCAGAACATCAGTTGAGGCCATAGATCGATCCGGGAAGAAGGTCCGCATCCGTGACCTCGCTTCGGGAAAGGAATACGAGGAAGCTTACGACAAGCTGATCCTCGCACCAGGAGCGGCCCCCCTGCGGCCACCACTTCCCGGCATTGACCTACCCGGCGTTTTCACGCTGCGGAACTTGCAAGACACCGACCGGATCAGGGAGCGGGTGGACCAGGGCGTTAAGCAGGCAGTGCTACTGGGAGCTGGTTTTATCTCTCTCGAATTGGCGGAGAATTTCGTCCGACGTGGAATTGCGACCACAGTAGTCGAAAAGATCGACCAGATACTCACGCCATTCGATCCGGAGATGACCGTCCCTGTTGTGGAAGAGTTGCGTGCCCACAGCATCGCTCTGCTGCTCGGTCAGACGGCTGAATCGATTGAACAAACCGCCGGTGGTTTGACCGTCTGCTTGAATTCCGGTCAACGGCTGCCTGCCCAACTGGTCGTCTTTGGGGTGGGAGTGCGTCCCGAAAATCAACTAGCCGTCGATGCTGGTCTGGAAGTCGGGCCTCGTGGCGGTATCCGGGTCAACGAATACCTCCAAACCAGCGATCCGGACATCTACGCGGTCGGGGACGCCATTGAAGTCAAAGATTTCGTCTTGGGAGACCCAACCCAAGTGCCGCTCGCGGGACCGGCCAATCGCCAAGGCCGAATCGCGGCGGATAACGTCTTCGGGCGGGCGACCCGCTACCGCGGGACTCAAGGAACGGCCATCGTGGGCGTGTTCGATCGCACGGCAGCCATGACCGGGGCTTCTGAAAAAGTCTTGCGCCGAACCAACCGTTCCTATCGCAAGGTTTACGTTCACCCCGCGCACCACGCCGGATACTATCCCGGCGCGGAGCCGATGACGCTCAAGCTCCTGTTCGATCCGCAGACCGGTCGATTGCTGGGTGCGCAGTGCGTGGGGGGAGCCGGCGTGGATAAGCGGATCGACGTCCTGGCCGTGGCGATCCAAGCGGGAATGACGGTCTACGACCTCGAAGAGGCAGAGTTGAGCTACGCACCGCAGTTCGGTTCGGCCAAAGACCCAATCAACATGGCGGCCTTTGTGGCTGCCGGTCTGTTACGTGGAGACCATCCGCAGATCGATGTCGAGGCAGTCCTGGCGGCTCCTCCCGGCGAGCGCGTCTTCCTGCTCGATGTGCGAACGCCCCATGAATTTGCCGGCGGCCACATGCCCGGAGCCGTGAATATCCCGGTGGATGACCTGCGGCCCCGTCTAAGTGAGCTCCCCCGCGACCGGACGATTGCGGCTTACTGTCAGGTGGGACAGCGAGGCTATCTAGCGACTCGCATTTTACTTCAATCCGGCTTTTCCGCCGTGAATGTGGGCGGCGGGTACAAGACGTACGAGCTATTCAATCCGAAGTCCCCTCGTGGCACAGCCTAACTCTATTCCGTCTTCTCCGATGCGTTATAATCACGACACAACGAACCTCGAACACGATCAGGATCACGCAATGGAGAATGTCGCCGGGTATAGACGAATCCTGATCGCAACCGACTTTTCGCCGTCGTCTGAAGCGGCTTTGAAGCAAGCGGTGTGGATCGCCCGGAGGTCCGGGGCGCAGCTTGTATTGGCCCACGCTCTCCCCGATTTGTTAGGCGTTGTGCATTCCGCATCCGCGGATGCCAAGCTGGATTTGCTGTACGGAGAAGGGGAGAAGTTCCAGCGTGAAGTGAGCAAGACTTCGCTTGCGCGGATGCGGCGAATGGTCGCCGATCTGGGCGCCACTGATCTCGACATTCGGTACGAGACGTTAATCGGCAAACCCTACGTCGAAATTCCGTACGCCGTGCAACAGCAGGGATACGACCTGGTGGTCGCAGGCACGCGGGGTTATGGGCCGTTCACGCGGTTCTTCATCGGCAGTACGGCGAAACGCTTGATAAGACACTGCCCGTGCTCCGTGTGGGTGGTCAAGGCGGAGCACGTCGGGCCGCCGAAGGCCGTTTTAGCAGCAACGGACTTTTCGGAAGTGAGCCGGCGCGCGGTATTGCAAGGATTGTGGGTGGCGCAGCAGGTTTCGGCGGAATTCCATCTGGTCCACGTCATCGAATCCCTGGAAATTCCGGACGAGGTCCTCGACAAGTTTTCCGAAGGGAAGGCATTCCGACAAAAGGTGGCTGAGGAAGCGAGGCTCAATTTCGAACAGTTCATCGAGTCCCTCAACGTCGATCTTGCGAAGATTCAAGTGCACCAGACGACGGCGACGCCCTGGGAAGAGATCGGCCGTTTGGCCATGGAATTGAACATCGATCTGATAGCCATTGGAACGATTGGCCGCAGCGGGATTCGGGGCATGCTGTTGGGCAACACGGCGGAGAAGATTCTCGAAACGTGCGACAGCAGTATTCTCACTGTCAAACCCGTGGATTCTGTCTCGCCAATTTCCTGATACGGTGCTGTATCCGCCGCCGAACCTGTCCGGCATGCGGACGACGAACGCGGCGGGAGCAACCATGTACTGGGCATAGCCTCCGTTTCTGTCACGTCCGGTCGCCAGGACCTGACCGCCAAGGTTCTCGCGACCGGTCTTGCAGAAACTGCATCTTCCGCAGGCTCGGAAGATCCACGCCAC
>JBBDVZ010000314.1:0-18151 GCA_040903115.1 Planctomycetaceae bacterium
CCCTGGGCTGACATGTTTGAGCATTTCAGGCTCGAGGTTCCGGACTTTCGGTGGATTTGCGCTGATCGCATGACTCGCATTGACGAGCGGCATTGGCGGCCCGAAGGGCCATAACAAGATAGCCCAGGGCAACGCCCTGGGTTCGCATGTCATCGCGCGCCGCGCTCGCCCTGAAAGGGCAAAACACTCCCGCCTGGAAATCACGCCCCGACATGTGCGACAATGATTCGACCGGTTGGATGTCGCCGCGGCGTCGAAGTTCGACTCAACGTAACAAAGATCCCATGCAATTGCGTCTGGCAAAACGACTGCTGCTGGAAACCGACAAGCGGCTGCTCTGGAAGCTCGCGTGGAACATGGGCTTCAAGGGCATGCTGTCGGTGCAGAAGCACAAGCAGCGCCTGAAGCGCGGCGAAGTGTTTCCGCCGTTCCTCTACGTTTCGATCATCAATAGCTGCAACTTGCGCTGTCAGGGTTGCTGGGTCGACGTCGCTGCCAAGCAGCAGACCATCGACCTCACGGCGATGAATCGGCTGATCGATGAAGCCAAGGAGATGGGGAATGTTTTCTTTGGCATCGTCGGCGGCGAGCCGTTCATGCATCCGCAATTGTTCGACATTCTCGCGGCGCATCCCGATTGTTACTTCCAAATTTTCACGAACGGCCAATTCATCACCGATGAAAAAGCGAAACGCCTGCGCGCGCTGGGCAACGTGACGCCGCTCGTCAGCGTGGAAGGCAACCAGATCATCAGCGATCAGCGCCGCGGCCGCAGCGACGTGCTCGACAAGACGATGCAGGGAATTCGCAATTGCCTCAATAACAAGTTATTCACGGGGGTCTGCACCAGCCTGTGCCAAACCAACATCGACGATCTGCTGACGGAGGCCTGGATCGATCGCCTGATTGAAATGGGCGTGATGTACACGTGGTTCCACGTGTACCGGCCGATGGGCCCCGAGGCGTGCCCCGAGCTTTCACTGACGCCCGAACAGCAACTCAAGGCGCGCAAGTTCGTGGTGGAGATGCGCGCGAAAAAACCGATTGTCATCATCGACGCGTATTTCGACGGCGAGGGGCGCGCGTTGTGCCCGGCGGCGACGGGCATCAGCCACCACATCAACCCGTGGGGCGGCATCGAACCGTGCCCCATCGTGCAGTTCACGCGCGAGTCGATTCACCAAAGTGAGACCGACACACGATCGTTGCGTGAAAAATTCTTGAACTCGGAATATCTGCGCGACTTTCGGCAACTGGCCCAGCAATCGACGCGCGGCTGTATCGTGCTCGAGCGGCCTGACCTGCTCAAAGCGCTCGTCGAAAAGCACGGGGCGAAAGACGGCACGGTGCGCGGCACGGCCTTGGCCGAGCTCGAAGCCATGCAGATGCGCACCTCGCAGTACAACCCGGACCACGAGATCCCCGAAAAGAGCTGGATCTACCGCTTCGCCAAGCGGCACTGGTTCAACGACTTCGGCGTGTACGACGGGCACGATCATTCGCGCACGTCGGCCGCGGGGTTGTTGAAAACTCACAACCAATCCAATACCGCGGGTGCGACGGCCGAGCCGGACGTCGTGAATTTGACGCTCAGCTAATCCAGGCTTTCAGCCCGAGAGCGTCCATGTTAGCCGCCGTATTTCGGCGGCGTGCAGCGCGGATTGAAGATCGGCGTCATCAGCGTAACGCCGCGCGGAAATCTGCTTTGCCGCGACTGTCAGTTCTAACGCTTGACCGCGCGCTGAGAACGGATCGGGTGCGACGACGATGCGATGATCGGTCAGCGGCGTGAAACGAATCCGCCCGAAGTTGGGACAGTCGATGTCCAGCGGTTCGGTGCGCGGCGCGCAACAGAGCCACAGGCTGAGTCGATCGAAAAACTGCACGCCGTGGAATCCGCTATCGATCAACTGGTCGCCGCTTGCAAATTTCCAGCGCTGATGCAATTGCTCTTGGGCATCGAGGAAGGCTTCGATTGCTCGCAGATCGTCGGGCTTATCGATGCGGCTCTCGCGCGCCTGTTCGGCCAGCCAGCAGAAATGTTTGCTGACCCAGGTTCCATTCAGCGGCGAAATGTCGCCGCACACCGCGATGCTGCGCGTCCAAATTTCGGTGGCAGCGCACATTGGCATTTCGGTGAAGCTGCGCGGTATGCCGTTCGCGCGATTGATGCGAGGGGCCGCATCCCATTCGGCCCAACCGTCGTCGTGATGACGAATCGCCTCAACCAATTCATCAGAGCCGGGGAATGGCCGGACCTGATCGTTCCCCCAACGCGCGGCAATATCTGCCGCGAGGTGCGCATGCTCGATCTGCGGAATCAACAGCCAATCGTTGCCATCGTCACGGCGAATCATGGGGGGATCTCGAAAGGTTTTCCCTTGGCTCTAGTGCACGGCCGCGCCGGGGCCGCGGCAATCAGGCAACATTGAATGTTACGAGCGGCGATACGCCAGCGCGACGGGCAAGTGCGCTTCGATCCATGCGGCCTTGGCCTGTGTGTATGCATGCGAGTCGTTAGGGTGCAGTTCGCGACAGCGCTGCTTTTCGGAGTTGTACTCTGTCGCTTTCGCAGGATGTGCTCGCAGATAGTCTCGAAACGCCAAATGTTGTTCGATTTGGGGATGCCCAACCTCGAAGCAGTGAAGTTGATATTGTCGCACTCCGGTTGCCGCGTCGTCGAACGTGTAATACCTGCGTCCTGCCAGACCATATTCACCCCAGCACCGATAACCGAGCGACTCGAACGCCGGCCTTAAGTCGTCGAGTGCTGCGATGCGACGAACCTCGGGCATCATGTCGAGAATTGGCTTGGCATGAATGCCGGCGATCGCCGTCGAGCCGATGTGATGAACGACAACGATGCTTTGCCCCAATTCTCGTGTGATGCGGGCGGCCTCAATTTTGGCTGCTTGGGCCCAGTTCGGTGAATGTGGATGCAGTTCGACCGGAATCGGCGGCGGCACGAATCGCTCCTTTTACCCACAACAATCTTGCCGTTCGGCGGAGACATCGTCGGTTTGACACATGTAGCATAGCTGCCGAACGTTTGACCGGCGACTGAGAGCGTTGCGATGTGACGTTCATCGCACTCGGGGCCCCAAGAGTACTGCCTTGGGTGTCCCCGGCGCGTTGTATGCACTGGCGAAACGCCAGTGCCACTAAACCGTCCAGCGTTCACTTTTTGATATGCGCCGTTACAATTCTCCTCAATGGCATTGACGGCCAGTCGGACAGTGCGCGACCTGACAAGCCTGGTGACGTTGCTGCATCGGGCGGATGGCTTCGCCGCGGTCGTCGACGCGCTTAAGCGGGGCGACAGTGCGGCCATCGACGGAGCCTGGGGATCGTCGTGCGCGCTCTCCGCTGCGGCCCTCTCGAAAGACGCGACCCAGCCACTGCTGGTCGTTTTGCCGCGGGTCAGCGACGTTGACGCCTTCGCCGCCGACTTGGCCGGCTTTCTCGGACAAGACCCGGTCATCTTACCCGCGTGGGAATCATTGCCCCAGGAGCTGAGCGCGGCCGATGCCGTCTTTGGAGGACGGCTGCGGGTGCTGGGCGCGCTTGCGAGCGAAACGCTGCCGCGGGTCATCGTCACGAACCTGACGGCCCTCTTGCAAACGGTTCCGCCGCGCGAGGAACGGCGGCGCGGCACGCGAACGCTTGCGGTGGGTGATGAAGTCGAGCCCGAGTCGCTGTTGCGCTGGTTGGTTGAGTGCGGCTTCGAGCGCGTGCCGGCCGTCGAAGTGCCGGGCGAGTTCAGCAGGCACGGCGGCATTGTCGATATGTTTGCGCCTGATGCCACCGATCCGCTGCGCTTCGAGTTCTTCGGCGACGAGATCGAGTCGATTCGGCGGTTCGACGTCGAATCGCAACAGAAGCTGGAGGAGTTGAACAGCGTCACGTTGACGGTTGTTGCGCCTCCCGGTCAGAAAGCCAACACCGAAGACGATGGTCAACCCGCCGCCGATTATTCGGGAGAAAGTTTTCTCGAATCTCTTCCCAGCGGCAGTTGGGTGATGCTGGTCGAGCTGCCGGAAATGATCGAGGAGGCGAAGCATTACCTCGCCCGGCTCGACAACCCGCGCGGGATGTTCAGCATTGAGGCGACGCTGTCGCGATGCAGCGATTTTCCCACGGTGCAAGTCGCGGCCATCGGTGCCGACGGCGGCGGGCCGGCTTGTCGCCTGCAGATCGAGTCCATCGAACGATTCACCGGACAGCGTGCGGCGATCATCGAAGAGTTGGCGGCGGTCGTCGGGCGCGACGAACACGTCCTCATTGCCTGCCACAACGAGGGCGAGCAACAGCGGCTGCAGGAACTGCTGGCCGAGTCGGCCGCAACAATCGGCTCGGGCGTCGAGCTGTGCCTGGGAACCGTGTCGCGCGGGTTCCGCATGGTGCGTGACCGGCTGGTGGTCGTCAGCGACCACGAGCTGTTCGGACGCACCGACCTGCAGCGCACGACGCGCCGCCGCAGGGTCGAGTCGCGGGCCATCGACAGTTTTCTCGATTTGAAGCCGGGCGACCTGGTCGTCCATCTCACGCACGGCATCGCGCGCTTTCGCGGCATGGAGCTGCTCACCGACGACGAGCATTCCGAAGAGCATTTGCTGCTCGAGTTCCGCGACGGCGTGAAGATGTATGTGCCCGCCTCGCTGATTCATCTGGTGCAAAAATACGTCGGCGCGGCGAAGACGGCGCCGCACCTCTCGAAACTGGGGTCGGGCGCCTGGTCGAAGCGAAAGCAGCGCGTGGCCGAAGCGCTCGTCGACATGGCCGGCGACATGATTCGGCTGCAGGCGGCACGGGCGGCCAAGCCGGGCATTACATATCCGCCCGACAGCCATTTTCAGCAGGAGTTCGAGGCGAGCTTCCCGTACACGGAGACCGTCGATCAAGTCGACGCGATTGCCGACGTTAAGGACGACATGCAAAAACCGCAGCCCATGGACCGCCTGATTTGCGGCGACGTGGGGTACGGCAAGACCGAGGTCGCCATGCGCGCCGCCTTCAAGGCGGTCGATGCCGGGAAACAAGTGGCGGTCCTCGTTCCTACGACAGTGTTGGCCGAACAGCATTACCGCACGTTCCGCGAGCGGATGGCCGAGTACCCCGTCGACATCGAAGCGCTCTCGCGATTCAAAAGCAAAGCGCAGCAACGCCAGATTTTGACGCGGATGGAAAACGGCTCGGTCGATATCGTGATCGGCACGCATCGGCTGGTGCAGAAAGACGTGCGGCTGAAGGACCTCGGACTGTTGATCATCGATGAAGAGCAGCGTTTCGGCGTCGAGGCCAAGGAGTTGCTCAAGCAACTGCGCCTCGAGGTCGACGTCGTGACGATGAGTGCCACGCCCATTCCGCGCACGCTGCACATGTCGCTGTTGGGCATCCGCGACATCTCGAACCTGATGACGCCGCCGCACGATCGGCAGGCCATTGCCACCCGCATCTGCCGTTTCGACAAGGAGCTGATTCGCAGCGCGATCGTTCGCGAGCTCAATCGCGGCGGCCAGGTCTACTTTGTCCACAACCGGGTTTACAACATCCAGTCGATTGCCGACACGGTGCAGGCCATCGTGCCGGAAGCGCGGGTCGGAATTGGGCATGGACAGATGCGCGAACACCAGCTCGAACAGGCGATGTTCGACTTTGTCGCCGGCCGGACCGATGTATTGGTCTGCACGACGATTATCGAAAGCGGGCTCGATATTCCCAACGCCAACACCATCTTCATTCACATGGCCGACAAGTACGGGCTGGCCGACTTGCACCAACTGCGCGGCCGCGTGGGACGGTACAAGCATCGGGCCTATTGCTACCTGATGCTGGAACAGGGCCGCTCCGTCACGGCGTCGGGGGCCAAGCGGCTGAAGGCGATCGAGGAATTCAGCGAACTCGGCGCGGGCTTTAAGATTGCGATGCGCGATCTCGAAATTCGCGGCGCCGGCAACATTCTCGGAACCGAGCAAAGCGGGCACATCTCGTCGGTCGGCTACGAGCTTTACTGCCAGCTTCTCGACAATGCCGTTCGCGGCCTCACGCACGAGCCGCTGCGCGAAAATGTCCACGTGGCGATCGATTTGCCCGTGGCCGCCTATCTGCCCGATTCGTACATCCCTGCCGGCCGCGCGAAAATTGAAATGTATCGCAAGGTCTCGCAGGCCAACTCACCCGAGGCGCTCCTCCGGTTGCAAGCCGAAATGCGGGATCGCTACGGGCCCATTCCCAGCGAAGCGGCACAACTTGTCGCGATGAGAGAGCTGCAACTGGCGGCATGGCGATGGAAGATCGACGACATTCATCTCGAAGATCGCTTCGTCGTGCTGGGTTATCGCGATGTGGAGAAGATAGGTGCTTTGCGAAGAGTGCACGGAAACCGGCTCCGCATCGTCGACCGCCGCAATGCCTACCTGTTGCTCGACGGAGCGGCAAGCGCTCATGACCGGCTACTGGATGAGCTCAAATCGCTGTTGCAGGTAACGTAGCAACGGCCGTATAATCCGCCGCCTCCCGTCTTGAATCATCGAGTTTTTCAGACCTCTCAGTCGATAACAGTGACAAGACGCGGTCTGGGCGTCTTGGATCAGCCGCGTTGTCGATCAAGTCGCTTTGTCCGAACACTTCGGCCGTTTTCACCCTCGACTCGACTGAGCTCGCCGAAGTCCCCCAGCCCCTCCCTAAGAGGGAGGGGAGTCGCCTTGTGGAGCATGCTGCGATGCGGTGGACGTTCGCCCCGTTGGCGATTCTGTTGCTGCTTTCCGGCTGTGAGTGGCTCGACAAGCTCTCCACGGTGAAGGTCGACAATCCGGTGATGGGGCCGCCCCCTCCGCGAGTCGCAATGACCGACGATCGCCTGGCGGGCGACTCGATGCTCGCTCAAAAAGACCCCGTGGCGCGCGGTAAGATCGGCGGCCACAACGTGCTGCCGGTCGATTTCGCGGGCGCCAAGCACCCCGAAAAGGGGGAACTATCGCCAAGCCTTGTCGTCGCGACTGTGAACGGCAGCCCGATTTTCGCCGCCGACGTCCTCGAACCGTACACGAAACAGCTTGGGGAGTTCGAACACAAGTTGTCGCCGACCGAGTTCAACGAGGCGAAGCTGTCGCTCATCAAGCGCGATTTGCCGGGGCATATTCAAAATCGGCTGGTCGTTTCGGCGGTGATGACCACGTTGAAGAAAGAGCAGTTGGAGCCGCTGGAAAAGCACCTGGACGAGCTCTTTAAGACGATGATCGACAAGAAAAAGCGAGAGTTGGGCATTCATTCCGACTACGAGCTCGATCTGAAGCTGCAAAGCCAGGACGGCACATCGCTGGCGAGCCTGCGCACCACGTTTCATAATCGCGGAATGGCCCAGGCCTACCTCGAAAGCAAGTCCAAGACGCAGCAAGAAGAGCTCGTGACCCGGCCCGAGCTGCTGGCTTATTATGAAGAACACATCGCCGAGTATTCCTTCCCGGCCAGCGTCAATTGGCAGCAAATTGCCGTGAGCTTCGGCAAACATGGCGGGAAACAGCAGGCTTTCGAAATCTTCGAAAAGGCGGTCGAAGCGCTCAAGCAGTCGCGAGGGGCGAACTTCGACGAGGTCGCTCGACGGTATTCCGACGACCCGAAGGCGGACCAAGGCGGGCGTTGGGGCTGGACAAAGCAGGGCAGCCTGGCGGACAAAAAAATCGACAAGCTGCTGTTCGAGCTGCCCGTGGGGACGATCAGCGCCCCGGTCGTGGGCGAAGACGCGTTTCGCATCGTCAAGGTAAACGAACGCAAGCCGGCCGGCCGCGTGCCCTTCGCCGACGTGCAAAACGACATCAAGAAGACGTTGACCCGATCCCGCCAAAAAGAGTCGAGCGACGTAGTCTTGGCGAAACTGCGCGAGAACGCCACGATCACCACGATCTTCGACGGCGAGCAGCAGAAAAAAGCCGACGAACTGCCCTTCGAATGACAGTCGTGCCGCGTGTTCTCAAACCACGTTCAGAAGCCCGGCTTTTCCGAAAAAGCCGGGCTTCTTCGACGTTCTGTGATACGCTTGTCAGCAATACATCTGACCGCGGCGCCCTCGCTGAAAGCGCTGATGACAGTCGAGCCATGACGATGCGACGCGTCCGCGTTATGAAGACGGGATTTACACAAAGTCACAAAGGTCACAAAGAATTCAAAATCCGATCGTGGGAAATTTGAGCAAAAAGAGGACTGACAGCCTTCCAGCGCGGTGAATCATGCAACGAGCGCAAGCGAGTTTGCGTCTTATTCCTTCGTGCCCTTTGTGACTTTGTGGTAATTCTCTTCGACTTCCCCGATCGGCTTGCGAACCGGCAGAATGGCCATTTCTCTCGCAAAAAACGAGCGGCATTCGCGGTTCTGGCGAACGTATTCGGCAGGTCTTGCCGCTGTCTCGCGACGATGCCGGCGCAAGCATCGAAAAACTCTAAAAATTTTCTGAGAGCTATTGACCAGTCGCACGGGCATCCGTTATCACCCGCCCACTCTCCTCTCGCTCACCTCAAGCTCTCACAGTCCCACGAATACATTTTTGGCGGGCGGGTCAAGCGGCCGGCTTGGTCGTGAAACCTGCATCACGCGGCGCGCAGTACGCAGCAGCCGTTCGGTTGCAGCGTCTGGCTGTCTCGCCGTCGCCCCATTGCGTCAATCGGCTTTGTGAAGCGAACAAACCACTTGGGAGTCGAGACGAAGACAGCTCTCACGGCCTGAAGGAGGAACTTACGTTGGGCAAAGCATTTGGAATACTCGCCTGTGCGGCATTGGTCGCGGCTTCGATGTGGATGTCCGATTCCCGCGATTCGGCCCGGACGGCGTCTGCTCAGGAAAATCGTCTCACAAACCCTCAGGCCCAAGGCGCCGCGGGCGATTGGCAGGGGCAACCCGAGCTGCCGTCGGCGCAGCGCGTCTCGGACGAACAGACCGCCCGAGAGCTGCTCGTTCAAGCCAATCGTCTGGCCGCAGCGGGCGACGTGGCCGGCGCGCGGAGGCTGGCGAAGCGTGCCGCTTCCTATCCCGTCGCGTGGAAGCGCGGCGAACAGACGCCCTCCGCGTTCCTCAGCCAGCTTGATGTCATCGCCGTCCAGCCCCTCGGAACGGGATCGAACGCAAGTCGCTACGGCGGCGTCATGCCGGCCGGCACAGGATCGCTGCCCGGCCAGCCCACACCACCCGCCAACGGGGCGGCTCAGCAGTTCATGCATCAAACGGATTTGTCGCGTGCACCGGGTGCCATTCCGCTGTCCCCTCCGGCAAACGTCTCTCCTGCAAAGCAAGATGCCTTGCGGTTGCTGCAAGCAGCTCGCGACGCGCTGAATGCGGGTCGGCATGACGATGCTCGTCGTTTGGCGATGCAAGCGCAGCAACTCAACGTCCCTTGGACCATTTTAGAAGAACGCCCGGAACACGTGCTCGCTGCCATCGCTCGGCAAGCGGGAGGCACGACGTTCCTTGCCGATTCCGCGCCGTTGGCGCGACCGACCGCAGGCCCGGCACAGGGATCCCTGCTCAGGCCGGCGGGAGACGAAAATCAAAAGCAAGCCATCGCTCTGCTGGCCGCGGCGCGACGCGATATTCAGGGTGGGAACTTTGCGGCGGCCCGGGAGAAGGCGCTGCAGGCGAAGGAATTGAGCTCGAACTATCCCGTGCTGGAAGATCGTCCGGAGCTGGTGCTCGCGGACATCGATCGCCTCTCGGCGACGGCATCGCGCGAGCGAGGCACTGGTCTGCCGGCTACCGGGCAATTGACGCAACCTTCCTCCATCGGATCGTCGGTTGAAGGCCAGGCTGCAGCAAAGAACCGCGCACTGGCCTTGTTGGAAATGGCCCGCGAGGATTTGAGAAACGGCCGCCTCTCGGAGGCCCGGCAGAAGGTCGCGGAAACGGTCCGCTTGGACGTCCCTTACGGGTTGTTTGACGATCGGCCCGAACTGGTGGCCGAGGCGATCGACCGCGCGGAATTGAGCATTCAAACGAAGAACGGATCGCGTCGCGGCGACCCGGCCTCGGCTGGGCAAATCATCCAGGCGCAGGCGCTTGGTGACGGAAATCCGACCGGCGTCATCACAGCGGACGGCGAAGGCCTTTTGGCCAACACGACGTCGGCAGCCGACCTCATCGCCGCGGCGACAGACGATATGAAAGCCGGCCGGTACGATGCGGCACGCCGCAAGGCGCTGGAGGCCCAACGGATCAATGCGGCCAAGGGAATCCGCGATGAGCGCATCGAAATCATTCTCGGCCAACTCGATATCGGGCCACAACGGCAAGATATCGCCAACCATTGGGAGTCTCAAGGGCCGGCCGAGCGTTCGCGATTGGCCGTTCCCAGGGCGTCAGCCAATTCCCCAAGCGGCCAGCCGAACGATGCTCTTTTGGAGGGACCGGCTGCCCACAGCATCGCTCGCGAGGCGACTCGGCACGATTTCACCGTGATCAATCCTGCGGGCGTTTCGGCGCTGGAGCTTTACAGCCTCGGCGTTCAGCAGTTGCGCGAGGGCGATCGGGAGTCGGCGTACCAGACGTTCCAACAGGCCTACCAGTCGGGTGAAAAGCTCGACGTGTATCGAACGCAGCAGCTACAAGATTTCTTGCGCGACTTGAGCGCACACCGCAACCAAGCGGTGACGCTGGCGGCAAAACAGGGGGGCGAGAACCAGCTTTCCAACGGCGGACGGCCGGGGCAGCTCGAGATCGTCGAACAAGAGATCGCCGTCAAGTACGACCGGCTGCGTTCGCAGACGATGAACGCCATCTTTCGCGCCGAACGGCTGCGGGAGCAGAACCCGAAACAGGCGATCGAATTGCTCGACCGCACGTTGGCCGAGGTCGAAGGTTCCGAGCTGAACAAGGAACTTATCGCGCCGATGTCGAAGCAGCTCAACCGGTCGAAAGAGTCGGTTGAAGCCTATATCAGCCAGCATAAGTCGGTCATCGAGACCAAAGAGCGCTCCGAGGACGTCAAGGAACAGATCGTGCAAGAACAGAGGCTCAAGGGCCGCATCGAGCAGGATTACGCCGGTATGGTCGACGAATACAACAAGCTCATGGACCAGCGACGATTCCCCGAGGCCGAAATCATCGCCAAGAAAGCGCGTGACCTCGACCCGGAAAATCCCGTCAGCGAGGTGATGTTCTGGAAAGTGCGGTTCGCGCGACGGACGTACGATAACGATCGGCTGAAGGAAGACAAAGAGGAATCGTTCATTAATCAACTCCGCGAGGTCGATCTCGCTTCGATCAACGACGTTGCCACCAAGGAAATCAAATTCCCCAAGGACTGGAAAGAAATTACCGGCCGTCGCGACAAGCACCAACAGAAAAACAACCGGAAGCGGACGGAAAAAGAAGAAAAGATTCAAAAGAGTTTGAGCCAGCCGATCAACCTGCACTTCGAGAAGGCTCCGCTGCGAGAAATCCTGCAGCACATTTCGACGACTGCGGGAGTCGACGTGTTTCTCGACGACCTGGGGCTGCAGGACGTCGGCATGACGAGCGATTGGCAGTTGTCGATCGACGTCGACGGCGTGATGCTCAAGAGCGCCCTGAACCTGCTGCTCGAGCCGCTCGAACTGGCTTACACGATTCAGGACGAGGTCTTAAAGGTCACCAGCAAGACGCGCCAGCAGGGCGAACTGGTTCCGGTTGTTTACCCGGTCGCCGATCTCGTCGTTCCGATTCCGAATTTTCCGCCCGCGGGCGATACCAAAGTTTACGGGACCGATGGCATGAACTGGGCGCCCGGTGCAGGAAACTTCAGCGTTCCTTCCACGGGCGGCTTGCAACAGCGGCCGGGACAGGGCTTCGCCCAGGTGAACGGCAACCCTCAGCACGTACCAATCGACGGAGCGAACCGCCTCACCAGAAATGGGATGGGGGTCGGGCCGGCGGGCGGCGCTGCCGCAGCCGATTTCGACACCTTGTCGCAGTTGATTATCTCGACCGTCGAGCCTGGCTCTTGGTCGGAAGTCGGCGGAGAAGGAACGATCGAGCCGTTCGAGTCGACGTTGAGCCTGGTGATTCGGGCGACGGAAAGAACGCACGAAGACATTGCGCTGTTGCTCGAACAGTTGCGGCGGCTGCAAGACCTTCAGGTCGCCGTCGAGGTTCGATTCATCACGGTCACCGACCGGTTCTTCGAGCGCATCGGCGTCGACTTCGACTTCAACATTCAAGACAACGTCGGCCCCGACGCACAAGGATTACCGGCTTTCGGTTCGCCGAGAGCGGATGATGCAGCAGAGGACCCCGGCGCTCCGTTCACGGAGCCTGTCTTGGGTGCTTTGAACCTTCCGGCGCTTGATGCCTGGCCGAAGCACGGAACGATTGTCGGTTTGTCGCAGCCGGACCAATTTTCGACCGACCTCGACGTCGGGTTCCGACAGGGATCGTTCAACGTGGGCGTCCCCGACTTCGGCGGGTTCAACCCGGACGCGGGAATTCAGGTTGGACTGGCGATCTTGAGCGACCTGGAAGCGTTCTTCTTCATTCAGGCCGCCCAGGGTGATGAGCGCGCCAACTTGATGTTCGCGCCGAAGGTCACCATGTTCAACGGCCAGTGGGGATCGGTTTCCGACACGGTGTCGAGGCCCTTCGTCACGAGCTTGATTCCGACGGTCGGCGTATTTGCCGTCGGCTTCACCCCGGTCATTACAACGGTGTCAGAAGGTGTTTCGCTGAGCGTGCAGGCCGTGATTTCGGCCGATCGGCGCTTCGTTCGTCTGACGGTCATTCCCATCTTCTCGAACATCACCGACGTCTTCACCTTCTCGTTCGTCTCGAGCGGACAGGGAGGCACCACGGGCATCACCGGTGCAGGTGCCGGCGGCTTGGGCGGTATTGCGGGAGCCGGCGGTTTCGGCGGCGGCGGCGGTTTCGGCGGCGCAACTGGCTTTGGTGGCATCGGCGGAACCACGGGCGTCACCGGAACCGGCGGAACCGCCGGTACCGCCGGTACCGCCGGTGACACCGGAGGTGAGGCCGCCGCGAACGTCACCGTTCAGCAGCCCGTCGTCGAACAGGTGACGGTGACAACGACCGTCAGCGTACCCGATGGAGGCACGGTGCTCTTGGGCGGCATCAAGCGGTTGCGGGAAGGCCGCAACATGGCGGGCGTGCCCATCCTCAACAAGATTCCCTACGTCAGCCGCTTGTTCAAGAACAGCGGTGTCGGCCGCGAAACGGAAAGCCTGATGCTGATGGTGACGCCGCGAATCATCATTCAAGAAGAAGAGATGGATCTGCTCGAGTCAGGGCCCGGCGAATAGCGAACGGGGACAGGTCCATTCTCGTTGGGCGCATGTTTTTGCGACCAGGGGAATGGACCTGTCCCCATCGGCCGCAAAAGCCCGGCGAATAGCCGGCAGTTAAAACAGCGAACCTGGGTTCGGAACCGTCGCGAGTCGCGGGACACTCGCGGCGGTTTTTTATTGGGCCGACGGGACCGGCATTGTTGCAGGGGCTCAATGTGCCGTAGAATAATGGCATGAGCAGTATTAGTACGGCCAGCGTGCTCGACCGATTTCTTGACCCGGTCGCTGATTGTTTGACTCCCGAAGTTGCGCAGCGAATTGCCAACTTAAGGCTCGATCCGGCACTTCAGTCCCGGCTCGACGATTTGGCGGGAAAGGCGAACGAGGGCAAACTCACCGCTGATGAGCAGCGCGAGTACAAGGAGTACGTTGAGGGAATCGATATCCTTGGCATCCTACAGGCCAAGGCGCGCCTGTCTCTTCAGCGGCGCTCCGGGGAATTTGATCCCCGTGAGTGCTATCCGGCCGTTGACAAAGTCATGGCCGAGGAGGATATGGACGATCCGCTCTTGGACAGCTACCAATGAAGCGCGGCCGCCTCGCGGATTCCTTGTTGCGCGAACTCAACGAGTGCCTCAAGCGCACGCTGGATCTCACCTAACTCGGGTGTGCCGCGTGGAGCGATGAATGCGAGGAAGCCCTCAGCGGCTCAATCAATCTCGCTATCGGCAGTCAGACTTCCCACCACGGCCGGCTGTCGAAGCGCGCGTGTGACACCGTCCTTTTCATCCATGGGCAGCGACGCGTTTCCCTTTAGCGCAACGGCTTCGTTCAGCTTTTGCAACAACGTGCGCTTTGTATACGCGTCGCGGATGATGATCGGTTGATTGGGTCGATTCGCCGGAAAGATGACCGTCAGCGGGACGCTGATGCTCTCAAATTTTTTCAGCCACGCGTCAATTTCCGGAGACTCGTACGTGTAGTCGGCAGACAGCGTTACGAAGTTGTGTTTCTGCACGAGCTCCAGGGTTTCCTTGGTATTGAGCGCGAATTCCTCGTTGGCCTTGCAAACGAGACACCAGTCGGCAGTGAAGTCGATCAGCACGTTTCGGCCTTGTTGCCGGAGTTCGGCCAGGCGGCTCTCGGAAAAATGCTCCCAGGGCAGCCGTGTCTCGTCGCCAACTCGGGTCATGCTGTAGCCAAAGCCGCAAATCGCGGTTGTCAGAATAAGGGCGGAAATTCTCACCAGGTTTTTGTGCCGATGTGGCGTGCTGTGATCGTAGAGGCTGCCGATCATCCACAACCCGAGCGCGATGCCAAGCAACATAATCAGCAGCGGAATCGTGTATGCCTTCTCCAGAAAGTAAATGAAGAAGATCACGGTTCCCATGAGAACGAAGCCCGCGAACTCTTTCAGGCGGATCATCCAGTTGCCGGGGCGAGGCAGCCACTTGATTGCACCAGGAAACAGGGCGAACACCAGGTATGGCGAGGCCATTCCCAACCCCATCACCCCCCACACCAGATACGTTGTGGATGGTTGCTGCTGAACCGACCAGGCCAGAGTCGTGCCCATAAACGGTCCGCTGCACGGGGTGGCCAACAGTGTGGCCAAAACACCCGTTAGAAAAGCGCCGGTTAGCCCTTCTTGGTTGTGCGCGCCTGCGGCGGAGCCAATCATTCCCGGCACCGGAATTTCAAAGACGCCCAGAAGGCTCAATCCCATCGCAAAGATCACGCAGGCCATCACCAGGTTGAAACCTGAGCTTCGAAACAGGCCGCCCCATCCCAACCCGATCGAGGGAAGAACCGCCAACGACGCTAGTACCAGAAACACCGCGATGACGCCCAGTGCATACGTCGCGTTCAACAGAAAGATCCGACTCCGGCTCTCGCCCGCCTGTTGAACGAAGCTCATCACCTTGATGGCAATGACGGGAAGCACGCAGGGCATGACGTTCAAGATCATCCCGCCCAGAAATGCGTAGAAGATGTACCATCCCAAACTGGTGGCGGCGGGTGCGTCGGTAATAATGATCCCGTCCGCATCACCGGAAGTTGGCGACAGGGTGGATGCGTCAACTGCCGCTATCATGCCCACCGAAAACTTCACCGTCGCCGGCGGAAGGCAGGATCTGGGATCGCAGAGTTGATAGCGGACGCTGCCGGCGGCGCCATAACCGGTTTCGGCGGCCGAAGGTTCGACGACAAAACGTTTCGTCCAGGTCACCTCGCCTTCGTAAACCTCTTGTCGATACGTGTCCTTTTCAACGCGCGTTTCCTTCACCTCGTGCGGCCGGTTCGCGGTCCACTTGTCGTCGATGGGCCGCAGGCCGTTGAGCGCGGGCGTCTCGATCTTGGTCGGCAAAGCCGCCTGCTTCGGGTCTTGCGTCATCGAGTACGAGTGCCAGGGCGCCTCGACTCGCAATGTCGCCGACAACGTGACCTCTTGCCCTGGCTTTGCGTTCTCGGGCGAGAGCTGTACGCGAACCGTTGCCGGCTTTCCGTGTCCTCGAACCTCCGGACTCGCTGAGAACTCGAACGGATGCGCAACAATCGACGGCTGCGGTGCACCGGGACTACTTGGACGCGCTTCTTCAGACGCCGCGGCGGTTTGTCCCAACCGGACATTCATGGCCAAGCGATACGGCGTGCAACTGCGATCGTCGCACACCTGGTAATGGAGATTTCCTTTAACTGCGATGCGCTGCGGATCCGCATCGGGTCGAACGCGGTATTTCCGCGACCATGTCACGTCGCCGAAGTGCTTCTCCACCTCCTGGTTGAAAAGCGGCTCGAACACCGTCTTCGGCGGATGGTTCGGCTGGAAGTTCTCGTCGATGGGCTCCAGGCCGGCAGCTTCCGTGATCTTGACGCGTGTGCCGCCACTGAACTTCGGGCTGGTGGAGTACGTATAGCCGTTCTTGGGGACCGTCACAGCGATCGACAAAGTGACCGCGTCACCGGCCTTGGCGTTGCCGGGCAACAGGCTGAACTGCACCTTGGGGCCGTGCGGCTTGAGCTTGTCAGTCGCGGAACCTCCCTGGCCGAACAAGTCGCCGATTTTCCCGCGCTCTTGGGCCACGGTTGGCGAAACGAACAGGGCGGCGGCACAAAAAACGGCGACCGCCGCCCGCGAAAGAAACCGTGTTTGCAGCCGTTCCATGCACATGCTTTTATTTCCGATATTCCGCTCCGGATCACCCGTGTGTCCGCAAGGCCGACCGAGCCTATTGTAATTATGACAATCGATTCGGCGACCGCAAAGCCGGGCCCACGGCAGCAGATCGCACCATTGCACCGCTGCGGGGGACGCCTTGAATCGCCGGAAGTCGTGATGCCGCCGTCAACAACGTCGTGCGGCCGGTGCATCAGAGTACGCCGGATTCGGGCCGCCCGTTGGCCCTGTTTTGCCCCACAAAGCCGTTCGGACAGCACACGCACGTTTCAGCAGCCTGCGTACCAAGCGAGTACCCTTTTTTGGGTATCGGCAATTTGGTCGCCGGCGATGGCAGCAGGACGGAGCGATGGAACATCGCTGTTAAAAGTATACGTGGCTCGCGGCAATCGTTCCGCGGTCAGATTCAACGCCCCATCATTCGTTGCCACCAGGTTCGACTTTTCGGCGGCGCTTTGAGGGGCGTTGATTGCTGCAAGGCCGGCGGACGCGGCAAGCGTCCGTCGTCGCGGACGGTCGGCGGGACCCAACCGGTTTCGCCCGCCGCCTGGCGAATCGGTTCGCCTGCGGCGCCGGTGTTAGCGCCGGCGAAATTATCGCGAAACGGCGGCGGTTGATCGTTGCCGATGCGCGGCGGGCGAGTTCCCTGCGGGGCGCCTCTCTGCGGACCTGCGGCAACCTGCGCCAGGTCGAGCGCGGGATAGCCCGGAGGTGTGGGCATCGCCCACGTCTTGGCCGCGATGTCGGTGGGATTGATCTCGATCTCGCCCAGCGTCATCGTCAAGCCGAATCCGAACTGGGGCCAGTCGAGCTTGATTTCGTGCGGCATCGCGATGCCGTGAGCAGTTTCCGCGCGATAGTCCTTCAAATCGGCGCGGGCAACCAGCTTGTTCGATGCGTCGTACAACTCGTGAGCTGTGATGGTTCCGCGGCACGAGTCGACGAGCGTGACGCGTCGCACGCGGCGGCCGTCGGGCAATTGTCGGTCTGCGACCAGGCGAAGGGGGCCTCGTTCCTCGTCGGGCGGGTCCATTTTCAATTCGGCCTCGTCGAGCGAAACAACACCCAACACTTCCGTCACCCATTGGGGGTCGAACGGAAGCGCGCGGACGTTTCCGATTTGATCGTGACGAACCGTAAACACATTTGGCGGACCGCGACGCATCCAGAACCAGGAGCGCTCGGGGTTCGACCCGAGGTCGGCTTCGGGGTTGCCGAGTGCCGAGACCATCAGGCGAAAGTTGCGCGGCTGCTCGACGGCAATTCGGGCCGACAGACGCAAACCGATGATGGCCCCTTGGCCGTGCGGCACGATCTTGACGTCGGTCGAACGCCACGAGCGGAGCGGCGTAATGTTGGTGTTGAGGTGCTCGACAATCTCGTGCAGATTCGAATTGGGCGACAAGACGCAGGGCTGCTGCCGATCGGAAAGCAGCGACAGAAAGTTTCCGTTGAAGGCGCAGCCCGTCAGCGTGGCTAGAATCGCACAAACGGCAACGCAGGCCCGCAATTGACTGCATCGCGGCTGTTTGCCCGAAAAGAGAGCCATCCATGCTTCCTGGCGACGAGCTGCCTTGCTCGCGCGGTCCTGAATGTCGGTCCGAACGACTTGTTCCGAGCAATTGTTATTCCGAGCCCACGCTGAGATGCGTATTGAGCTCGCGTTGTAGTTGTTCGATTTCGTCGTTCGAGAGGCGCTGGTCTCGAACGTGATACG
>JBBDVZ010000315.1:0-18053 GCA_040903115.1 Planctomycetaceae bacterium
ACGCTTGCGGCATTTTTCGCCCCCTCTCCCCCTCGCCGGCTCACCCCCTCTCGTTCCCTGCGCATACGCCTTGGCACCATGTCGAATTCCCAAAGCCACCCAAGAAACAAGCATGAACACTGGTCAACTTGGGGGGCGATTCGGTAGGCTTGCCAGATGCGCTCGAGTTTGCGCCGGCGCTTTGGCGTTTTTTCGTTGTGACAGTGACCAATTTCCGAGTTTCGATTGCAAATCGACGTGATGGAAGTGTTTTTGTCGACCAACCTTCTGCCCACGCGTGGCGACAGTGCCGGAGACTGCCCATGACGTTGGCCGAATTCCTGGAAAGCCGCTTCCGCGGCGACATCCGCTTCCGTGGCGCTGCGTACCTCAAGGCCGAGCGGGTCTCGGTGGCGCGCGTCACCGCCGACCATCTCTTCGCCATTGTCCGCGACGGCGTCGAGTATCAGACGCAACTGAGCCGCGAAGATGATCAACTCAAGATGTACTGCAATTGTGCATCCGGCAGTCAGCCCGAGGTCGCGTGTAAGCATCTCTGGGCGACAATTCTGGCGGCGGACGAGCAGGGGTACGTCACCGCTTCGCTTAAGCCGGGCTATATTCCGCCGTTCGCGCACGAGAACGTCGAATGGGCGCCCGACGAGGAAGAATGGGACTTCGATGACGGCGGCGACGTGTATCAACCCCCGTCGTCGCGGTGGACCGTCCAGGCGCCCGCGCCGGTGCAAGCGCAGCTTCGGCCGTGGGAGGCCCGCCTCGAATCATTGCGGCAGGCCATGCAGTTTGCGGAAACGTCGGGACCGACGACCGATTGCGACCGGGAAATTTATTACGAGATCGACGTCGAACTAAGCCAGAGCGCCGGGCAATTGGTCATTCAAACGTCGCAACGGCAACGCCGCGCCAATGGGACGTGGGGCAAGCTGAAGCCGCTCAAGCTGCGGCCGGGGCAGCTCGAAGAAATCGAACGCGAGGACGACAGCACCATCCTGGCGTATCTTTCCGGAGCCAACCCCGAGCGCACCAACTGGTATGCGCAGCAAGCTCAGATGCAGACGTCCGTGTATCGCTACCGCATTCCCCACGAGCTGTGCCGGCTGATTTTGCCGTCGATGTGTGCCACCGGTCGCGTGCGCTATCTCAACAGCCGCGAAAAGAACCCGACGGCGCTCGAGTGGGACAATGGTCCGCCCTGGGAATTGGCCGTCGGCCTGGTGTTCGACGATGCCGAGCAGCAGTGGCGGCTGGAGGGTAAGCTGCGCCGCGACGAAACGTCGATCTCGACCAAGGCCACGCGGCTGCTGCTGCCCGGCGGCCTGGTGATGACCGACAAGAAGATCGGCCTCCTCTGCGATTTCGACGCGTTCGAATGGATCAAACTGATTTCGGGCAAAGACGCCGTCGCGGTTCCCGCTGGCGAGGAACACGAGCTGGTCGATCAGCTTTTCGACATGCCCGCGCTGCCTCGCCTCGAGTTGCCGGAAGATTTGCAGCTTGAAGAGGTCCGTTGCGAGCCCGTGCCTCAACTCACCGTCCGCGCGCCGCGGGGCGCCCGCTGGCGGCTCGAACGTCTGCAGGGCGATTTGTCGTTCGATTATTTGGGCACGAGCATCCGCGGCTCGAGCGCACGCTGGGCGATCGTGCAGCGCGACCAGGGACGTTGCCTCGTTCGCAACCGCGCCGTGGAAGAGCGGGCGTGGTCGCAGCTTGCGGAGCATGGATTCCGCCGATTGATCGATCAGAAACGAGGCGGGCACGACGTCGAAATCGCCGCAAGCGATTTGGGCAAGGCGGTCCGGTTTCTCATCGCCGAGGGCTGGCAGGTCCAAGCCGACGGAAAACATGTACGGCAGCCCGGCGAGATGCAGTTCCGGGTGAAGTCGGGAATCGACTGGTTCGAGCTGCACGGCGACGTCGACTTCGAAGGACGCACGGCATCTTTTCCCGAGTTGCTTTCGGCCCTTGCGCGGGGTGATAGCACCGTCCGGCTGGACGATGGATCGTTGGGCATCATCCCGGAAAAATGGCTGCAACAGTTTGGCCTGCTGGCCGGTCTGGGTATCGCTCACGACGAGCATTTGCGTTTCTCGCACAACCAGGTCGCGCTACTCGACGCCCTGCTGGCCGCACAGCCCTCGGTCGATTACGACGACAAGTTTCGCAATCTGCGCGACAGGTTTCATTCGTTCGAGGGGATCGCGCCGAGGAACGAGCCTGCGAAATTCCACGGCGAGCTGCGCGGCTACCAGCGGGAGGGTCTGGGTTGGCTGGAGTTCCTGCAGGAGTTTCATCTCGGCGGTTGCCTGGCCGACGACATGGGGCTCGGCAAAACCGTGCAGCTTCTGGCATTGCTGCTCGATCGCCGCGAACGGCTGGACAAGCGCGTTCCCTCGCTCGTCGTGGTGCCCAAATCGCTGCTGTTTAACTGGCAACAGGAATGCGAGCGGTTCACGCCGCAGCTCAAGGTGCTGGAATATTCGGGACTCAACCGCGCGCCGCTGCGCGAGCAGTTTCATAAATATGACATCGTGCTCACGACGTACGGCACTCTGCGCCGCGACGTACTCGAGCTGAGGGAGGTGCGGTTCGATTACGTCGTGCTCGACGAAGCGCAAACGATCAAAAACTCGGGATCGCAGGTGGCCAAGGCGTCGCGATTGCTTGAAGCGAATCATCGGATCGCCCTCAGCGGCACGCCGATCGAGAATCACCTGGGCGATTTGTGGTCGATTTTCGAGTTCCTCAACCCCGGCATGCTGGGGCGCAGCTCGGCTTTCAAGTCTTACACGGCCGACGATAAGGACGACAAGGCGCACGAGCTGCTCTCCGCGGGGTTGCGGCCGTTCATTCTTCGCCGCACGAAAAAGCAGGTGGCCAACGAGCTGCCCGATAAGCTCGAGCAGACCATCTATTGCGAATTGAATGAGAAGCAGCGCCGGCTCTACGACGAGCTTCGCGAGCACTATCGCGTGACGCTGCTGGGGCTGGTCGAAGAGCAGGGGCTCGACAAATCGAGCATGCACGTTCTGGAAGCATTGCTGCGGCTGAGACAGGCCGCCTGTCATCCCGCGCTGCTCGACAGACAATCCGACGAGGAATCGTCGGCCAAGCTCGACGTGCTGTGCCCGCATCTCGAGGAGTTGATTGACGAAGGACACAAGACGCTCGTCTTTTCGCAGTTCACCAGCATGCTGGCCATCGTCCGCAAGCATCTCGATAAGCGGAACATCGTGTACGAGTATCTCGACGGGCAGACTCGCGATCGCAAAGCGTGCGTCGAGCGATTTCAGACCGACCCCGAATGCGGCGTCTTTCTCATCAGCCTCAAGGCGGGCGGGCTGGGCCTGAACCTCACCGCCGCCGACTACGTCTTCATTCTCGACCCCTGGTGGAATCCGGCCGCCGAGGCGCAGGCCATCGACCGGGCCCACCGCGTCGGACAAACGCGGCAGGTGTTCGCCTATCGGCTCATCTGCCGCAACACGGTGGAGGAAAAGATCGCGGAGCTGCAAAGCCGCAAGCGCAACCTCGCCGACGCCATCCTGACAGCGGACAGCACGACGCTGCGTGACTTGTCTACCGAGGACTTGAAGATGCTGCTGTCGTGACGGGACGCGTTTCACGGTCGGGACGTGACGCGGAGACGCGGGGACACGGCGAAAAGACGCAAGCGTGAATCCCCGCGTCTCCCCGTCGCCGCGTCCCCGCGTCTCGCCCAAATGGAACACGCTCACCGATAAGAACCCGGCCGCTGCGCGGGGTCGCGTTGGAAGGCGGTCATGGGCGAGACCAACAATTGCGGCAGGACACCGGGGCGTGGCAACTCGAAGGCGCGCAGGAATTGTTTCATGGCGTCGTCGAGTTGAGGCGCTGCGCGAAATTGTGCGACCGGTGAGCCGACGTGTCCGGTCACCGTGACGCCCACCCAGCCCTTAGTGGCCTCGCCGACCACGAAATCGATGAACGGGATGGTTCGCGACTGGCGAGGCAGCATCGAATAGAACTCGAGATCCAGTATGCCGTCGAACCTTGCCGTCCCCTTGCCGCGCAATCGAATCGTATCGCCGACCAGGTCGATCGATTTGAAATCGAACATTTTGCGCGCGACCGAAAAGTCAGCCATCGCGTAGTGGAAGGCCGTGTTATCGGCCGGGGGCACAAAGCTCAAGAGCTTGAAAATCTGCACCATGACCGGCAGCTCGTAGAGTGCGGCACGGCTGATGCGGAGTTGTCCCTTGCCCGTGATGTTGTCGCGTGACGTGCCGCGCCCGGCCAGGTCGATCCATCCGTCCATCGTGCCCTGCAGATTCTTCACGCCCGTGAGATATTGCCGAGCATATTCTTGCAGGTTGCCTCCTTCGAGCGTCATCCGCAATCGATACGAGGCCTCCTTTTGCAGCGTTGCGCTGGCGTCGAGCTCGAGCGTGCCGTTGACGATTTGCGCGCTCAGCGGATTGGTCGAAGCGTCGGCACGCGCCACCGCGTTTTGCCTCGCCGCCGCCGACTCCACACCCCGGCCGACAATCAGTTGTCGCTCTTTGAGCCGATAGGGTCCGTGCACCTGCGTGAGTGAGTGCCCCAACACCTCGACATGGTCGAGATCGACCCGGCTGCCCGGCAATAACAGCACGTTGCCGTCGCTGTCGAGCGTCCCGCGGACCGCGACGTTTCCCGCGATGCGCTTCAAATCGATCCCGGCGTGCAGCGAATTACCGGAAAGCACGAATCGCAAGTCCCAGGCGGCAGTCATCAATTCGGGCTGCTGCGTCGTGCCTTTGAGTTCGAGCATGCTGCGCGACAAATCCACCGATCCGTGCGGGTTGAGTTCATCGATGAGACCGCGTATCGCCGTCCCGCTGCCGAACGCCTGCCGTAGCGGACGATTGGGTTCCGGGTCGAGATCGTCGCCATAGAATTCCTTGAGCCGAACCACCCAATCGCCGTTGGGCTGCCACACGGCATATCCGTCTTTGACGTCAAACCGACTGTTGGCATGACTTGCGGAGATCGAGTGAATGCCGACTTTTCCGTCGACGTATGAAAGTTTCGCCCGAACATTGCTCAGCGGAAGCGGGAACGGCTTGATTTGCAACGTTCCCTCATCGACCTCCGCCGTCGGAATCGAAATCTCAAACAGATTTCCAGGGACCCAGCGCATGTTCGTCACAACGTCGAGTCGGCCGGTGGGCGACAGCGTCCGCCACAAGGCCCGCAAATTACCGCCCAGGGCGGCTTCGAGGTCGCTGTCGAGATGCGCGCCGTTTGCGGCGACGTCGAGAATCAGCAGACCGGGATGCGTCGGACTGCGTCCCGTAAACGATCCCTTGCCGGTCACGATGGACGAACCGTGCACGCCTTCGAGGTTGAGAAACTGCCATTCCTCGCCCTTCGAGTCATAAGTGACGCGTCCCTTCACCTCGTTCACACGCCACGGAAAACGCTCGTACTCGAGCGAACCCTCCGAAACGTCGGCAACGATGGCGATTTGATATTTCTGGTCGAGTCCCGGCGGTCGCGTCAAGATGCAATGCGCGGTAGCGAAGCCCTTCAGATCGATGGCACGCAGCGGCTTTCGCTGTTCCTCTTTACAGGCGGCCAGCAGCGTTTCGTCGATGGGAAGCTTCTCGACGTTGATATCGAACCGCGCCTCGACCGTCGGCCCTGGGTTCTTCAAGTAACCCTTCATGCTCACCGGACGGCGACCGGCCAACCCGGTAAACCGCAGTTCCAGGCCCCAATCACGCTGCTCGATCGTGCCGTTGATGCCGCGGACAGGGTACTTGAACCGATCGTGGCGGCACGTGCAATTTTTCGCGGAGATGACCAGTCCTTCGTACTTTGCGGAGTTGACGCCGTCGTAATCGAACACCGCCTTGACGTCCAAAGGTCCGGCTGGTCGTAAGGAATCGTAAATCTTCTGCCACGACTGGGGCATGCGGTCTCGCAGCCGGTCGTCGAGCAGCACGTCGGTCAGGGCGACGTTGAATCGCGCGGGGGTGGCTTGCTCGGTCCTCGTGACGCGGCCATCGATGGTGAGTACGGTCGTGCCGAACCGCGCGGTAAGGTCACGCACTGCGAGCTGATCGTTGTCCCACAACAGCCGGCCCGTCATATCATCGAGAGGGAAGGGGAGTGCCGCATTGGTGACGTGTCCCTGCTCGATTCCGACGGCGATGGCAAACTTGGGAGACGCGTCGGCTTGTGACCGGGCGATCTGAAAGTCGACGTTGAGCGTTCCCCCGACTCCAAAGTCGGGAACCGTCGGCGCGCCTTCGCCGACCGCTTCGTCCGACCGCGAGGTTCCAGCGAGTTTCCGCAGCGACGCATCGGCCTGCTGGAGTTTTGAACGCAGTTGGGGCGACGTGCTGGCCGCCAGCGAGATCAACTCGCCGCTGGTGGTGACGTCGTGAATGTCGCCGCTGGCCGTCCAGGTCTTTGCATCGACGTCCCACTGCGCATCGAAGTTCAGCTTGCCGGCGTCTTGCAGTTGCGTCGACCCGCGGACTCGGAATTCGCGCTTGCCCGAGGGGATGAGGTCGACGTTGGCGTGTTGCAGCAAAATCTCCGCCGTCTCGCTCCCGTCGCCCTGGGCAATCTGCAGGCGGATAACGCCATCTTCGATTTGGATCTCGGGCAGGCTTTTGTCCGACTTTCTCAAAGGCGGAAGCGATTGCCAGTTCCACACGCCTTTGACGTCGCGCACGAGGTCAACCCGGACGCCGCGAACCGTCACGCTTTCGACGTCGATTTCCTGCCGCTCTTCCAGACGCTCACGGTCGATGGTCAGCACAATTTCGGGCAAGACGGCCATTGGCCCGTTATGCCCCGGCGTTTGAATTTCGACATCATTCAGGTAAACGCGGCGGCGGCTGAGCCAGTCGAAGCGGGCGCTGCGGACGCGAATGTCCCAGCCGGGTGCGATCTCGGCCAGTTTCTCGACGACGGCGGCGCGCAGCAACTCGTCGCTCTGGTTCCACAGATAGAAGCCGTACGCTCCCCCCGCGAGTCCCAGCAGGACGACAATCGCGATGAGCCACTTCATGGTCTTGCGGAACGTCATGTCGTGCGACTCTGCCGCCATGGACCCGAACAGCACGCCAGTGCACCGACCGCGGTGAGGACCGCGAGCGGATACTCAGCGGGCAACCGATACCGCAACGATCCGACGAACAGACAATGAAGTGCTGAAAAGAACAGAACCGGCCCCGCGGTCAACAACCATTTCCAAGGTTCTCGCCGGCAAGCCCACCAGCCCCACGCCGCCAGCAACATTGCGGGAATGAAGAAAACGGCAACCGCGAGACGAGCCGCCCAGTGGTCGAATTGCGCCGCATTGGGCCATGGCTTCCAGAAGCGCGCGAACTTCGCCAACGCCAGTTCGATGGCCCGGCGTGGATGTTCCCGCGCGTATTGCAACGCAAGCTTTGTGTAATGCCGATTGACGTCGTGTTCGCTCATTCCGCCGGCCATTAAGGCATCGCGATCGAAAAACGACAGGTCGCTGTCGCCTGTCGCATCGGGATTCAGACCGTCGTACAAACTCGGACCCAGCCAAAGCGTCGTGAGCACCCAATGGCCGGTCACTTGATGATTGCGGATTGCCCACGGTGCCATCGTCACTGCGAGGCCAAGCATGACAAGGGTGGCTTCGCACAGCGCGGTCTTTTTGTTCGAGGCTGACATCAAGTAGGCCAAGGCAAACAACGGCGCCGCCGGCAGCCAGCTCGGCCGCATGTAACACGCCAGCGCCACGGAAGCGCCCACTGCGAACGCGAGGACAATGGCAGGCTTGGCTGCCCTCTCGAGCCGCCGCGCTTTGACGAGCCGGGCCATCATCAACAGGCTAAGGACCAGGCACGCCGCAAACGCCGTTTCGCTGAGAATCAACACACTGAAGCCGATCATCACGGGCAGCACAGCCGTGATGGCCGCCGACAGCAGTCCGACTCGTTCGTCAAATAACTCTCTCCCCAGCAGGTAGACGAGCCCGCACGCGACTGTTCCCACAATCGCCAGCACGCAGCGAGCGACGAGCATTCGCCTTTCCGACAGGCCGATCAGGTCGGCCAGTTTTATCGACGCGGCTAAGATCGCGGGAAAGCCAGGCATGCGCAACACCCGTCGCGGCGGTTCGTAGAGCTCGTACGCTCGCCCTTCTGCCATCCGCTCGCCGAGTTCCCAATACCCGTTGGCATCGCCTTCGATAAGGAACTGGCGATGCAGGCGATGATCAAGATATGACTGGAGCGCAACCGCCGCCCCCAGCCGCAAAACGAGCGCTCCCAAAAGAATAAACAGCAGTCGTTTGTGACGACGGATCGATGACATGACGGATCCCGCGCGCGGCAAAACGCGGCATGGTATGCCGGGTGGCTTGGGGGGTCAAGAGGAGGTCGGCAGCCCTTGGAAGGGTGGAATGCGTGTGCGGATTGGAGAGTGACGCGGGGACGCGGAGACGGGGAGACGCGGGGAGGGAGACGCAAGCGTGAATCTCCGTGTCTCCGCTCGGCTGAGCTCGCCGCAGGCCCCATCCCCGCGTCTCCGCGTCTCGTCATTCGCCAGTCACGCGTCTGGAAATCAACAGGTCGCTTTGCCAGAATGCACGGACCAACGTACCCCGAGGCCGCCCCCATGTTTTTCGCTCAAATCGAGAAGGACTTTTCGAACCAGGTTGGCCGGTTCGAGTTCGAGCCGGTGGTCTCGCCGTGGGGATGGTTGTGGGCTGGCGCCGGGAGCGTCTTCTGGTTGGCCTATGGTGCGCTTTGGATTTGGATGCTCATCGAGTGCATTCGCAAGGATCCGGATCGCAACATGTGGGTCTGGATTATCCTCATTGTGCCGTTCGGCGCCCTGTTCTATTTCGCTTTCTGCTGGTTGCCGGCCAGCGGACTGCGATTGCCCAGCGGCATCAGACGATTTACGCGGGGAAGGGAAATTGAACGCCTAGCGGTGGCGGCCCAGCAAATCGGCAACGCCCACCAGTTCGTCCAGTGGGGCGACGCTTTGCGTGACGTGCGGCAGTTCGACGCCGCGGCGAGCGCGTATGCCTCGGCGCTCGCAAAAGAGAACGACAACCGGCAGGCGTTGTGGGGCGCGGGACTCGTCGACTTCGAGCTCAAACGATACGAGTCCGCGCGCGAGCGGCTGAATAAACTGCTCGAGATCGACCCGCAGTATAAGTTCGGCGACGTTTCGCTCGTGTATGGAAGAACGCTCTACGAACTGAACCAGCGCGACGCGGCGAACGGACATTTGCAAAAGCACGTCAAGCGCTGGCGGCATCCGGAGGCGTTTTTCGTTCTGGCGCAGATTGCCGCCGATCGCGGGAACGTGCAAGAGGCCCGCTCCAATCTGCAGACGATGCTGCTGGACATCAACGGCTGCCCGCGCGCAATCGCCCGCCGCCACGGCATCTGGAAGACCAAAGCCGCCCGATTGCTGAAAAAGCTGCCGCCGCCCTAAGCCCACGGACGGCAGTCCGTGGGTCTATTCGGCTGCATCCTGCATCCAATTCCACACCCAAGCACCCTGTGCCTTATGAGCCAAAATGTACCGATAGACCTTCAGTTGATGCCGCCGGTCCTTAACCGGCAATTCCTTCCCGCGCTTTGCCCATAACTTTCCCTGCCAACCGGCCTGTCGTACTTCGAACGTCACATGTTTCTTTGCCAGTCCCATCCAAATACGCGGCTCGGCACCCAACGGGAGCTTTGCAAGCAGATGCATATGTTGGGACGACACCGCGATGCATAAAACAAATGCGCCGTCTCGCCGCAATTTCTCTTCCAATGGACGGCCGATCTTGGGACGCCATTTTGCTGCGATCCGCACAGGCGGTTGCTTTAGCGATTTCAAGCTGTGTTTGCGCGTGTTAAGGTACGGCAGTGCCGGGGGCGGGTCCCTGTAATCTCCCACGACATGCTGCCGGTGATGGCGTGTGCGAAAACCGCGGGCATCGCCGTGCAGCCAAGCGCCATATGTCGACGCGATGATATGGAACCATTGTCCCTCGAACGCGGGCGCGACTCGCTTTGGACGCGATTGGTTCATCGTCTGATTCCAACATTTCGCGCGAATAGACCCACGGACGGCTGTCCGTGGGCTTGCGTGGGCTTATTTCTTTTCCGGCTTCAAGTGCCGGTCAAAGAATTCGAACATCGCTTGGTAGGCTTTGTCGTTCGATTCGCCTTTGAAGCCGTGCCCTTGGCCGACGAGAATCATTAGCGTGTGCGAAGCGCCGACTTCTTTTGCCTTCGCGTCGAAGAGCTGCGCCTGGTCGGGCGGGACGAGTTTGTCTTCGCTGCCGTGCAGCGTCAGCATTGGCGGATCATCCTTGCTGAGATGGGTGACCGGGCTGGCGGCGGCGTAAACAGCGGCTGCCGTCTCCGGAGTTCCTCCCGTCAACGTTTCGAAGTATTTCTGTCCGCCGACGCTGGTGGCATGCGCGCGGACCAGATCGGTGGGACCGAAATAGTTGACCACGGCCTGAACGCGGCTCGACTGATCGGCATGCCCGCCGCTGCCTTCCAATCCCGCTTTTTCGTCGGTCGTGCCCAAGAGCAGGCTCAAGTGGCCGCCCGCGGATCCTCCGCCGGCACCAATTCGGTTCGGGTCGATGTGATACATTTTGGCATTGGCGCGCAACCAGCGAACGGCACACTTCGCGTCCTCGATTTGCGCGGGAAAGGGAGTGCGCGGCTTGCCCTTCTCGTCCGGATCGGTGAGACGGTAAGTGATGGTGACCGCCACGTAGCTGAGTTCGGCGGCATGCTTGATGTCCTTTTCATGCGTCTCTCGCGAGCCACCCAGCCAGCCGCCGCCATGCACGAAGACGATGGCCGGAAACGGTCCGTCGCCCTGTGTCGGCCGAGCCAGATCCAACTTCAGATCGACGTCGCCCCCCTTGCCATAAACGACGTCTTTCTCAATGGTGATTTCCGCAGCGTCGAGAGAGACATTCAGCACCCACAAAGACGCGGCAAGTAGGATCATGCAATAGAAGAGCGGGCGATTGTTCTTCGCATGCAGCGGACGAACCATGTTGTTTTCCTTCGAATTCGATACCGGATAGCGTCATCGCATCGCGCGGAGCCCAATTCTCAGCGTACATCACCACCTGGCTCGTCGGCAAGGAGTGAGTTCATTGGGTCGAAACAAGTCCTCATGCAGGCGGCCAGCCGATTGCCCCCCGGGAAACGGCCCCGCATGTTGATGCAAAGATCCGCGACCGGTAGACTGAATTGCCTGGTGAGCATTGGGATGGATCTCCGTCGGACGTGAACACTCCCGCATGCCGAAAAGGGAAAGCCCGTGAACCCGTTCAATCGCCGCACGTTTCTTGACCGTTCAGGCAAAGCCGCTTTGGGCCTCGCGTTGGCGGGATCGCTCTCGCAGGCCAAGGATTCCGCCGGCGAAGCGCCCGGCCGAGCCCCGTCGCCGAACAAGCTCGGAGCCTTCACGAAGAGCTTCCAGGACCGATCTATTCCGGAAGTTTGCCGGATCTTCAAGGAAATCGGCCTCGACGGCCTCGACTTGACCGTGCGGGGCGGGGGACATATCGACCCGAAGAACGTTGAGAAGGAACTGCCGAAGGCCGTGCAGGCGGCAAAAGACGCCGGTCTCGAGATTCTGTTCTTAACGACCGAGATCACCGACCCGTCGCACGACGCCGAACGCGTTCTGGCCGCTGCGGCGGAGCAGGGGATCAGCCGCATCAAAATGGGCTATTACAAGTACGACCTCAAGCAATTCGGCACGCTCAAAAAACAGATTGCAGACGTGCGCGAGCGAGTGGAAAAAGTCAGCCGCCTGGCTCACAAGCACAAAGTGCGGCCCTGCATCCACATTCATTCCGACGCCATGATTCCGTCGCACGGCACGTTGCTATACGAGCTGATTCGCGATTTCTCGCCGGAAGAAGTCGGCGCGTACGTCGACACATTGCACATGGCCAAAGAAGGCGGCGGCGAAGGCTGGCGGCAGGGACTCGATCTGCTCGGCCCTTGGCTTGCACTGTGTTCCGTCAAGAACTTCATCTGGGAGAAAACCCAGCGCGACAAGCACGGTCAGCAACAATGGCGCACCGTCAACGTGCCCCTCGCGGAAGGCATTTGTCCGATCGCCGAGTTCGTCGCGGCGCTTAAGGCGCTGAATTTCAAGGGCGACTATTCGCTGCACAGCGAGTACAAGGGAAAGGGTAGCTTTCAAGATCTCGATACCGACGGCTGCATCCGGCAGACGGCGGAAGATTTCGCATTCTTCAAGCCGCTGTTATGAGCGCGTCGTTCTCGAGCTTCGCTCGTCTGGCAAATTGAGCCGGCGGGTTTATCCCGCCGGTCTTCGGCCAACGCCATCCAACACGCCCAAAAGATATCGCGCCGGTCCGAATCGCGTCCAATTGATTGGGCGGGCTCAAGGCGCGTGGGCCGAAGACCGCGGGGATAAACCCCGCGGCTCGAAATGCTCCAATTCACGCGAGCGCTTTGGCGACGGCGGCCTTCGTCTTTTCAAGGCCCGTCTTCAGCACGAGGCTGACGTCCTGTTTCCAGTAGTCGCGGTTGAACAGTTCCAACGAAAGCGCGCCGTGATAGCCGATGTCGCGCAGCGTGCGGAACAGGTCGTCCAGCGGGGCGACACCGTCGCCGGGGTAGACGCGATGCGCATCGGTGATGGTTTCGCGAGGTGGGTCGGCAGGATAATCGTTGACGTGCAAGCAATGGATGGCGTCGGCGCTCAGCATCTTTAGGCCGGAGAGGGCCGACCCGCCCTTGTAAAGGTGATAAACGTCCGGGAGCAGGCAGGCGTTGGCATGGCCGCTTTCCATCGCCACAAAGACGGCTTCGCCGAGCCTCGACAGCGACTTCGAGAACCCCCACACCTCGAGCTGCGGCACGACCCCCATCTCTTCGCCAACGTCGAGCAAGGCGGCATAGCGCTGGGCGGCGGCGAACAGGTTGAGGTTGGTTTGTTCGGTCGCTCCGGCCGGCGGCGCGGCGATGCGCGTGCCGCCCACAATACGGACCATCTCCATCTCGCGCTTGGCTTGTTCGAGTGCGGCTTTCCGTTTGGCGTCGTCGTCGACAATCCAGTTTGAAAACCCGATCGCGCTCTCGACGGTGAGCCCCGAGTCGCGGATCCGCGCGGCGAGATCTTTGAGCGATCCCCCTTTTTGTTGAAACTGCTCGAATTCGCGAATCCACGGTTCGATGCCGTCGTACCCGGCCTTCGCCGCCAGCTCGACTTCCGCCGCCAGGTCGAGCTCGTGTCCGCGAATGGTGCTGGTGTTCAGGCAGTAGCGAAAGGAGTGGCCGGACTTATTGGCGGTTTGCGCTTCGGTCCGAGATGAAACGCCGCCGATCGCCAGTCCCGTCCCGACGGCGGCCAGACCGGAGGAGGCAAGCCACTTTCGGCGGGAGATGCTATTTGTCATGGCGGCCATCCATCATCCTATTGATCTGCGAACGCTAGAGTGATTGCTCGTTTATTTCCAATAGACCTTATAGACGTAGTAGGCCACCGCGGGAAACGCAACAATGCCGGTCCAATAGAAAAGCCAAGTGTTCCATCTGGGAAAAAACCAAGGCACAACCAGAAGCGCGATAATTGTCACCCACACGACGATCAACGTGAGCATATCGACAATTCCGGCCTCGGCGCTTGCCTGACGAGAAAGTTCTGAGACGATTTTACGCGGGCCGGGCTCCTTGGGCTTATCCTGGTTGCCTGCCACAGTCTTTGTGCCCTTTGATTTTGCCGGCACGGGGGTTTTGGCATCCTCGCGCGCGGCTGGAGCGTAGTACTTGCTGATCGACTGATTGATCGCCAGCGGCGTCGCGATGACGGCCTTGGCCGGCATTCCGAAGCGAAGCTGCAGCTCTTCCAGCAATTCGTGCGTGGGTTCGTCGAGGCCGGCCACCAGGACCATTCCGTCATCGACAAACAGCGGGATGATCGAGTATCTGCGAGCCACCTTGCGAGGCAACTGATCGAGCACGCTGTCGTCCGGCATGGTTTCCGTCAAGTCGACGTACGGCAAACGCAGCGAGACGGCAAGGGCCTTGGCGGCCGTATCGGCATCGACAAGCTTCATCTGCACGACGGCGTCGCGCATTGAAAGCCCGCGGGCCTCGGCAAACGACTGGGCCTGCTTCGCCTGCTCGCGCGTGAGATGCTTGTCCTTGACAAGCACGTCCTCGATCGGGATCGGACCGAAACTACTGACGGGCTCATCGAACTCGCGGCCCAGGCTTTCGTCGTAGGCCCGCTTGCGCTCGGCGTCCGTCAGGCAGAGCATGACCTTGGCCAGCTCGTTGAGCAACTCCTGCGACTGCACCGAGTATTGCCCGGACGCATACTTGCGGACGTGCGCGTTGAGCTTTCGATAGTTGCTCTGGATCTTTTGAGCGTCGTCTTGGAAGCGGACCAGGCGCAGCAACTGGTAATGATCGGGTGGACGAGGGCCGTCCGGGATTCCCAACCAGTCCTTGTAAACGTCCAACGCCACCGCAAACGGCTCCGATCAACGACCCGCGTTTCTCAAGCTCAATGGCAGCAGGTATGCAACAGGCGATCGAGCAAGATACACTCCCACGATGAATACCCAGTGAAAGCGAGTTCTCAATCGAAAGAGCACGGGCAAGATGCCCGTGGCACCCGGCGGCACAGAAAGGGGTGTCACTGGCGTCCCGCCAGTGCTTTTCGCAAAGTTGACACGGCCGCTTGCATTTTCCAGGAACGCAACACGGCAATCCGAGCAAGATACACTCCGACGATGAATACCCAATGGAAGCGAGTTCTCAATCGACAAATGCACGGGCAAGATGCCCGTGGCACCCGGTCTATCATGGCAACGCGCTACTCGACCGTGTACTCCGTCGCCAGCTTTTGGAACGCGTTGAGCCCCTGCTCGTCGAGACCCGACTCGCGGACGATCTCCATCGAAGCGGCGTTCTTGCCCGTCAGCTCCTTGGCGGTCGCGTGAATCCGGCCGCTGGTATCGTAATTGTACGCGACCTCGACCGGCGAACCCGCCGGAAGATTCGCAGGCAAGTTCGTCACGCGGAAATCACCGATTGTCGTGCAGGCTTCCGGATCGGTGGCTTCACCCTCCAGCACGTAAACGTGGACGCGATTCTGGTTGGCCGCGTTCGTGACGAACCGCTGCGACACCTGCTGCGGAATCGGCGTGTTGCGCGGGATCATGATGTGATTGATCTTGCGGTTCGCATTGCTCGGATCGGTGATCTTGACGCCTAACGAATGCGAATTGACATCGATGGTGTTCACCGACCGAAGCCGTTTGATGACCGTTTTGGCCATGCGGCTTTCGCCGCCGGTCTCCTTGGCTTCCAGAATTGCCGCATGGATGGCAGCCCCATGTGCGACCGCTTCTTCGGGAACCAGCTCGCGCGACGGCGGTCGCTTGCAGACTTCCTTCATCATCTGCTCGACAACGGGCATGTAAGTGCTGCCGCCGACAAGAATGACTTCATCCAGCTCCTTGGTCGAAATATTGGCCTGTTCCAGCACCAACTCCGTCGTGTCGCGGGTCCGCTGCAGGAGGTCGGCGGTCATGCGTTCGAAGTCGCCGCGCGTCAGGGCCACCGACAACGTCTTGCCCTTGTAGTACAAGCTGAGGGTGACCTGTGCCCGTTTGCTGAGCTGGCGCTTCGCATCTTCGCATTCCTGCGTGAAGGCCCGCAGCGTTTCCGGATCCTCGCGCGGGTCATCTCCAAACTTTTGCACGAACTGCTCGGAAACGTGGTCGACGAGTCGCTGGTTCCAGTCCATGCCGCCGAGCATCACGTCGCCGTCGGTGGCCAGCACGCGGAAGTGCGTGGGAGTGTATTTGACCACGGTGACGTCGAACGTGCCGCCCCCCAGGTCGTACACCAGAATGGTCTTCTCCTTCATCTTCAACTCGGCGCGGCCCAACTCGCCTCTTTTCCAGGCATAGGAGAGCGTGGCAGCCGTCGGCTCGTTGATGATGTCGATCACGTTCAGCCCGGCAATGCGGCCGGCATCTTGGGTGGCCTTGCGGCGAACGTCGTTGAAGTAGTAGGGCACCGTGATGACGGCGTTGGCAATGGGGCCGATGCGCACCTCGGCGTCCTGCTTCATCTTTTTGAGGATGAGGGCCGAGATAAACTCGGGAGTCAGCTTTTTGCCCTGATAGACCACGTGAAAATCTTTGTTGCCCATCTCCCGCTTGATGGCTTCGATAATGTGGCTCGGATGCTCGATCGAAATGCGCTCGAACGAGGGGCCAACCATCACGTGCCCGTCGTCGCCCAAGAGCACCACCGACGGCGTAATGGGGGCATCGTCGGCATTCGGGATAACCGCCGGATTGCCGTCTTTATCGAGCTGCGCAATGGCCGAGTAAGTCGTTCCAAGGTCGATGCCGACCGTCTGACCCTTAAGAAATGCCATGTGTTTGCCTTAACTCAGTGCGTGTACGCAAGGGCATCGTCACCGCGATGGCGATCGCCAACGGAAGTGAATGCCGGAATTCTGACGCAGAGGAATTGTGCCGCGGAATGAGCGAACGGCGTTGGCCTCGTTAATTCGCCCATTCTGACAGTCGTGAGGGGCGGAATCAAGCACCCGCAATAACCGCTCAGAACGACGCGCGGCGAGACCACGCATCGCCGGCCGGTGACGCCCGCCAACCCCCCTGTAATGATTATACGTGACCTCGAAGGGCGCGGGCAATCGCCCGGCATCAGCTCGATTCGCGCGAGGGTTCGGTCGCCGCAGGGGCCGCCGACGCGTTCTCGCGTGCTTGAAACAGCCCCGGCGGAGTGCCGGCCACGGCACTGCGGAACTCGAAATCCATGCCGGCCGGCAGCGTGAACGTCCGATATTGGCCGTTCTGCTTCTGACGGTACAACAGCGGATAGGCCACCGGGTAGTCGTGCGATTTTCCGGGAGCCAGGGTATACGGCCCGCCCCAACGGGTTTCGGGGGCTTTTGTCTCGTAAACCAGCTCGACGTCGCTATTGTTGGTGATCTTGATGCCGGGCTCGGCGAAGCTCAGCATCAAATGATGTCCGGTCCATTCGGCGTTTTTCAGACGCAGCTTCGTGAATCCGAAATCGATATCGTTCACGGGCGCCTCCGCGAGCGGACCAGTCTGCGTCCAGCCTCGCCACGCGTCGAGAAACAGCCCGCGAATCTTTTGAACGTCGATCGTCGAGTCCTGAGGCTTGTAGTCTGGAGCAAAACGTGCGGTCGCTTCGACGATTGGCTCGCCTTTCCACTCGAAAAGCAACGTTCGGGTCCGAAAGTTGGGGACTTCGACCAAAGCCACCGCCTCTTGCGCGACCGAAAAATCGATTTGCGCGAAGGGCGTCCACTTTGCCTGCGGATCCGGTCGAATCGCCAGCGAAACGGCGACCTTGGGCGCTGATATCCGCAGCGCGCGCCGCGAATCGCTCGGCGGCGGCTCCGGCGTCTTCTCCGCGGATAATTTCTCATTCGCTTGCGCGGAGTCCGCGACTGCCGCATTGCTGTTTCCCGACGTCGTGGTGGGACTGTCTTTGGCCGCCGTTTCGACTTCCGGCAAAGGCGGGCTGTCGAGCATCGATAGCGGATTCGTCAGGACAAGTTCCGCCCAAATCTCGGCTGAGTCGCCGTAGCGTCGCAGCTCCGGAACGGCGTCGGCCAATGCCGCGCGGTCAGCCAGCGCGGCAAAGCGCTTCTCGGGAATGTCGCGGACATGGATGCGGGCAACGTCGGCGTCAATCAGCAGGTCGGTCAAAGGATGCAAAACATCGGGAGCCAATCCCACTTCCAGGCCCCGTCCGCGTGGAAGTTCCGACAATGGCGGCCCGGCCGGCTCGAGGACACGCGGGGCGCGGGGCGCGCTGCGAGGGTCGACGGCGGCAGCCGTCAGACCCATCGCCAGCGACAAGCCATCCTCGTCGGTCGAGACGTCTTGCGGCCACACTCTCAGCCGCGGGCGATAGACGGGCAGCGGCCAGAAGGCGGCGGCAATGTCATTGAGGTCCTTGCGTTCGAGGTTCTCTTCCAGCCGCGCCAATAGCTTGGGA
>JBBDVZ010000316.1:0-18022 GCA_040903115.1 Planctomycetaceae bacterium
AACCTGATTCTCGCGGGCGTTCCGCATGCCGAAGCGGTTGCCGTCGTCGCCTTCGACAAGGAGCAGGGATTTCAGGTACGCCATTGGGACCGCCGCCGGGAAACGGCCGGCGAGTTCCGTCCCAGCGGTCGCCTGGCCGAAGACGCCCTCAGCAAGCGGCACCTCTCCGTCCTTCACGTTTGGGAGTCGCACGCCTCCGTGAAGCAAGACTACACTGCCATGGCGGAGTTCGATTGGGCCTTTTGCACGCCGGTGCCCGGGGGCGCGGGAGCCGCTTGGGGGTTGTACGTCGCCGGCCGGCTCGATCGTCCGTTTGTCGACAGCCGCACGCCCGGGTCCGACGGCATCTACCTGCAGGCCGACGTCAAGTTCACCGAGTTGGTGGCAGAGATCATCAGCTCGGTGCAGCGGCTCAACGTGCTGGAGCGCCAGCGGTCGAGCTATCGACAATTCTTGTCCCCGACAATTCTTTCGGCCTTGGGCGATGATTTCAGCAGCGACCTGCTCGACCCGCGCGAATGCGACGTGACCGTGCTGTTTTGCGACCTGCGCGGGTTCAGCTTGCAGGCGGAGGAGTCGGCCGACGATTTGCTCGGGCTGCTCAACCGCGTCAGCCGGGCACTCGAAGTGATGACGCACCACATCCTCAAACACGGCGGAGTCACCGGCGACTTCCAGGGCGATGCGGCATTGGGTTTCTGGGGCTGGCCATTCGCGTCCGACGAGGCGCCGCTCGAGGCCTGCCGGGCCGCGTTGGGTATCCGCGCCGCGTTTGCCGAAACCGCCGAGAAAAAGAACCACCCGTTGCGAAACTTCGAGATGGGAATCGGCATTGCGCACGGAAAGGCGGTCGCCGGAAAAATCGGGACGAGCGAGCAAGTGAAACTCACCGTGTTCGGTCCGGTCGTCAATCTCGCCAGCCGCCTGGAAAGCATGACGAAGCAGTTGCGAGTGCCCATCGTGCTGGATGCGGCCGTCGTGGAAAAAGTCCGGCGCACGCTCAGCCCCGCCGAAGGCCGCATTCGGCGACTCGCGAAGATCCTTCCCTACGGCATGGAAACACCGGTGTTGGTGAGCGAGCTTTTGCCGCCGGAAGCGGCGTATCCGTCGCTCAGCGACGAGCAATTGCGTCACTACGAAGAGGGAGTCGAGCATTTCATCGTCGGGCGATGGGAAGCCGCATACCGCTGCTTTCACGACATTCCCGCCAGCGACCGCGCTCAGGACTTTCTCAACTTGCGCATCGCGCAACACAATCGCATTGCCCCGCCCGACTGGGACGGCATTGTCCGGCTGCCAAGCAAGTAGACGCGCTGCAACTGGCTCCTCATCTCACGGCTCCTGGATCCCAAGCTCTGCTTGGGATCCCACTGTCTTGAAGCTCTGCTTCGAGTGTAGTTTGACGCGTACACACGGCGGACGGCACGACGGAGCGTGCCTGCTACAATCGTTGCAATCCGACCTCGTCGTCGAACTTACCGGTCGAAGCGACTGGGGCGCGCGGCTGCCGAGTTCTTGCTGGGAAAGCGTGATGATTTTTGGCAACAGAGACGAATGCGACGTATATTTCTTCTCGGAAGGAGGCGCAAAGTGCACCGTCGCCAGGGAGGCGCACTCGACGCGGCAAGGCGCCGTTTCTGTCATGGAAGCGGCCGCCGCGACGCAAACCTTCGAACGAGGACACATTCGTGATTGGCATCATCGAGACTCAGCGAACGGACGACACTCAGGCATTCGCGACCAGCCAGCGCGATATTGCTTCGGCGATTGCGAACGTGAAATCGATGGACTCGGATCGGAACATCGAGATCCTCCAAGTGCTCAACGAAGTCTTCGACACGCTCGAAGGCTCGTTGAACGGCGCCACGTCGACCGCTTCAGTTGCGGCGATGGCCTCGGTTTAGCGCCCTACGCAGCGCCTCTGCTTATCCTGGGGGCGGCGGCGTTCAGAGCGCTCTCATAATTGCTCCGGGCACATCGCATTTCGCGGTTGGCAACGCTTGGCCAGGCTCGCGTACGCATTGCGTCATCTTGCCAATGCGACGGAGTGATGAGATAATGCCGGCATGGAACAAGGCATGGCCCTTACCGACGAGCAGCGCGAAGCCATCAAACGAGGAGAGGCGGTGCACGTTACCGATCCACAGACGCAACTGGAATGCGTCCTTGTCCGGGCCGATATCTTTGATCGCGTCCGCACTTTGTTGGTTGACGATCGTCCGCTGACTCAAGAAGAGAAGCTCGCAGCAATTCAAGCGGCTGGACTCCGAGCCGGCTGGGATGACCCCGCCTTGGACGTGTACGAGCAGTACCGCAAGAATCCATGAAACGCGGCGATGTCGTCCTATTCGACTTTCCATTCAGCGATCGCACCGGCAGCAAGCTCCGTCCGGCCGTGGTAGTTCAAGCGGACGTCTTCAACCAAAGTATCGATGATACGATTCTGGCACTCGTCACGCGTACTCGCCGCGGCACTCCAACAGAACTGTTCATAGATGTAGCGACTCCCGACGGTCAGCAATCAGGACTATTGCATACCTCGGTCGTCGACTGCAAGAATCTGCTCACGTCAGATCAGCAATTCGTGTACGCGAAGCTTGGTTCGCTTTCGGCGTCGCTCGCGCGCGGGCTCGACGATTGTCTCAAAAGCGCCCTTGGTCTTCCGTGACGCTCCCGGATAAGCGGTTGAATCTCTGTCCGCTGGCCATCCGAGTCGACGCGCGCGATCAGTCCATTCGCAAAGATGCGCCGTGTGGAGCAACAGAGGCGAAAAATCCTTGCGCAAACCCAGTTTTATCGCCGAATCTTCAATCTCTGAAAAAATCTGGAATGGGACTTTCATCGTTCCGCGATTTGTGCTTACAATCGAGTCGGGCAATGTTTTACGTGGTTCAGGTCTTTTTCGGGCCATTCATCGGCCATGGCGCAGTGGCGTTGAATTCAAGAAGGATTCGACTCTCATGTTGCACTTTTCGTGCGATCTATGCGGACAGCATTTAGGAGACCGGCGATTCGCCGTGAAACTGGAAGTTTTCGCGGCGTTCGATCCGGAAGAGATTGACGAGCAAGACCTTGACGCCGATAACCTGCAGAATATCTCCGCGATGATCGAGGAGATGGAGCAAACCGGCGAGACCCCGGTCGACGATTGCAGCCCGAAAAAGTTCCGCTTCGATCTGTGTCCGCACTGCCACCAGAGGTTCCTGCAGGACCCGCTCGGCCGCGAAGCCACGAAGCGTTTGAACTTCAGCAAGAATTAGCGGCATAAGCGGCGATGGCCTCGGGTGCCACGGGCATCTTGCCCGTGCAGTTTTTAATTGAGAGTTCGCTTTCACCGGTTGATCATCGTCCGAGCGTGTCTGGCTCGGATGGCCGTGTTGGTTGCCCTCGAAAATACATGCGGCCTTCTCAACATCGAGAAGAGCACTGGCGGGACGCCAGTGGCACCCGCCGACTTATTGCGGCATCTTGATGACCAGCAGAGTCCGGTCGTCGCTCTCACCGCTGTCGGCCGTGTGCTGTTCGAGTTGCAACAAGATCGTCTGCAACACGTCATGCGCTGAGCCGGAACAACGGCCCTTGATCGCCCCCGCGATGCCCTCGGAGCGGAACAGCTTGCGGCGGGCGTTCATCGCTTCGCTGATGCCGTCGCTGAAGAGCACGAGCGTGTCGCCAGGCGACAGGCTGACGATCGAACGGCTATAGGAAGCATCTCCCGCCACGCCCAGCAACATGCCGTGCGACTCAAGCGTCGTAATCTTTGCACCGGAGACGTGCAGCGGAGTCGGGTGTCCCGCGTTGGTGTAGGTGAATGTCAGTTCCGACGTGTCGAGGACGCCGTACAACAGGCTCATGAACTGGTCTGGGGGGGTGATGGCGTGCAGCGTCTTGTTGAGGCGTCGCACGATCAGCTCGGTCCGCAGCACGTCGTCGATTCCGAACGATGAGACCGTCCGCAGTGCGCCGCGCACCGCCGACATCACCAACGCCGCCGGCACGCTGTCGCCCGACGCGTCGCCAATTGCAATCACCGTGCGGTTGGCGTCCAGCGGAATGATCTCGCATAAGTCTCCGCCGAGCTCGTAGCGGCTGGTGCAAATCGCGGCCGCATCGAAATCGACATTGTCGAGTGTCTCGCCGAGGACCTCGTGCTGCTGGCACACGGAGGCGATCTCCAAATCGCGCTTCAGCCGTTGCTGCGTGGCGCTCTCGCGCAGCAAGACAACCCGCTCGAGCAGTACCGCCATCTGCGAGGCGATTGATTGCAAAACGTGGATTTGCCGCTCATCGGGCGTCTTGAGCCGACGATCGTAGGCCCACAACGTCCCGATCGGCCCGGCGTCGGACTCAACGGGCACGCAAACGCCGGTTGCCGCGTCGCCCGGCAGCCACATGCCTTCGTCGTTGGCAGGATCGCGTCGCAAGAGGACGCGACCGCGTGTCAGCGCAATCAAGTCCGGGGGGTTGTCGGCCAATTCGCGGACGAGGAACGGCACCTGCTGCAAATCGACTTCGTGCGAGACCCGCAGCTTCAATGAATTGGTCTTGGGGTTCAGCAGAAAGAATCCTGCCGCGCGAAACTGCGTGAGCTGTGTAGCCGCCAGCAAAAGCTGTTTCATGGCGCTGGGCAGGTCCTGTTCGCGTGGGACCGACCGGCCAATGTTGACCAGCGTGGTCACCTGGTCGTTGCGCGATGCCAATTGCCGACTGGCGGCGGCCAATCGGCCTGTCATGTCGGCGAACAACTCGGAAAGCGACGAGATCGCGAGGAACGAGCGGTCGTCGCGTTTATCCGACGGCAGGTTCAAAACGACCTTGCCGATCGGCGTGCCGCCGTCGCTGATTTCTTTCGACCAGCAGTATTCGTCGGAGCGCGAATTTTTCGCATCCGGGCGCTTTGCCGCGGGCTGATCGGCCGGCAGAAATTGCATCGGCCAACTGGTGGCTTCTGAAAACTGACGGCACAGGCCGTCGACCCAATCGTACGTTTCGGTCGCAAGTTTTGTCATGTTGAAAGTCGCTCGACGTAAGGAATTCGGCGATGCGTGATGCGTGGGGTGAGTCGGGCGGCGGCGGCGGCAGCGTCGAGGACAACGTTTCGACAGTCGTGCCGTGATTCTGGCCGCCAATATTGTCACCGTGGCGCCACGACGGCACCGCTATCAAGATCGGTTCGGCATCATCGGCCGGTCGAGACGTGCAGGCAAACTGTGGATTGCGACGGTCGTTCCGATGGCGACGCGGCTCGAATTCAACGCCGAGACATTTGCAAGAGAGGGGGAGCTGGGGCGAAGGGGAGATGGGGGGACACACGCGAGCCACGTTTATGCGCAGTCGTGCGTGGCCTTTTCAATCCGCAATCCGCAATCCGAAATCGAACGTTGCAGACTTCACTTCCCTCATAGCTTGCCGAAGCCGCAAAGCCGTGCACTCATCGCCGCGCGAGTTTGTGCTTGAGGGGCAGCCAGCCGCCGTTTTGTTGGCTGCTGGCGACGCACTGCTCGATGAAATACATCCCCTCGACGCCGTCGTAGACGTTGGGGTAAATCGTGTCGCGCTTTTCGAAGGGCTTTCCCGCGGCTCGTGCCGCCATCGCGTCGTAGGCAAACCGGTACACGTTGGCAAAAGCTTCGAAGAACGCTTCCGGATGACCGCCGGGCAATCGGCATGCGGCCTTGCCCGATTCGTTCATAAACGGGGCGTTGGGGTTCCGCGTGTAAATGGCGTGGGGCTGGCCGTTGCGGCGGACAATCATTTCGTTCGGTTCTTCCTGCCGCCAGAACAGGGCGCCCTTGGTTCCATCGATTTCGATAAACAAATCGTTCTCGCGCCCGTGCGAAATCTGGCTGGCCGTCACGGTTCCGAGGGCCCCGTTTTCGAAGCGAATGACCGCGTGGCCGTAGTCATCGAGCTTGCGTCCCTTTTCGTAGATCTTGAGATGGCAAGAGACTTCGGCCGGGATCAGTCCCGTGGTGTATCGGGCGAGGTTGAAGGCGTGTGTGCCGATATCGCCGAATGCACCGGCTGCGCCCGACTTGGCCGGATCTGTCCGCCATGCGGCCTGTTTTTGCTCCTCGGTTTCCAGGCGAGTCCGAAGCCAGCCTTGAATGTAACTCGAGCGGATGGCTTGAATCTCGCCGAGCTCGCCCGAGAGGATCATCTCGCGCGCCTGCCGGACCAGCGGATAGCCCGTGTAGTTGTGCGTCAGCGCGAAGACGGCCCCCGACTTCTCGACGATGGCCGCCAACTGCTCGGCCTGTTTCAGGTCGAAGGTCATCGGCTTATCGCAGACAACATTGAAGCCGGCGTCGAGGGCCTTTTTGGCAATCGCAAAATGCGTGTAGTTGGGCGTGGCGACGCTCACAAAGTCGATTCGCTGATCGGCCGGCAACGCCGACTCACGTTCCACCAGCTCGTCGATCGAACCGTAGGCGCGCTCGGGCGGTATGTCGTACGCGGGAGCCGACGCTTTGGCTTTCTCCGGGTTCGATGAGAGTGCTCCAGCCACGAGCGCAGCACGATTGTCGAGGACGGCGGCCGTGGCGTGCACGCGGCCGATGAACGCCCCCTGCCCGCCCCCGACCAAAGCCATGCGAAGTTTTCGATTCAACGGCGCATTGGTCCCGTCCACGGTGCTCTCCTCAGGTGATGCACAAACCACTGCAATTGCATGTCAGGATAGTTTTGGCGAAAACCAATATCAACCGACAGGAAGACGGGGGAATTGCGGATTTCGGATTGCGGATTGCGGATTCAGACGTTTTCCTCGCCTCGTCCCCGTGTCTCCGCGTCCCCGCGTCGCTTCTTCTCCTCCTCACCCCATCCCCCCCTCTCAATCCACGTCCGCGCCGCTGGCTAACATGATCTAGCTGACAAGAATCACGACGGTTACAATGCAAGCGGCGGGTCTGCAACGGATCCCTGAAAATTCTCGCGGAGGATGCTGTCGTGGAAAAGCGAATCACCGATTTTCGAACGACGTGGTTGGTGCTCGGCGTATTGGCCGGCTTGTGTCTGTCGTACTTTTGGCCGCACGAACCCGCGCTGGCGGCCACCACCGACCGCAGCGACAAGTTCGCGCTGGCGACTTCACCGGTGACCGGCGTGCTCGAGGGGGTCTTCATTCTCGACTTCCTTACCGGGCGATTGCAGGGTCACGTGCTGAGCAATAAGGTGGGCAAATTCTCACATGCCTACTACCGCAACGTCGCCGCCGACTTCGAGCTGGAAACCAGAGCAAAGCCAGTTTACGCGGTTGTGGCGGGACACACGCCCCTGACCAGCACGGGCCCCGGCTCGATGGCTCAAGGCGTCATCTACGTCGCCGAGCTGACCACGGGCAGCGTCAACGCTTACGGGTTTCAATACAACGAGTCGGACCGCCCGCTGCCTCCGCAGCAAATGATCCCGCTCGACCGATTCCAATTCCGCGAAGCATTGCAAGGCGAATAGGCGGGCACAGCGGGTGCCACTGCTCGGGTGCCACTGGCGTCTCGCCAGTGCTCGTCTCGAACTTGATACGGCTGCCTGTGTTGTCCAAGCATGCAACACGGCAATGTCGAGCAAGATGTACTCGAACGATGGGTACCCGACGCAAGCGAGTTTTCAATCGAAAAGAGCACGGGCAAGATGCCCGTGGCACCCGGCGCGCAGCGCGACGAGCAGACTATAGTCGCTCGACATTCGCCCCCCCACCCTGGCCCTCCCCCGCAAGGGGGGAGGGGAAGCGTCAACTCACGTCGATGGTGGATTGGGACCCCATGGGTTGGCTGCGGTCGAACGCAGTGAGCCCCCAGGAGCGCCGCTATGCCGCTCACGATTTGGGAGGGGGAGGTTCCCGCCGAGCCAGATTTACAGATCGACGACGATTCTTGTGACCACGCATCAATCGCGAATCCCCTCCCCCCCTTGCGGGGGAGGGTTAGGGTGGGGGGCGAATCCACCCTCGGCGCTGTCCTCGCTCACCGCGATCGAATTTCTCGGCGGCAAATAAACGACGCGCGAACAGACGATCGCACGTGCCTTGCCGAGCACGCGGGCGAAGACCAGCACGGCCGGCGTGTTTCCCTTGAGCGACAGCCTGCGACGGACAAAGTCGGCGTTGATGGGTATGCGCCGGCATTTGATCTCAATGGGGCCGAAATCCGCGTTTCGGAAGTAATCGCGGATCGCTCGCTCGTTGTTCGGCAACTCGGCTAAAACCTCGAAGCCGCGCACGAAGGGCGACGTCACTTTGCGGTCGGCGGTGAGGTATTCTTCGGCGTCGTCCAGCCTGGTGAATCCAGTCCGCTCGCATAAAACGTTCAGCAGTCCAGAGCGAACGATCGCCGGATCGGGATCGAACAGGTACCGTCCCAGCGGTCCCACTTCCGCCACGGCGTCCATGGGATCGCCCGCGAGCGACGCACCGGATGGCAACACGGTCGCTCGCCAGAGTCCTGCGGCGGCCAGCGAACCGAACCAAACGGTCGCCTCCTTGCATTCACCGTCGAGGCTGATCAGCTCGTATTCGACCGCATCGAACTTGCCGGCGAAATTTCCCGCGGGGCTGAGTTTGATGGCGCCGCCGTGAAACTCCTGCGTGAGTTTCCGCAAATACTCGAGGCCAGGCTCGCTGTCTTCGACGCGCACCATGCGCCCGCGCCCGTGCGGGCGCCGGTCGGGATCGATGTGAACCAGGTCGGTCGACGCAGTAAGCTCTTCGACATCGGCACACAACAGCCGCACGCGCGACTCGACGCCGTAAACCTCGGCATTCCAACCCGTGTAAAGAATGGCGGCGGGATTGCGATCGACGGCCGTCACTTCGCAGTGATCGGCCAAGGCGATGCTGTCTCCGCCGATCCCGCAGCAGTAATCGGATACGGGTTGCTGAAATCGTTTCGCCTTGTGGCGCGCGACAGGCTCCGAAGTGGCCTGCTCGAGCCCCTGGCGGTCGAACCACATCGCTTCGGCGCGTGAAAACTTCTTTCTTGCCCGCTGCCGCAGGTCGTGCAGCGTCAGGGCCGTCCGCACGACGGCATCGGGAAATTCCAGCCGCAACCGCTGCTGCAACGGCAACTCTCCTTCGGCGGCCTGGTCGAGAAGTTCGAAGATTCGCGGCGACTGCTTCAATTGCCGCAAAACGTCGCACTCGTTGTCGGCGGGCGGGGTCATGATGGCTCGTGCTGGCTCGGCCGGATTGGTGCTTGACAAGCTGTTGAGGGTGGCTGGGGTCACGCGCCAGCGTGCACCCAGCCCCCAGTTCGATGAACTGGGGGCGAGCCTGACGGCTCGACCCCAGCCACCCTGGACGCCCACACTCTTTGAGCACACGCTGTTTGATAGAGCACGCGCGCCGGAATTGCAAATGATTCCGGTGGCTTATAGAGTGGAAATCTATGCGACGAATTCCGCGGTTTTCGTTGACGTGGTGCATTTCCGATCGCTGACAACAGCAAGAGATACGATGCATATTCCCGACGGCGTTTTGAGTCTTCCGGTCTGTGTCGCCACGGGGGCTGTTTCGTTTGGAGCCGTCGGCTATAGCCTGCACAAGTTGAAGGATTCGCTCGCCGAGCGCACGATACCGTTGACGGGGATGATGTCGGCATTGTTGTTCGCCGGGCAGATGGTGAACTTTCCCATCGGGTTGCTTGGCATCCCCTCGGTGTCGGGGCACTTGCTGGGAGGCGTGTTGGCGTCGGCCGTGTTGGGGCCGTGGGCCGGTTGCCTGGCCGTCACGTTGGTGTTGGCAGTCCAATGCGCGCTGTTTAGCGACGGGGGTTTGCTTGCGCTCGGCGCGAACGTGCTGAACATGGGAGTCGTCGGCGCGCTCGGCGGGTATGCGGTCTATGCAGCCGCACGCAAGCTGCTGGGTGGCGGCTCGCGCGCCACCGTGGTCGGCGTCGTCGTTGCCGCATGGGTGAGCGTGATGGCGGCGGCGGCGCTGTTTTGTCTCGAGCTGCGGCTTTCGCACAGCGGCGTCGAATATGATTTCTCGAACGTCTTCGCGCTGATGGTCATCGTCCATTCGGCGATCGGCGTGGGCGAAGCCATGATTTCAGGCGGAGTCATCAGTTTCGTGTTGTCTCAGCGCCCGGACCTGATCTATCAAGGAGTTCCACGACCAGGGCTGGTCGGTTATTTCGGGCGAGCGACCGCTGCCGGTGTCGTTGTGGCCTTAGCGGTCGCGGTGTTCCTGGCGCCCTTTGCGTCGGCGGCCCCCGACGGCCTCGAAGCGGTCGGCGAAAAGACGGGTTTAACGTCGGCCGCCGCTGCGCCGAAGGTGGGGATGTTGGACGATTACGCAATTCCCGCTCCCGTGGTGCATTGGGAGGAGGCGCCGGCGTGGCAGAAGATCTCCGTATCGCTGGCCGGATTGACGGGGACCGTCATGGTGCTGGTGATCGCGCTGGTATTGGGACGTGCGCTCAAGCGTCTCGCCTCGACCGCCGGGCCGAGTCATGCCAAGTAACTATCTCGATCGTTACGGGCGCTCGGCGTCGGTCTGCCACCGCTTGCCGCCGAAATTGAAGCTGCTGATGACGGTCGTCGTGATCGCCACGGGAGTTTCCGTTCCGGTCGCGTATTGGCCGGCGCTGGGTGCGCTGGCGTCGTTGGTGTTTATTGGACACAGCCTCGCCCGCATTCCGCTCAAGTATCTCGCCCGCAGGCTGGCAATCTTTATGCCCATGGTGATGATCTTATCGATCTCGCTGCCCTTGGCGCAGGGGTTTAGGTCGGGCTGGGAGATCATGGCGGGCATCCTGTTTCGCAGCACGGTGGCCTTTCTCGCGATGCTGTGGCTGGTGAACGTCATGCCGTTCGATCAACTGCTGGTCACGCTGCGGCGGATGCGAGTGCCGGCGGCCTTGGTCGCGATGATGGCCTTCATGTACCGCTACGTTTTCGTGCTTTGGGACGAGCTGTCGAAAATGCGCAATGCACGCCGCGCGCGGACCTTTTCAGCCGGCGGTTTGCGACATCGTTGGAGGAACTCGGTGCAAATGATCGGGATGCTGCTGATCCGCGCGATGCAGCGGGCCGAGCGCGTGCACGGCGCCATGTGCGCCCGCGGATGGGACGGGCACGTTCGCCGACTCGATGAGATGCCGGATTGATCGTAATTCGTAAGTGGCCAGCAGCGGGTTCAGTTCGCGCGGCCGGGGACTTTGGGGATAAACCCCGCGGCTCGAACATACTTTTCTCCAATCATGCGATGGCCGAATGACCACACCGCCGTCCGAGTTCGTTCTGAAAGTCGATCATCTCGGGTATCGGTATCCGGGCGGCGTGCGGGCACTCGATGATATTTGTTTTTCCGTGGCCGCCGGGGCACGGGTGGGAATTGTGGGACCCAGCGGCGCAGGGAAGTCGACGCTGCTGATGCATCTCAATGGGCTGCTGCCCGACAATATTTCAGGCGGGGGCGGGCAAGTCGCGTTGAACTCTGCCGCGGTGAAAGTGGCCGGTCTGCCGATGACGGCGCAGAACCTGCGAGAGATCCGCCGGCTCGTTGGCTTCTTGTTTCAAGATCCCGACGACCAGCTTTTTTGCCCGACGGTGCGCGAAGACGTGGCGTTCGGCCCGTTAAACCTGGGTTTGCGGCGAGAGGAAGTGGAGCGTCGCGTCGAAGAGAGCCTCGTCGCGGTGGGCCTGGCCGACTACCATCAGCGCAGCACGCTGCAACTGAGTGTGGGCGAGCGGAAACGGGTTTGCCTCGCGGGTGTGCTCGCCTGCCATCCTGCCCTGTTGGCATTGGATGAGCCGGCCAGCAATCTCGACCCGCGGGCGCGCCGGTCGCTGTTGGCGATCCTGCGCGCATTCGTCGGGACGCAAATCATCGCCACGCACGACCTCGACCTGGTTGTCGAACACTGCGACCGTGTCATCGTGCTCGACGAAGGCAGGATCCGCGCCGAAGGCCCGCCTCGGGCAATTCTGACCGACGCCGTCTTGATGGAGCGACACGGCCTCGAGGTCCCGCTGCGATTGCGCCTCGAGCGCGACGGCGAGTCAAAAAAAGAATAACAACAGGCGGCGTCAGGGGGCAAAATGATTTTGCCCTTCATGATTCTCTGGTTCCCAAGCTCTGCTTGGGAACCCACTGTCTCGAAGCTCTGCTTCGAGTGAAACGGTGCCGCGAAGCGGACTTCGGCGAGCTCCCTTCGGGTCTGAGCCTCAGGGTCGAAGACAGTCGAGCCGAGCTTCGCCAAAATGCGTTCCCAAGCAGAGCTTGGGAACGAGATGAAATTTCATTGCATTGCGGTTTCGAAGTCCGAAACGCTCGCACCGTTTCCGCGACGCAATTGTTGAATCGCTTCATCAATCTTGCGGCTGGTTGTCGAAAGGAACGCGTCGGTCAGGTCCAATGACACCGGGGTGATCTCCTCGCCCACCAAGATGATCTCGACGGAGTCCGGTTTGCGGCCGATGGCCGCTTGCACGGCAAAGGCATAAATTGCCATTTGAATGTCATACTTTTCCAGGACCGCTGCGGCGTTTCGCGCGGGTAGTCGCCCCGTCTTGTAGTCGACAATTTTCCAGCGGCCATCGCGCGACTGGTACAGGCAGTCGATCTTGCCCGAGATTATGACCGCGCCCAAGCCCACGGACCGCTGTCCGTGGGCTTCTGCATACGGGTCGATCGGCCAGCGAAGAACAAAATCAATCTCCCGGTCGCAGTGCACCGACTGGCACAGTTCGCGAAAGATTGGCGTGGCCAGAAAACGACTCACACGCGTCGACACGGCTGAGCGCAGCGGCTCGTTCCCACCCGCGCCGGTTGCACGGAGACGTTGGTCGATTGCCGCATCGACCGCCTCGGGATGTGCAAAATCGATTCTCTCGAGGACCTCGTGCATGATCGTGCCGAGCGTGGTCGCGTCCGGCGCCGGTTCATCCAAGTCGCTGGCTGCCCGCGGAGGCCGAAACGATGCGCCATGGCCGTTCGCCCCCCCACCCTGACCCTCCCCCGCGGGGGGGGAGGGGAAATCGCGTTCGCGAATCTTTGAAGTATTCAGCGCTGCGGCTGCTTGTTCGATTCCCGATACGCTGAAGTGCCGGCGCGATGCGTAATCGGGCGCGATGTGCCGCAGCGTTTCGGGCAGAGGCTCTGCGTCGGCCAACTCGACCGCCTCGCGAAACTTGTCCAACGGCAAATCAAACGGTTGTTCCGGTCTTGCGGCGGTCACAACTTCCGGCGGATGGAGATGCACGCGAATCGCCGGAATGTCGTCAGCGGCAACGTTCCCCGGCGAGAGCCGTCCCAAATACGGGTCACCCGCCGGCAGTCCAGTCTGCAGATCGAACCGGTTTGCCAACAGCGTCATCCACGGCGAATGAATCTTCCGGTCGCCGTCTAATCCGGCTGAGAGGATGAGGTAATCGGCAGCCCGCGTGGCCGCCACGTAAAACAGCCTCGTCGACTCGGCGGCATCTTCCGGCTGTTCTTGCAGCCGGTGCATTTTCGCGCCGAGATTCGAGATCGACCTGCCGTGGACCTTGGGCATCGGAAGCAACGGGCCGAACTCCGGATGCAGGTACGCCATCTCGCCACTGCCGCGATGCGCCGAGTCAATGTCGGCGACGATTACGATGGGAAACTCGAGTCCCTTGGCCTGGTGGATCGACATCAGGCGGACGACGTCGCTGGTTTCGGCATGAACGGCGGCGAGTTCTTCGTCGGTCTGTTCCATCACCGAGTCGCGGATGCGATTTACAAAGTTCTTGATGCTCTCCAGCCCGGCGCGATCGAGTTGCCGGGCCATCTCGATCAGCTTGCGAAGGTTCGCCAGCTTTCGCCGTCCCAGGAACTCGGCGAGCAGGCTGGCGTCGTATCCGGTTCGCGCGATGGCCAGGTTGAGCAATGCCGCCAACGGCAAATTGTTCTTTTGGTCTCGAAGTTCGCCGAGCACTCGTCCCGCGTGTTTCCACTGATATTGCTGCTCTTCGGAGAGAAATGACGACGGTTCGTTGTTCAAGGCGGCGGAAAGCGTGCCGAACCGGTCGACCATGGCGAACAGCGTGTCGTCACTGATTGAAAAAAGCGGCGATCGCAGCACTCCGGCAAGGCTCACCTGGTCGTCGCTGTCGTCGAGAAAGCTGCACAGGTTGACGAGGTCGAACACCTCCTGTTGTGCGTAAAACGTCCGCCCGCCGACCAGGTAGTACGGGATGCCGTGGTTCCGCAGGGCCTCTTCGTACAACCACACGCTGGTGAGCGCGCGAAACACGATCGCGACGTCGCCCGGCCGCGCCGGCCGCAACTCGACGGCCCCCGTATCGGGGTTTTTCTGCCGAATGCGCGGCACGTTGTCGTTCAACAGCGAGGCGATGCGGCGGGCAATCCAGTCGGCTTCACGGGTGCGCTTCTGCTCGGCCTTCTCTTTGGCCGGCCCGTCGTCGTCTGCTGCATGCGAAGAGACGTTGGGAAACTGGTCAGAATCTTCAGCGTCTTGACCCTCCCCCAGCCCCTCCCTGGAAGGGAGGGGGGTTTCGAAATCGTCGGTGCCGGGCGTCGCGAAAAGGAATTCAATGGCCGGCGTCGGCGAGAGCTGCGTATCGACGTGAGGCGACAGCGGTTCGTAGCTTTCGCCCATCTCGGGCGCAAAAACACAATTGATGAATCGCAGCACGTCGGGCTGGCTGCGAAAATTTGTGCTGAGCGGAAGTCGGCCCTCAGTCGGAAGATTCTCGCGCAACGCGGTGAAAACTGCAGGATCAGCTCGCCGGAAGCGATAAATCGATTGTTTTGCGTCGCCGACAAAAAACAGCGTCCCATCGAGCAGCCTGTCGCCGCACAACAGTTTTACAATGTCGGCTTGAACCGGATCGGTGTCTTGAAACTCGTCAACCATCAGGTACTTGACCGTCGCGGCGGCGCGGTGGCGCACGCTTTTGCTGTGCCGCAGCAAATCTCGCGTGCGCGACAGCAGATCGTCAAAGTCGAGCACGCCTTCTCGCTGCTTCTGCAGGTCGTAACGGTCGGAGAGCTGTCGCAGCACGTTCAGAGCGGTCAAACTGAGTCGCGCCGCGGTCTGGACATCGGCGTCATCGACGTCGAGATCCTTCTTGAGCTTCTCGATGGCATCGCGGAAATCCGAGAGGGCCGCCTGGACGCTCTTGTAAACGTCTTCGCTGCTCCAGGCCGACTTTCCCCCCCCTCCCTGAACGCGGGCTTCTCCGTGCAATTCACTGAGAAGCAGCACGGGGTCGTCGGCGGTCGGGAGCCTCTCGATGTTGTCCAGCAGAAACTCGCAACGGCCCTTCATGACGGGATGATTTGGCGTGTGCTCTCGCAACAGCTCGAGCAGCCGCTGCGTGCTGTGCAGTTCGATGAAGCGCTTCACAAGATTCAGCACAAACTGCTCGTGCCAAACATCCAACCATTTCTGCGCGAGCGTCTCGGGCGAATAGTGGTCGAAGTCGGCGAAGTTGATCCGAAATCGCCCGTGCAACAGCACTCGCAACAGCCGCGCGGTGCGTTCCAATCCATAGTTGAAGACGAGTTCCACGCCATCGGGATCGCCGCGCTCGACGAGATCGAAGACTGTTTCCTCAATGATCTTTCGCAGAAAGGCATCACCGGCGGCCCCGTCGAGCAGGCCAAACTGTGGATCCAGGCCGGCGTCGATCGCCTGCGATCGCAAGAGCGACGCACAAAACGAGTGAATGGTGCTGATGCGAGCGGTGTCGAGGGCCCGGATGATCGGCAGCCAATGTTCCACTTCTTCGGGAGGACATTTCGACAGTCGCTCGTGACAGGCCGCACGGATGCGGTCGCGCATTTCCCGTGCCGCGCGATCGGTAAACGTGATCGCGACGATTCCCGCCAGCGGATTGAGGGCCGTGGCGCGATCGGGCGGCTCGTGCACGTCGAGCAGCGTCAGAAACCGCTGCGTTATCACAAAGGTCTTGCCGCACCCCGCGCCGGCCGAGAGCCCGATCGACACGCCGCGCGTGTGAATCGCCGCATCCTGCTGCGGCGTCAGGGCGACGGCAGCTTCGGCGACGGCGGCGGTGTTTGGCCGGGTGTTCAATTCAATCGGGCCTTCGCTTGTTCAGCTTGTCGGCGAGCGGGCGAATTTCGTTGACGCGGCAGATGGTGCTGTAGACACAACGGCCGGTGCAGTTGGGATCACGGCTATCGACGGGAAACTGTCCGGCGCGCATCGACTCGGCCAGTTTGGGAACCAGGTCATCGAGAATCGTCTCGAGCGACGCGAGAACCGCCTGGTCGATCGGCTTGGGCTTGCCTTTCAGTCCCGGCACGAAGCCCGTCTCGCGCAGAGACCAGTAGCCCATCTGAAACGGGACGGCGCCGGGGGCCGCGATGCCGAGGCGATATGCTGCCAGCGTGTAAAGCGCCAGTTGCAGGGACTTGCCCGAGCGTACGTCGTCGAGGCTGAACTTCGGCGGAGTTCCGGACTTGTAGTCGATGATGTTGAACACCGAACGGTTGTCGACCTGCCCGACGTCGATGCGGTCGATGCGGCCACGAATGCGAACCTGATTGCCGCCAGCGCCCAACACAAGGCTGCCGAACGTCTGCCCGCCGAATTCGCCCGTCTCAGCGGGCGCGTCACCGAAAGCCACCTCCAAGCCCGCCGGAGTTGGCAAGGTTTCCCACTGCCCGCCGAACAATTTCAGATACGTTTCGTGTTGAACTTCATAAGCGTCGGCCCACTCGTTGAGCAGTCGTTCCTCGATCCGCAAGAGTGCTTTTTGCAGCTCAGTCTCGGCTGCACTTCGTCCCAGTTCTTGGTTGACCAGTTGGCGAAAGCGCACCGCGATTTGCCCGGCGTCGGCGGTGCGGCTTGCGTCGCCATCATCAGTTAGCTTGCGGTGCAGTTCCGCCAACACGGCGTGCAATGCGCTGCCTCGTGCGAGATAATCGGTTTCCGATCGAGGCGATTCCAGCGGGTCGATGCGCAAAATCTCGGAGACGAAGAAGCGAAACGGGCAGCCGGCATACGACTCGAGCTGCGTCGCACTGAACTGGGAATCCGCGGGAAAGCGGGCGCGAATCCGTTCGAGGTTCGCGGGACTTTGCAGCAGCCCTTCGTAGGACGTGAAGCCGCGCGTCTTGAACCGATTGGCAGCCATCTCGAAAGCAGCCAGAATGTTGAGCGCGGTCGATTGATGTTCCGGTGAATCGGCCATCGTGCGAAACAACGAAGGCTTGCCGCCGCATAACTCGGACGTAGCGACCAATCGCAAGTCGGCGGCCGACTGGACGCGATCCCTCGTGGGAACGGGGTCGAGCTGCCCCACCTGCGTCGTCGGCAAAGCGTCCTCCTCGAACAGGTCGCGGACGGCTGCCAAATACGGACTGGGAAACAGCGACTGCCCTCGCGCGCTTAAGGCCGGGTAGCTCAAAACGAGACTGCGGCGCGCGCGGGTCACTACGCCGTAAAACAACAGCATCTCATCTTGCGTGCGCGACGAGCGGTGCGCCAAGCTCAGCCCGCGGGCGTTGAGGTCATGCCGTTCCGCTTCGTTGTACAGAAAGTCGTCGTCTGCAATCCGCGGGAAGCTGCCCTCGCTGAGACCGGCCAAAAAGAGGTGAGGCACGTCGAGCGCCCGAACCTGAGCCGCCTCCACGATTCGCACCCTGCCCTGCTCGTCGGGCGAAGGGGGCAGCCTTTCGGGAAGAATCAGTTCTTTGAGTAACGCGACGAATTCGGCGATATCGAGGCGCCTGGGACTCGACTCGCAAGCGGAAGTCATCGCCACGGCCTCGCGCAGCGACTTCCAGAACACGCCCCAGCCGGCGCCGTCGTCGTTTGTCGAGGTCGTCTCGGCGGATGCTCGTGCCGGTGCAAGTCCCAGTTCGTGTGCCAGGTTTTCGAGGACGACGACCCAGCCGGCGAGATCCCTTTTCGATCGGAGCGGCTCGGTGGCCGCGGAAAGTTTTTGCATGAGCGCCAGTGCGCGCTCTGTGTCGGTGGGACAGGCTGACTGAACTTGATCGGAGTTATTGGAGTCATTGCTCGTCGGTGGTTGTTCGCCCCCCCACCCTAACCCTCCCCGCTCGGCT